>NZ_JAKJTJ010000021.1:0-369800 GCF_050337905.1 Vibrio clamense | reverse complement strand
CCGTTAATGGTGATGGTGACCACATGCTCGGTCCCATCGGTGGCACTGACGGTGTAAATTTCGGTGACGGTTTCACCTTCGTCCAGATATTGCACCGCGTTGTTGTCGACGGTGTAGGTCCAGTCGCCATCGGCGTCGATCACTAAGCTGCCGAGCGCCGCGGCATTGGTGGAGCCTGTCGGTGTGAACACCCCGTTCGGGTTGAACTCCGGATTGTCATTGGCGTCCACATCGCTGATGGTCAAGCTGCCTTCGCTGACCAAGGTGTCGGCCAGCGTCACGTCCACGTCTTCGGTGACGCTGCCTTCATCGCTGTCCCCTTCACCCACAGTGATGTCGGACGGATCTTCTGCGCCGTTAATGGTGATGGTGACGGTTGTTTCCGTTACTCCATCAGCATTTAGTACAGTAAAGACATCATCTATTGATTCGCCCTGATCTAACTCTTGAATCGCAACCTGGCTATTATTGGCGAAATACTCCCAGTTACCATCTTCATCAACAGAAAGACTGCCGTAGAGACCAACAATATCAGCAGCAACAAACTTATCTTCCCCGCCGTCTCCGCCAGTCCCAGGTTCCAAAATACCACTCGCTGACAAGGTACCCTCGACAACATCTACATCTTCAGTGACGCTGCCTGTATCTGCGACCAACTCTGGTACATCATCAGTACCATTGATTGTGACGGTAATCGTGGTCTCAGTGTCATCTGTCGTTGAGACGGTAATGGTATCAACGTAACTATCACCAACATTAAGTTCATCGAACGCTTCATTAGCAACAAATGTCCAATTCCCCTCTTCATCAATAGAAAATAAACCATAGTTATTATCACCTGGCTGATTTTCTATTGGTAAAAATGAAACTTCCTCAATATCTACATCCACAGCTCCCCCGGTCTCTATTGGGGCATCCGTTTCATCGACTTCAACATTTTCATCGCCTGAAATTATCGCAAATGCTTCAACCAGAAGTTCACCTAAAGCTAAGCTTTGTAATTCAGTTAAGCCTTGAGCCTCAAGACCAGACGTTTCAAAATTAGTGAACGCAAGGGTCTCAGCACCTGTTCGTTCTATATCGCCAGAACCAGTCGGACTTGACCCTATTTCGCCACCAGCCGCTGTCGCGAAATCTTCATTCTGAGTGGGGTCTTCTCCCTGTTCAATTTGAGCTAAAACTTGTGCTATTTCATCATCGATATTGATATTCTGAGGCAGCGCATTGTCTCCAATCAGCTGAGCTTCAATATTGACATCGTCAGGTTCTCCATTATCAATTGAAACAACTAGCTCGCCGGGTAGTGGTTTTTCTCCAGGTTCTAATTGCTTCAACTGACCTAGCCCATCTAATACAATCAGACCACTTGCCGCTGCTATATAATTAAGAGTCGTGGATTTCATGAGTTGATCCCTTCCGTCACTAAGAGTGTGCTCAAATATGTCTTATATCTGAATAAACATCGCACCTTTTGCATCTTATAAAACTAGTCGCCACACTAGTAACATTCAACTCAATAACAACCCTTAAAACCCATCAAACTCCAAGATGTCAATTTATAAGGGAATTTAATTTTAAAAAATTTGATAAATTTCTCGTTTTTCTCACTCTATAAACTAAGCTTGCTGATAATAAAGTCGCATTTTGATACTAGAGCGATCACACACTTTAGGTTGATCGACTGCATTTTTAGCGAGAAAAGAAAGAGGAGAATGACCTTGAAATGGACCAATCTCAATCTAATTAGTTGCTTGATTGTGTCGAGTTTTACCGCAAATAGCCAAACATTAGAGCAGGCAGTTGCGTATACTCTTGCAACCAATCCACAAATAAAAAGTGTGTTTAACGAATACATCAGTCTACGTAAAGACAACGATGCAACAAAAGGAGACTATAGGCCGAGTATCTATCTAGATGCTGGTATTGGCTATGAAAGGATTAACCCCGCTCAACAGAATGATCCAACCACCGATCTAACACGTAAAGAAGCGACGATTTCGCTTACACAACTTATTTGGGATGGTTCAGCTACGCTAAACAACATTGATCGAACCGCTGCCGATGCTGAATCGGTGCGATTGCAACTATTAGCGGACGCTGAAAATAAAGCACTCAATGTTACCCAAATATATTTAGATGCGGTGAAAGCGAGTGAAGTTCTCGCTCTTTCTGAAAGTAACCTCGCGACTCACAAAGAGATCTATAAAGATATTAAACGCCGTGCAGAATCAGGATTAGGATCGACAGCAGACCTGTCTCAGGTTGAAGCTCGAATAGCCAAGGCTCACGGAAACTTACTTGCTGCGCAGAACAACTTAATCGATACCCATACCCAATTTAAACGAGAAGTGGGCCAAGCACCTTTAGGACTTATCTATCCTAGAGCTGATATTTCCAAACTCCCTCTTGCTTTAACTGAAGCCATCGATTTTGCTTTCGAAAAACACCCTGTCATTAAAGTCGCTAATGCTGATATCGATTCTGCTCGCTTCCAATATGAGCAATCGAAAGGCAATAATTACCCTACCCTCTCTTTTGAAGCTTCGCAGACATGGCGTGATGATGCTGGCGGTGATGAAGGGCGAAGTGACGAAACTCTAGCGATGCTTAGACTCCGATATAATCTCTACAACGGAGGATCAGACAGCGACCGTAGTGAATCTGCCGCATACCAATTGAACAAAGCAAAAGATCTACGAGATACAGCATTCCGACAAGTAGAAGAAGGGCTTCGTCTATCTTGGAGTGCGCTTGATTTGACCTTGCAACAGAAAAACTTTTTGGCGGATCATGTAGATTCTGCCTCTCAGACCGTGATTGCTTACGAAAAACAGTATCGAATCGGTCAACGTACATTGCTTGATCTCCTCAATACTGAAAATGAACTATTTGAAGCGAGAAAAGATTACCTCGATGCGCACTATTCCGAGCAATATGCAAAGTATAGAGTGATGAATGCCACTGGGAGCCTACTGGATGCTTTACTGGTAGATATACCTGAAGAGTGGACGAAAGAGATGGAGTACTAACTATGAAATTTATCCTTGTAGTCCCGAGCTTAGTTCTGTCCATTTCAACCATGGTTTGGGCTGAGCAAGACTACCCCTACATAGATACACCAACAGCCGTTCAAGTTTCAGATTTACAAGATGACGACCGAGATGGTGTCGTGAACGCTCGTGATATTTGCCCTGGAACGCCAAGAGAATCACAAGTCGATAATGATGGCTGTGGAGAACTCATGCGCTCAGAGGAGGTAAGGCAACTCAAGATTCTCTTTGCTCATAACTCTTTTGAGATAAACCCAATTTTTTCAGAACAAATCCGTACGATGGCGGAGTTTTTAAAAACCTATAAAACGGCGTCAATTGAGATCCAAGGTTACGCCAGTAAAATCGGGTCACCAGAATACAACCTCGAACTTTCAAAGAAACGAGCGAACAATGTTCAAAAACGGCTTATCTCCTATGGCATAACCAGAGACCGCGCTCGTATCGTTGGGTATGGTGAATCCAAACTAGAGAGTCAAGGTGATGATCCAACATCCCATGCAATCAACCGAAAAGTTACTGCGACCGTTGTTGGCCTTAAAGAAGCGGTGATTGAAGAGTGGACGATTTTCACCACCATCAAGAAGTAACATTTTTCCGGACTCAGAAATACAACAAAGCCCTCTACATTTAGAGGGCTTGTTTTTTGTCTAGGTTTTTGTCTAGAAGAGCACAACCATTATGCTTTCTTAGGCAATGATAGGCTTAATAGTGCGTAACCCAACACTGCCGCAGTTGTAGATCCCATTAAAATGCCCAACCTTGCGTAAGTATCAAAATCAGCACTCACCGAACCAAATGCAAGTGATGAGATGAATATAGACATGGTAAAACCGATACCACATAGCACTGATACTGCAAATATATGGACAAAGTTAATGCCTTCAGGCAACTTCGCTACGCCAGCTTTTACCGCAATCCAGCTGAAAGTAAAGATACCCAAAGGTTTGCCAACTAACAGCCCCAACGCAATACCTAGTGGCAGCATCGATGTCAGACCGTCCATTGAAACACCTTCCAATGAGATACCTGCGTTAGCAAATGCGAACAGAGGAAGAATTGCAAACGCGACATATGGATGAAGTGCATGCTCAAGATGTTTAAGTGGAGATCGCTCACCTTCATTGCCTTTCAATGGAATAGCAAAGCCTAGAACCACACCAGCAAGCGTCGCGTGAACTCCCGATTTGAGTACACTCACCCATAAAATGAAGCCCACAACTAAATAGATACTTATCTTAGTCACATGTTTGGCATTAAGCATAAAGAGCACGCCAGTCATCGCAAAACCAATCGTTAATGCAATCGTTGACAAGTCACCGCTATAGAAAAGCGCAATGATCACAACAACACCAAGGTCATCGATAATAGCAAGGGCGAGTAGGAAAACTTTCAAACTAACAGGAACACGCTTTCCTAGCAGAGCCATGATACCTAGCGCGAATGCAATATCAGTCGCGGCCGGAATTGCCCAACCTTGCATTGCTTGTGGGTCACCAGAGTTAAACAGTACATAGATCAGTGCAGGTGCCAACATACCGCCCACAGCCGCAATTGCTGGGAATATTGCCGTCTCTTTTGACTTCAGTGCACCTTCAAGTAATTCACGCTTAACTTCAAGACCAATCAAAAAGAAGAAAATCGCCATTAGACCATCATTGATCCAATGCGAAATAGACATGCCGAACACGTAGGTATGAAGAAACTCTTGATAAACACCATTAAACGACGTGTTTGCAATCGTCATTGCAATCGCAGCAGCAATGACTAATAAAATTCCACCAGCTGACTCCATTTTGAAGAAGTCGCGAATGACATCACTCATGATATCGTCCTTATATTTATTATGTTAATAATCTGATAACAAAGAATAGATCTGAGTTTATAGATCACCGACAGTTTGGAATAATCGATTGTTTAGATGTTTAACTTCGGAATTTCCGATGTTTAATAAACAATACAGCGTATATTCCTTAAAGTTACATTTTTATTCATAAGTGGGAGTATAGATTAGAAATGCAACTGAGTGCACCCGATTAATATTTTATCAATCAGAAAGATACGAAAAGTGAAGGATGCGGATAATCATGAAAACACAGGCAGCCCATTCATAATAGGCCGACTGACTCATGAGAGTAGAAAAATAAGATAGAAAAACCACCCTTACCCCTAAAATACAACATACGTGGGCCAGATCTGACGTAATGAGATAAAGCGACGAAGGCTCAGATCATGTAAACAATAATTTCATCAGCGCATTTTGTTCATACGATCTTATTCAGTGAATGCTCGTCACTAGTATCCCGTCAATTGCATGAAGCCTTTTGCCTCATGGGAACCAGAAGCGGACACTGGGCCTTCCCAATATGGAATGACAAAAGGCAGCCACATATCCCTGCGAACCACTTTGGTCATCAATTTAATATTGCTTTCAGGCACCTCTATCGACCACTGTAATGGCAACCTGCGTCCATTCGGCAAAGTGCTGGTATTTAATGGCGAGATCGATATATCTGAATCAGACAAACTTATTACTTTCCCCGATCTATCCGCCAAAGTGCCATACGTATAAGGTAATTGTTGATCATATCGAGATTGAGTCACGCTTAATGTCCGACCATCATCAAGGTCAAACACAAACCAATCCCAACCTCTTCTTCCTTCAGCAAGTAAAGCGCTCCCCCACTCTTTATTCAGCCAAGCTTTGCCTTTAACTGCGAACGCTGGTTGCCCCTCTAAACGAAGTTGTCCTTGAACACTCAAAAATGGAGCACTGAAACTGTAAGAAGCGATAGGCAGTAAATCATGCTTAATTTGATAGCCTTTATCTCCATTTAAGACATAAGGTCCTATGGTCTTAGATGTCAATACCATGCCAAACTCATCTGACTGAACATCTAACAAACCAGGAAAGGGCGTAGAACTTAATGAGCGCCAACTCCAGTTATCTAACCAGATCCTAAAAGGACGATTGCGCATTCCTGCCTGGCCAATTCCACCGCGAGCCAAACGCTGCTCTTTCCACGTTTTTGTTCCAGAGCTAATAACAACATTGGCGATATATAGCTGTGGACTTTGCCAGCCAGACGTTTCCCTTTCATCTGTGGCAACCCTAAAGTAGCTCCACTGGATCCCATACTCTTGACCCTCAGCATCCACAACACTTGCAAAGTAGTGCCACCACTCATGCTGAAAGTCGGGATGAAGTTGAAAGTCTGCTGGTAGTTTAACTGCTTTATCTGGAAGCACTGGGTCGTAAACCTTTCGCTCTTCACTATGAAATAACGGGCTTACGTTACTTGCTTTAGTTTCATTTGAGGAGTCAAAAAATGAAAAATAGACACCACAAGCTAAAAGAATCATAACAAACAGCATCACAGAGGCCGTGATAATGCGACTAGAATGGTGGTGACGACCTAGATCTTGAACGCGTAACTCACCTGAGTCCGACTTCTGACCAGAATGTGTAGTCTGACTAGAGTGCTTCGTCGTATCCGAAACTTTTCTGTTTTTCATTTACAACGCATCTCTTAGTGAACTGATCGGTGTATTACGAACCATTCGAAGAACAGGTAGCGCACCTGCAACAATTAGCGATAACATCGCCCAAGCAAAAGTTTGCATATATTCCCAAGGAATCACCTGTAACTCCAAAGACCAACCAAAGGATTGCTTGATGATAATATCCACAATTAAGTTAGCTAGTGCGAGTCCTAGAGGCATCGCAATTATCGCCGAAATCAAACCGAATACCACCAGTTGCAAGCTCCCCATGGCGATCAACTCTTTCCCTGACATACCCAAACAGCGGAGTAAAGAAATATGACGCTGCCTTGAAACTTCTCCAGCTAAGGTCGAGAAGAAAATGCCGAATACCGCGATCACCAGTGTGATGTTGCCTAAAGTGTCAGCAATAGCAAAAGTGCGATCAAAAACTCTCATGGCCTGACTATGAATGCTGCCATTATCAAAAACACGTTCAGAACTCATCCTAAACACACTCTCTAAACGACGCTTAAGACCCAATGCATTCACATTATCCTCTAGCACGACGCCAAGAGCGACATTGCCGCTACCAGCAAAGGAGTTCAACCAATTGCGATGTGACATCATCACTTGGTGATACGGGTTGCCATAATCATAATACACTCCAACCACTTGCCATTTTTTGCCAAGCCTTTCGCCTAAATCGATGTAGTCACCCGGTCTGATGTCTAATTTCAATGACATGGACTCACTGATCATCACACCTTTCGACTGATGCAATTGGTACCAATAATTTGGGATCCCTAGTTTAACGGTTAAGGCATCAAGCTCACCTTCTGAAGAGCCGGAGCTCACGACCTGTATAGGGCCACCAGCCGTTGACACATCTTTTTCCCAACGCCACCAAACCGTATCAACTTCAGGCTGAGCAGTAAGCCAAGTACTCATTCGCGCCGCCGAATTATTGCTTGGGTAGATATAAACATCCGCCGCTAATCGCTGGCTTAACCACTTATCCGTCGTATCACGGAAACTGCCTACCATGGTTTCAACGCCAATATTTGCAGTTAAAGCAAGCATAAACGCCATCGTTGCTACCCCACGATAACTCATACTCGCAGCTGCATCAGCAAAGAACCAACGAGCTTTAACCCAGCGTAAAGAGTAAGACAGCGCGTTAAACAGTTTCCAAATGATGTATGGCGTGAATAAAGCGACACTCACAAGCATCAGACCAATTATCGCAAAACCTGTTTCTTGAGTTTTAGGCGCTTGGTACACCGCAATCGCAGCGACACAAAACGCACAGGCGATCAACGCTTGCCAACTAAATTCCGTACCAGCAAAGCGAACCAGTGATAAACGCGATGTTAGACGAATAGGCTGTGATTTAAGTAAGCGAATCAAAGGCCAGCTACAAGCAATGAACGCCCCAAATGATGCCATCGCTAGGCTATATAAACTTGTTCTCCAACCCCACGTTATCGATAAACCTACATTTGCATCGTAGAGATCACCCAAGCTAGCCGATACGGCAGGGATAAGCTGATTAGCAAGGAGTAAGCCGAGTACATTACCGCAAAGCCAGCTAATGAGGACCAACAAAACCAACTCAAAAGAGAGCGCTTTTGCCAATTGCCAACCTGACACGCCAATTTGGCGTAATGTTCCGACAAGAGGCTGACGCTGGATAAAAGAAAGCGACATGGCTTGATAGAATATGAACAATCCAACGACAAAAGAGAGCATCCCCATCGCTGATAAATTCATATGAAAAGCATTCGTTAATGACTCAAGTTCCGCTTTTGTACTACGCGAGATCGCCATGCCATTGGGTAATAGGGATCTTAACGCTTGCAACTTTTTCGCTGGCATTTCACCACAAGCAATAACAGACAGCCCAGAGCTTCGTTTTAGCATACGAAGTAATGACAGATCAGCGACGACTTTGGTGCCATGGAGTTGATTTTTTCTATCTATGGTGATGGGCCCAAGCTTTGAACCATCATTCAACTCTATGTATGAATTTTCTGACCAGCTCATATGTTTCGCAAATTGCTGACTCACAAGCAGCGGATAAGGCGGCTTCATCAAGCTTAACGTGGTCAAATCTTCTAAGTGAATATCATCTTTGAACTGCATCATCGCAATAGGATCGACCCCCATCAGCATCAAGCTGGTACCATTGCTGGTTGTTAAGCGATGATTATCAAAAGGCGCACATTGGTTAAAGCCTTTTCTGCGGAGTTGAATATAAAACCCTTGTGGGATCTTATTTGCGTTGTGCTTTGGGCGAATACGGTAAGGAAGAGGGTTTGAAAAAAGTTTCTCACCATTCGCGTAGCTCTGTTTTGCATGATCATTAATTGCCGTAACACCCACCAAAAGTGATACGCCAAGAGTAAGACCAAGCCAAACTAGAATGATTTGTAAAGGATACCGACGGTAGTGACCTAGTAGCGCCTTAACTACGGGCCATAACATGCAATTGCCCTCCTTGAAGGCGAACGCGCCCTTCCATGTGTTGAGCAACTTTTTCACTGTGAGTGACAAGTAGTAGCGTACAATTTAGCTGACGAGTAAGTGAGGTTAATAAACGCATTACCGCTTCCGCATTACGTTCATCAAGGCTACCCGTTGGTTCATCTGCCAGTAGTAACTGAGGCTCCATATATAAAGCCCTTGCAATCGCAGCTCTCTGTTGCTGACCACCAGAGACCTCTTCTGGGTAACGCCCTAAAAGTGCCATCAGATCCAATGCAGATAAAATCTGACGCCATAGAGCTTTGTCTTCAGGTAGGCCTTTTAATTGACGGCAAAAGCGGATGTTGTCGGCAATATTAAGCGTTGGGAGCAAGTTGAACTGTTGGAATATATTACCAATATTATTACGACGAAAAGCGGTACGGTTAAACTCAGAAGCACTGTGCATTTGCAAATGAGGGAACTCAATTTCACCAGAGTCTACCGTATCGAGACCAGCAATAAGGTTAAGTAAAGTGCTCTTTCCTGAACCACTTTCTCCCATTAAAGCAACTTGATCCCCTTGATTTAAGTGAAGCTCTGCCCCTTGCAGTACAGGGTGAAATTCCCCCCCATCTACATAGCCTTTGCACAGGTCCGACAGTCTTAACATTAAATCACCACATGAACTCTAAATTGGATTCAGAATCTACACTAATTCCTTGTTAGTAGGAAGTGTTTTGAAGTACAGATCACAATATACGCATCCCATTGCAGCATCAATAATTCACATGTCTAATTTTCAATCAAATTTTTCATCCACTTCTTGCTTTTCATCCTATAAAGTGAACCGCCCCATTTCACCACTTCTTCTGTGAGAAACAGCACATAAATCCACTCCGGAGACATCCCTAGCTTGATAGCCGCAAAAGCAGCCAGCGGAATACCGATCAACCATTGGGCGATGAGATCTTGATACAAGCAAAACTTCACATCACCACCCGCTCTCAGTACTCCAACGATCACCACCATAGGAACGGAGCGAAGGACAATACCGAAACTTAAGATAACAATGAATTTTTCGGCCATTTCCCTTGTTTCAGGGGTCAGCGCAGAGAAAGCGTTTAAAATCGGGATCTGAATAAAGAAGAGCAAGATAGCCACACAAACACCAACGATGATGTTTAAACAAGTTAAACCCAGCGCCTGGTAATACACGGCATCGTATTTTTTAGCACCTAGCTGGTTGCCGACTAACACTGACGCGGCATTCGATAGACCGATGAGCAAGCTTAGTGAGATCGACTCAACAGGCGTCATGACAGAGAGTGCAGCAAGGCCTTGAACACCACTTTGTCCCATAATGGCATGGTACGCGAATAAACCACCAGCCCACGCAAGAAAGTTGAACGTTGTCGGCATTGATAATTTTAAGAAGCGAACAATATTGTCCCAATAACACGCGGCTTTTATGTCATTCATACCAAAAGCGAGAAGATGCTTCTTGCTATATAAGTAACCATATAAACACACCACTTCTATTGCGCTGCTCAACACCGTCGCGATTGCTGCACCGGTGATCCCCATAGCTGGGAATCCAAACTTACCGAAAATAAGCACCCAGTTGAGGAAGACGTTCGACAGGATTCCGATTCCACTAAAAAAGGTACTAATCCCCGGCTTGTGCATCGCACGTAAACCTACCGCCATACTGCTCACACAAGCCACTGCTATCATGCTAAACGATGTGATAACAATATAGTCACGACCCAGTTGCTTAACTTCATTCGAATCGGTGGTCAGTGACATAATCTGAGTTGGAAATAAGACAAAAAAGACGATGGTCAATAGAGCAAAACCCACCGCAATCATCCAAGTCAGGGCGGTACTTTCCCTAACGCCTTTTTTATCTCCTGCGCCCCAGAACTGAGCCGTTAATAGTGCGCCTCCAGTGTTTACACCCACTAACATTATGGTTGTAACAAACATGGCTCGGCTCGCCACACCCACCGCGGCAATATCCGCTTCACCTAGCTGTCCCAGCATAAGTACATCCACCAAACCTCGGCTTGAGAACATAATACTCTGAAGGGCAATAGGTAATGCAATCGCAATTAAGCGGCGTAAAAAATCACCTTTGGTATGGAAAATTATTTGAGAGACAAGAGCCAAGAACATCACCTTTAATAAACAAAAACCGAGTAATCGTAACCAAATCACAACATATTGATAGAACTCGATAATAATCTGATACTATAGCCCTTAGTGCATATTTCGACCACTAAAAAGGCTGATGGATGAGCATGAAAAAAATTCTTATATTAGGTGCGTCAGGCTACATTGGATCACAACTAATCCCGAAGTTACTAGCAGAGGGCCATCTTGTCACGGCCGCAGCTCGTCATATCGATTATCTCAAACAGAGAACCGCTCCCCACCCTAGCCTTACGATGCATTATCTAGATTTAGCGGATAAGGATGAGACCGATAAGCTTGTTGATGATTTCGATCTTGTCTTCTTCCTCGTTCACGGGATGGCAGAGGGACACGACTTCATCGAATATGAACTACAACTTGCGGAGAACTTTTCTCAAGCTCTGCTTAATAGCCGAGTCAAACATGTTATTTACCTAAGCGCACTCCAGCCGCAAACGGGGAATTCTGAACATTTATTAGCAAGAAAGAAGACAGGTAAGATCATTCGACTTAGTGGTATACCCGTGACTGAGCTTCGCGCTGGCGTCATTATTGGGCCAGGTTCCGCTGCTTTTGAAATTATGCGCGACTTTGTTTACAACCTCCCTCTAATGATCGCGCCCAAATGGGTTGATTCAAAAGCAAACCCCATTGCCCTACCTAACCTCAATCATTACCTATTAGAATTAGCGAAAGCATCACCGAGAGAGTCTCAAACATTTGAAGTCGGTGGGCCCGATGTATTGAGCTACCGCGAGCAATTTAAAGTGATCTGCCAGGCGGTCAAAAAGCCACTCCGTTTATGGTCTACCGCTCTCCTTACTCCTAAAATGGCCTCATATTGGCTTAGCTTAGTCACTTCCGTCCCCTCTAATATTGGCAAAGCGCTGCTGGCCGGACTGGAACACGACTACATTGCCGACGCTCAGCCAATACGCAAACTATACCCGCAAGATCTTATTTCTTATGAAGACGCAGTAAGGGAGACAATTAAACAAGAAGGTACATTTGTCCGCAGTAATGTATGGGGATTTGAACCCGCAGCCTTACAACGCTGGCAGCCTGGTTACGGCTATTACCCTAAACAAGCTGGGGCAAGTGCACATACTCAGTTATCGAGCGAGCAACTATGGGAAGTTGCACAAAAAATAGGAAGCAAAGAAGAGGGGTACTTTTTTGCTAATGGGTTATGGCGTACACGGGAATGGCTCGACATCTTCTTTGGCGGTCAGAGGCCGATACGTCGTTCTCCTGAAGGGCCTGAATTAAAAGTGGGTGATTTTATTGACTCTTGGAAAGTGATTCGCTGTGAAAAAAATCAGTTTCTTTCTCTATTTTTTGGGATGAAAGGACCCGGTTTAGGACGTCTTGAGTGCACCATCACTGATCATGGTGACTATAGAGAGGTGAACTTAACCGCTTGGTGGCATCCGCAAGGATTTTTAGGATTACTCTACTGGTTTGCCATGATGCCTGCCCATCTATTTATTTTTAGAGGCATGGTAAAGGCTATCTGTAAAAAGGCCTCCGGTAAACAAACGGAGAAGAGCTAATTCACCATAGACATGCACGAACAGCTAGACATGCACGAGCAGCTAGACATACACAAACTATTAGGCATACACAAACAATGAGACATGCCGTGTAAACAGTCGATAGCTGAAAACAGAAAATAAAAATGCCCCTTTGAAGCCTTACCAATAAAGCTCAAAAGAGGCATTATAATTCAACGATTAAAACGAATCTGCTAACCGATGACCCAATCAATTAACCAATGACGCTAATCGGAATTTCAGCTAATTCAACGCCGTGATTTCCAGGGTAAACAATATACTCACCATGGTATTTGACCAATGATTTGTAGTCAGTACGTTTGTGCAGCATGAAACCAGCTTCTGCGGCCATCTCAATAAACTTCGCGTGATTGCCACGAACAAACCAATTCATTGGTCGTGCCATGATTTCACCGTCAAAAGAGTCATCACATTGATCAGCACACATCGCGAAAGAGTCTGCGCCATCCGTAAAGAACTGAATCTTCTCACCATTAGTTAGCACTTCTGTATTCGTTACACACCAACCCGCTTCATCCATTTTATCGATGAACGCTTCAACATCGCTGTCTTTTAATGGTTTAGTGTCGTCACCTTGTGGAAACATCTTTCCGTAGAAGGCCGAAATACGTTTGAACGTAAACAGAAGATCGGATTGGTTACCTTTAGAACGACCCGATTTTTGCCAGCGAATCATGTCGCTGCTAATACACTTATTAAACACTTTGGTTTTAATGTTTTTCGTTACCCAACGAACCAGAAAGTGGTTATTTGCAACAGGAGCATTGACCAACTTTCCGCTTTCGTGTTCCGCTGCCATCTCTTCTAATGCAGCGTTTACTAATGCTTGAATTTCAATATGGTATTTCGACATTATGCCTTTTTCCCTAATGTCCAATATAACAATGCTGACAGCACAGAGCAGGCTGTCATCACCAAAATCATTGGTACTGCGGTTGTGGATGGGAACATTGCCACCAAAGCACCTACAGCAGAACCAGTACCGAAACGAAGTGTTCCAGCTAACGAAGAAGCAGTACCCGCCATTTTCGGATAACCGCTAAGTAATAACCCCATAGAATTACTACCGATTGTTGAGAGTGTTCCGATGAATAGAACGACAAATGGAACAATTCCCCACAACCCAAGATCGAGCGCCCAGCCCGCAAATAGGCCAACACCCGCTAACAGCTGAATGGTTAAAGCAAAGCGCAGCATATTATGTGAGCCCACTTTTTTCACCATGCGACCATTAATGCTCGTCATCAAAATCATCGCAATGATATTCATTCCAAACAGATAACCAAAGTGATCAGGTCGTACGCCATAAATATCAATATAGACGAATGCGCCAGCGGTCAAGAAAGCAAACATCCCGGCAAAAGAGAATGCACCTGAAAATATCAGCCCCATTGCCACTGGATTCTTAAATAACCGAGCGTAATTACGAATGGTGGTTCTAAAGCGTAATGGTTGTCTCTTCTCTACTGGCAATGTTTCCGGAATTTTCCAGAACACCGCAGCAATCACCATTGCAGCAAAAATCGCGAGCACCCAGAAAATAGAACGCCAACCAAACCACAGAGCCAAATACCCCCCCACCATAGGCGCAACTAACGGCGCGATCGTCATCACTAAGGTAATGAACGACATGGTACGAGCGAAATCTTCACGATCAAACATATCGCGGACCAGAGCTTGTATCACCACAGCAGCCGCTGCTCCCGCAAAGCCTTGCGCGGTTCTAACATAAGTTAGCGCTTCAATACCCGTCGTTGTCGCACTCACTACTGCAGCAATGCCAAAAAAGAGCACACCAATGATAAGCACAGGCCGACGCCCAAAACTGTCGGCCAAAGGGCCATGCAGCAACTGACCAAACGCAAAACCAGCAGTATAAGCTGTTAACGTAATCTGAACCGCACCAGCAGACACGCCAAGATCTTTAGCGATCGTCGGCATTGCTGGCAAATACATATCGATAGCTAAAGGTGTCAGCGCACCAATCGCACCCAAAATTAAAAATAGCAACAACCCTAATTTAGGCGGCTCATTGGGGTTCACGCTTGTCGGCTGAGTATTTCCCTGTGAAATGCTTGGTTCAGTGGTTGTGGTCATAACTCTCCTATGCGGAAGTGGAGGTGATAAGTAGGCGTAAGACTAAGTATTACAAACGAAAACTATCATCAGATATTGCAATAAAAAATAAATCAGAACTTCGAAACTAAAGAAAAGCCACGACCAAATGGGCCATGACTTTAATACGCGAACATGAAAATAAACGTCAGGCTTTAACCTACGCCACTATTTCCAAATAGAATCCGCTTCTTCTTGAGTTAAATAACGGTACTCACCTAACTCTAACTCTTCATCTAATTCAATTTCACCAATTTTTTCACGGTGAAGTGCTTCTACTTTATTACCCAAAGCAGCAAACATACGTTTTACTTGATGGTATTTGCCTTCATGGATAGTCAGTAGCACCTCTTTTTCGGCACGAACTTCGAGATGTGCAGGCAGTGTTGGCTCTTTTTCACTGCGAAGCTCAATACCTTGCTTAAACTTCTCAACATAGTCATCTTCAACAGGTTCAACCAGCCATACGCGGTATGTTTTTTCACATTTACGCTTAGGCGATGTAATGCGGTGAGACCATTGGCCATCATCGGTGATCAGAACTAAACCTGTCGTATCAACATCTAAACGGCCAGCAAAATGAAGTTCGTCCATTTTGATTTCATCAAGCAATTCAAATGCGGTTGGATTAGAACCATCTTCATGTGAACAAACAAAGCCTTCCGGTTTGTATAGCATGATGTAACGAGGGCCTTTCACCGTTATTTCGCGCTCTTGCCACTCAACACAGCACTGCTCTGTTATTTTTACAGAACCGCTTTTTTTCTTCTCGCCATTTACGGTTACTTCGCCTTTTCTAAGAAGGATTGTCGCTTCTCTACGAGTAACACCTAATGAATCACACAAAAATTTATCTAAACGCATGAATACCTCGACTAAATTAAGTCAGGTATTATAGTCTTGTTTTACTCAATAGTTGAGCTATTTCACATTATTTGTGTAAACCGCCGCTGCTCTTATTCTATTTGCTTCATTTGAAAGGTTAATAAACGCATCCCTATGTACACACTTCGCCCTTATCAAGCTGATTCAGTTAAAGCGGTCATCCACTATTTTCGTAAGCACAGCACACCTGCGGTTCTCGTACTGCCCACTGGAGCAGGGAAAAGCTTAGTCATTGCAGAACTCGCTCGTCTCGCTAAAGGACGAGTTTTGGTGATGGCGCACGTAAAAGAATTAGTTGAGCAAAACCACGCGAAATATGAAGGTTATGACTTAAAAGGGGCCATATTCTCGGCGGGTTTAGGTCGTAAAGAGACCGATCAGCAGGTCGTCTTCGCCTCAGTACAATCCGTTGTTAGAAACTTAGACGCTTTTGCGAATCAGTTTTCACTCTTGGTCATTGATGAATGCCATCGCGTACCCGATGAAAAAACAAGCAGCTACCAAAAAGTCATTTCCCACTTAAGAGAGATAAACCCCGGCATTAAAGTGTTAGGCTTGACCGCCACGCCTTATCGCCTAGGCATGGGGTGGTTATACCAATACCATACTCGCGGCCAAGTTCGCTCTGAAGAACCGAGATTTTTCCGTGACTGCATTTTTGAACTGCCGATTCGTTACCTACTTGATGAAGGTTTTTTGACCCCCGCCAGAATGATTGATGCTCCTGTACTCAGTTATGATTTCTCTAAGCTTAAGCCAGCAAACACCGGGCGATATAAAGAAGCGGAACTGGACATGGTCATTGAGCAATCTAAACGCGCCACACCGCAGATTGTCGACCAAATCATTCAACTGGCACAAGACAAACAAGGCATAATGGTATTTGCGGCAACGGTTCGTCACGCGCAGGAGATTTTAGGCCTACTGCCTGCTGGAGAGTCCGCAATTGTCATCGGTGATACTCCTACATTAGAGCGCGATCAGATCATTAATGACTTCAAAAACCGCCATATCAAATTTCTCGTCAATGTTTCTGTGTTAACCACTGGTTTCGATGCGCCTCATGTGGATTTAATCGCTATTTTGCGACCAACAGAATCAATCAGTCTTTATCAGCAAATTGTAGGTCGAGGATTACGCCTATCTGAGGGAAAAACCGAATGTTTAGTACTCGATTATGCAGGCAATAGCTACGACCTTTATCAACCAGAAGTGGGCGATCCAAAACCAGATTCTGAGAGCGAAATCGTCACCATCCCTTGCCCGGCTTGCGGTTTCAATAATAACTTCTGGGGAAAGCTAGACAGTAATGGTTTCCTACTAGAGCATTTTGGACGTCGCTGCCAAGGTTATTTTACCGATGAAGAGACTCAAGAACGGGAGCATTGTGGATACCGGTTCAGAGCTAAATATTGTGGTAACTGCGGAGCAGACAATGACATTGCCGCGCGTATTTGTCATGAGTGCGATGCCACTTTAGTTGACCCTGATAAAAAACTAAAAGAGGCTCTCAACTTAAAAGATGCGTTAGTATTTGAGTGTCTTGAGATGGACTTAAATGTTCATAAAGACTCAACAGGAAAATCTCAGCTTAAAGTCACCTATCTAGGTGAAAACCAAGCTCAAGTTCATGAGTTTTGGCCATTAACCACGAAGAAGCAAAAACAACTGTTTAAAGATCAATTTGTTCGACCTCACCTTGCGGATAGACATCGACCATTTGAAGAGAGTTCACCCACTCGCGTCGTCGCTAACCAACACCGCTTTCGCCCTCCCCAATTTGTGGTAGCAAGAAAGGTCGGACGATTTTGGAAAATGCGCGACAAAATATTTGAAGATGAAATGCAAAGCCGTTAAGTCTACAGATTTAACTTACAAACCACTTATTCACTTTATGTTCATCTATGTTTAATTATACTGAGTATGGAAATATCAACGCTGCCCTATCAGGTTATTGCTTAGGAAATTGTATGAAAAACAAGGCACAACATACGCTTATATCTTGTCTGATTTTATCCATTTTTTCAGGTCCATTAGCATTCGCAAAAGATCATCAAAATGGGCATAACATCGTTCTAGATGAGCATAAAGCAGGGACTCGCGTGGAGATCGATGAAGATCAAGACGAAGTCTACGACGCAGTACAAGCAGGCTTAATTAAACCCTTTTCAGAGCTTTACGCGGCAGTTGAATCTCAATTAAACGGCCGTCTTATCAAAGTCGAATTAGAAGAAGACGACGATGAGTGGGTGTATGAATTGAAATTAGTACATAAAAACAGCGTCATCAAAGTTGAGTACAATGCTGCCACCTTAGAAATGATTGAAATAAAAGGCCGCAACCTTCACGATGTCATTAAGAAATAATCCAAACTGAAATCCAATCCTAAAGAGAAAAACAATAATGAAAATTTTAGTTGTCGAAGATGAACCACGTCTTGGTGAGCAAATAATTGAAACCCTCGAAAATACTGGCTGGGTACCTGAACTTTCACAAGATGGCATTGATGCTTTATACCGCGCCACATCAGAAGAGTGGGACGCGATTGTGCTCGACCTTGGATTGCCAAAACTCGATGGCTTAACGGTTTTAAAAAGTATTCGAGATGAAAATATTAATACTCCGGTAATTATTTTAAGTGCGCGTGACACGCTGACTCAACGTGTTGAAGGTTTGAATGCAGGCGCGGATGATTACTTAACCAAACCGTTTGAAATGATAGAACTGATTGCTCGAATTCGTTCGCAGCTTCGTCGCGCATCTGGCAATGCCTCTCCAATCATGCAAATAGGCGATCTTAGCCTTGATACTCGAAGCTCAAAAGTAATGTGGCAAGGTCAAGCCATGAGCCTTACTGCCCTAGAATATAAAGTGGTCGCTTACTTTATGCATAACCCAGAGAAAGTCATCTCTCGCACCGAATTAGTTGAACATATCTATAAACAAGATTTTGACCGAGATTCAAACACCATCGAAGTATTCATAGGTCGGATCCGTAAAAAAATCGCACCTAAGGTCATCAAAACAGTGCGTGGTTTAGGGTACAGACTCAATGCCAACTAAGCACCACAAAGCTTCTATGCATAACAGAACCTCTATGTATCACAGAACCTCTAAGCAGAGGCTAAAAAATATCAGCCTGAAAAGCCGCCTACTATTGGCGGCTGCCTTATGGCTGTCGGCTATGATTTTGGCCGCAGGACTTGGTATACCGAAACTGGTGAACGATTACTTATTAGAAGACGTTCACAACCAACTTAACCGAAGCATGGATGAGATCACCGCGAACATAGAAGCGGATGATAGTGGCAGTTTATCCATGAGCGCACGCTTATCTGATCCTCGTTTTATTCAACCTTATAGTGGCTTATATTGGACAGCTTCTGCTGAATCACACACTTTACGTTCTCGTTCTCTTTGGGATAAAAGCATACAAGTTGAAAAAACAGGACTGAAGACCATTGCGCGTGGCGCTCAAGATGAGAAGCTGATTTACATCGAACGAGAGATTTATCTCCCTGAGCTTTCGACACCCATTTCCATTTTGATCGGGCTAGATGAAGATCCACTTGAAGAGACCTTACACAGGCTTACTGGTCAGTTATGGGTTATTTTAGGTCTACTGTTTACCGGTGTTTTAATCTTAATTGGAGCACAGGTCAGTTGGTCACTCAGGCCATTGACGAAAATGCAGCAAGAACTTGCGATGTTACGTAGCGGCGATCAGCAAGCGCTGAGTAATAACTACCCTCAAGAAGTTTCTCCGCTGGTGTCTGATCTCAATGCTCTACTATTTCATTACCAAGAACTGCTTGAACGCGCTCGAAACCATGCAGGTAACTTGTCTCACGCACTGAAAACGCCTCTCTCTATTCTAAAAAATGAAATTGATACCTTAGAGTCAGAACCAAAGGCCAAGCTCACCCCTCCCATCAAGCAGATTCAAGATTATATTGATTACCATTTAAGCCGCGCTCGAATGGCGGGATCAATGAATATTCTCGCAGTTAGAACCTCACCCAGTGAGCGTGTCGATGCGATTTCAATGGCGTTCGATAAAGTGTTTGCAGAACGTAATGTCGTGCTCGTGAATGAACTAGATAGTGATCTTTTTGTTAACGTGGATAAAACTGATCTTGATGAAATGGTCGGTAATTTACTCGAGAACGGTTACAAATGGGCTCACTCTATTATCCGCGTTCATGCCGTTCAAACCAGTGACGACAACGCAACCATTATGATTGAAGATGACGGCCCTGGAATTCCAAATGATCAGATAGATCAGGTAATCAAGCGTGGTGTTCGATTAGATGAAACCACAGCGGGAACAGGGCTTGGCTTAAATATCGTCAGTGAAATGGCACACAGTTATCGCGGTTCACTTGAATTGGAAAGAAGTAATATGGGCGGTTTAAAAGCCACTCTCACACTGAAAGTGTCCCAAGACTGATAGAATCATACCTTCCACATGATTAAAGAAGTGACGAAGCCTTACTTCGTCACTTTTGCCAATTTGATGCCTGAAGAACAACGATAGAAAACTCTTAAAACAAAATAGTTAAATTTTGATTTAGAGTATAATCCCTCCATGTGAACTGTCGACAATTGACTCTTCTTTTACCTCTACAGGTTTAGGCTTTTTCGCTTTCTTGACGATTTTTTGCTTAGATTTAATGACTTCAACAATCATCGTGGGTTGAATACTCTCTACATTTGATGTCGTAACCGTTGCGTATAGAACTTTACGATCAATACGGGAAACTTTCGCTTCACCTACTTTTACAGTCTGATAGCCAATGACTTCCTTGGTATATGGGTCTCGGACTTTATTACCAACTGTAGTGATTTTCAGTTTCTGACCGAGAACAAATATCTTACCGTCAGTGGGAATTGCAATCTCATTGACTTCCGGGTATACCGCAGCAATTCGCATAGGGAAAACGGCATCGGTAATATCTTCATACACCTTATTCGCCGTCAACTTAGCCAGCAAACTTAAATTGTTCCGTGAGGAAGTTGATTTTTTCGAGCTAGCGTACTTCACTTGGCCAGTTGCTCCAGAAATCACTCGATAATTCACTTCATAACTTGATGAATACTTTGTTTTTATAGAACCTGTAACTTTATTAGTCAGAGGATCTGTTTTCCGATTATCAACTTTCCAAGAATTCGTGTTCGCCTTTTTAAGCGTCAATTCAATCAGATAATCCATTTGTTCATCAACAGCGTTTTCAATAACAGCAAACTTCCCGCCGCCTCTTGTAAACGACTGTTCTAATGCAGCATTAAAGTTATTACTCAACTTACCTTTAAATTTCTTAATTGAAATTTTTTTGCGATTGAGGTTCTCAATCACGGTCTCTTTTGACTCTTTAACTACTGCAACAACTTTAACGAAGCACTTACCGTCATCACATTCCGACTCAACGATTCTATATTCTTTGATCACACCATTTGCGGCTAAATCGAATGTTTTACCTGTCGCTTTGGATAGATCCGTTGTCCCATTCTCTTTAAGTAATGTTGACACTGACTTTTGATTCACATTTATTGTCGTGTTGTTTGTTTGCTTAACTGCAGCGACCAAAGCGTCATCAGTCGCGGCACTAATACTAACGCCATAACCAGTGGCTTCAACTCCAACTAATTTTGCTGACACAATTGCTGGCAAAATCAGTAACAGTAGAAATAATTTGTTCATTATTACATCCTAAAGTATTACCCCACGAGTTAACGCAGGGAGCCAATTAAAAGTCAGAATCATCCATCAAGTCTTGTGACATGATTAAAGATTGTTGCGTAGGCTGTGTCTCACTGTAAAATACGCCAGGGGTTGTGGCTTGTTCTTGACCCGCAATAGAACCTCCACCGTTATATCCACCAATACCTTTTGACGTGTCAGCCCCTTGTTGAGCACTATAACTTTGAGAAGCTGCTGCGTATTCCGGGCTCCATACGTAAACAACTCCAGTGATTTTCTTATTAGTTACAGGATGGTAATTGTCATAAGTACCAATTTCCTTCAATCCTTGCATACCTTTAGTCGACGAGTTCATTTCAGAAAATGACTTAACCTTTTTGACAAGATCAGTAATTTCTTTCGTCTTAATTTTTTCATTTTGCCCATCAAATGTAACTGTAAATTCTTTACGCGTTGTTTTTCCAATTGCACTTTTTTTATTTGATACACCTTGTAAATTGAATACTTCAGACAACCCACCTAAAGCGCGAGTCAATGCCTCATCAGCTGCAAAGTCTGTTTCATACATATCGTAATCAAACGTCCCTTGTACATATGGGTTAGAAGTTTGTCCAAAAGACAGTAAAACGGGATAGCCACGTTCATTCCACATCAGTTTGGTACCGACTTCTTTATAAAGGTTGTTGTATTCTTTGTTAAACCAAATATATGGATCTATGCCCTTGCCTACTTTTTCAGGAACCGGTTGATATGAAGAACCACCTTCATAGATCGAGCGAATTTGACGCTTTGATTTTTCAGAGCCACGAATCACGACACCAACCCAAGTGACACCTTCTCCACTAACTGCTTCAAATGAACGTACAACGTAGCTTCCCGAGATCTCAGCTGCAGCATCAACACTCTTTGTAGTCACGACCGTCGACTCATTGCCCTTAACTGTTTTAGTCATCGGCTGAAGTTCAATACTATCTGAAAGGTTAACTTCTTTTCCCGTTTCACTTTCTATCACTGCATCTGCAACACCTGCTGTTATATCTAAGTTCACTTCTCTATTTAAAAACGCTCTCTTTTCAGAGTCCGTAAAACTAACGTTTTTTTCGATACCGTTATCAAATGAGGTGCCCTTTAACGTTGACGAAGACAAATCTGCATTAATTTCAGTGATAAAGTTAACGCGTGCTACCTGAATCGCATCATCGAATGCTGCAATACGATGGTCTCCCCATTTCAAATCTGTTTTATCCACAGAGACTTTCGCAGTACCGCTATGAACAAACGATTTTTTATAGGCGGCACCAAGCTTTGCAGCTTTAGCTCGTTCTTTTTTCTTTACTTGAGCGACATAGAATTTGATTTGTGCATCAACACAACCTTTAGGGTTCAATGTATACCCCAAGCTATCGATTACACACTCTTTGGCTATACGATGTTGGATTCGTTGAATTGCTATATCTTCTGGGTCTTGAGATTGAGTTGCGTGTTTTTCTTTCTGAACGGATTGTGTATCGTTAGTTGCTACAGTGTCTACAACTGCAGTATTACTTAAATTCGCCAGTGCGTTCGTTGAACCCATCGCAATAGCAATTAATATTGAAATTTTTTTCATGTTACCTACTTCGCGCTATTCGTAGTAAACGCGTAAAAGACATTACCTGAGTGTTTATTCGTTAAAAAAGGTACCCACTGGATACCTTTAGTCATTTGTCTTACCAGCTAACCGTTGAGCCGTCAGCCACTTTGCCAATTACAGTTTCTGACTCAAAATACGCTAATCCGTTATCAAGGTTTGTTAGAGTTAACTGGAAATAGTATTCAATCTTTTGGTCACCGCTATCTAATGAATTAACACGCTGAAGAATAGTTCCAGACAAAGAAAAATCAGGCATGATTATGCTGTTTCCTTTAGCTGTGCTCTTATTCACAATCGAAGATTCCTGCATTTTTCTTGACTCTACAACAAGGGAGTCTTTGTTTGCCCCAATCGCATTTGTCGCTAAAAATTTACCAGAACGAAGTAGACCAACACGAATTTTTTTAGCTATTTGTTCGGTGGAAATACGCTGCATAGTGTCATTAGTAATATCGCTTACAGCTATAACGTAACGACCGCCAGATTGAGCCTTAGGATGAACAAGCAAAGGAGAAACAATCATTTCTTCAATTGCCTCTTGTGCTGCTTGTTCAAAATCAGCGTTCGATAGTCCAGCCGTAATATTTGTTGTTTGATCACTACTATCAATATATTGCGTTGTCGTTTGGCAACCTACCATGATTAATGCAGAAACAGCTAGAGTGATGAATTTTGATAATTTCATGTTATTTCCTAGATTTTAATTATTGGATATTAATGACTGATACAGTTGGCTTTACCACTGAGTTCATCGTGCGTACATAGACAATTGAGTATTTTGCATCTGGATCAGTAGTTACCGGGATATCGAAAACACCAGCCTTCATAACAAACGAGTTTTGTTTAGGTATGCGCACTGCGTTTACAGTGTTTGGTAGAAGAACATTCGTGCGAATATCAGCACTGGTCGAACCCAGGGTATAAAGCATGGTTCCAAGCTGTAATAATGCGCCAGCGCCTGTCTCATCTTTCTTTGCAGCTTCTGCAGCCGCAACTTGCATTACAACCTTAGAGATACTAGATGCAGCAGCGCGAGCTTTAATGGCAGGAAGCTCTTCTTTAAATTCAGATTTAATGATTTTGCTCACATCCGCTATTTCAGAAGTAACAAAATGACCTACTTTAAGTTCTTTAACCGCAGGTGTACCAGTTCCCATCTTTGGTATCGCATAAGAAGCGATTTGAGCCTTCCCCGTTAAAAGAAACACCGGTAAATCAATCCTAAATTCTGACTTCTTAGGTGCCAAACCATCTTCATGAATAATCCAAGTCGTCGGCTTCATTTCAGAATCAGCAACGCCTTTTGCCAGAGATTGCGCCATTTGCATATCAACCTTTACGGAAGCATTTTTGCTAATGCCATACACTCGCTTGAAACCATCAATCGCTTTGTTGTAATCAGACTGCGATTTGCCTTCAAGCATAAAGAACAATGATGAAGCATAAGTGACTGCCGGATTTACGTAACCTTCGTAAGGGGCCCACTCACCTCCGGTCATATCAATACCTGCGGACTGCATTTGGGTATCAATATCACCCATCATCTTACTGTAATTGATCTGTTTAACATCTTCTGTATTTGCAAGCTCACGCTGCTCTTTGATGATATCTGAGAAAGCCTCTGCAGCACGACGTTGGCGTTCATCAGCACGATTAAATTCAACACGTGCAATGGCTGGATCGCCATCATGCCAAAAAGACATTGCCTTATAGTGATTAGCATACACCATGTCAAATTGCGTTGGCTCATAGTCAAGGACTGCATCATTCACTAAGACTGCACCTGTCGCTTCACCAGTATTTTTCAGAACACCTTCAGAATTTTCGTCTCGAAATGATTTTTCGGCAGAGTCAAAGTACATAATAGTTCTTTGATCATTACCAGTAGCATGATTCAGGGTTCCCGCTTGCAGAGCCCATAAAAGATCGCCTGCTTGACCATCTTCAGGATTGATATCACCAGCAAGTTGCTCTGTATTAATTAGTGCTGTTGCGACATCTCCCTTTTCAAGAGGCTCATTTAATTTTTTATAATCGCTATTTTGTATAAGAGTAGAACAACCAGAAGAAACCATAACGGCGAAAGCAACAGAGCTAACTCTCAAATAATTCATTTAATTACCTTTCGATTTATAAAACACAGAGCCCCCATAACCAACAAAAAATTTCTGTTTATTAATTGGCATGAGCTAATAAAATTTTTCGGCATCATATGGTATAAAATACGAAAAGAAAACAAAAACAGTACGATATTTTATTTGATGAAATAATTAGTAGATTCTAACAATAAAATTACACTTTACATGATATGATATACCATATAAATTACACCCAAACATAAATATATCAGGTAAAAAAATGATCAAACTATTAACAGTGACAGCGACTTTAACTTTGTCTTTCAACGCAATGGCTTTTGGCCTACCTAAAGTTGAAGCGCCTAGTATAAGTACAGATACTCAGAACATTGTCGCTGCATTACGAGTTATTCAAGATGGTGGTATTAAGTGCTCAAAAATCACTGATTTTAAACTAGCATCAAATGTAAAAGGTTACCAAGTTGAATGTGATGACCAGAAGAAATACACTTTGTTAGACACTGATAATGGTTTAATATTACAAGTAAAATAATCTTGCTTGATATTAGTCTAAGGTAGTTACTAGCAGAGCGAGTACTATTTTTGTCTAGTTTGCTAGACAGCGACTCTAGAACAATATTGAAGATGTGTTCAAATTCTAAACTGAATTTGAACACATCGTTAAATTTATCAACTCATCATACTATCAACGGCATCAAGCTTGGATTCGAGTAGAAACTCGTTCCCACTTCAGACTTAATATTCAATATGAAAACCTCCAATTTGCATCACGCATCTTTCATATCAAACAAAATTGCAAAGCCTTACTTCGTCACTTTTGCCAATAACGTATTCTCTTTAATCACTAAGACTTGTCCGTCACTGTAATAATCATGCTGGCCATCTAGCACCGTGATTTGCCCTAAAGCTTGCATTTCAGTACTCCAATTAAGGTTAGTCAGTTCAACCTTCGCCGCGAATTGGTCACGTTCATGGTCGACATTTGGATCAATGCTGTGCAAAACAGTCACAATACCGCTATAGGGCGTCAGTATTAACCCATCATCATAACTGATTGCACCAACCCAACGTGGTTGTTGGCTAATAGGATCAATACCCGCTTTCCACCAGCGAACATGACTCCGTTTCATCAATGTTCCTGGAAGTTGAAACGCCATATGTTGAGGTTCTTCATTCCAAAATAGATCCGACACGGGCGGTGTTTTATCGCTTAAAAGCTGTAAGTAATCTTTCCACTCAATCTCATCGCGGGAAAAGGTTTTGTTCTCAATCCAGCCAAGCTGTGCCATTAATGTTCGAGGCGACTCTCCAATGAGCACCAGATTCAGGGCTTGGGCATCAAAAAAGGGAGACTTTCCCGGATACACTTTAAAGTCTGATGGCAACAACGGTGTCGACATTAAATCGTCGCTAAAAGTAACGGACGCGACTGGAAATGCTGTTTTTAGAGAAATAAGGGAAGGGTTTGCGTTTTCTTTATACTGAGAAACGACCTCCATAGTTTGAGTATTCCCAGGTGTTACCACTGCATCATCACTGAACCAAAAGAAATGGCTATAGTTGACACCTAACATTCCAATAAGCAAAAAGCCGATACTTTTAGTCACTGGGAATCGCCAATTTTTCTTGTATGCGATAAAAGCCACAACAGCGGTAGAAGCAAATAACATCAACAAGTATTGATGTTCCAACACAAATGTTTTGGCCGCGTCGACAAAAGGGACTTGTTCAATACCAGCACCTAACAGATAGCCCCAAAAGACAAACTGCCCAACGCCAAGCATTACACCAAAAGTGTCAAATAGACTGAATCTACGCCACTCGATGTTTTGTGTACCCGCCATAAACGGGACCACCCACGAAACAGGACCAAGTAAACGAGAGAAGGCGAGTACATAATTGCCTCTTTTCTGCATCAATATCCGACAGCGGGCAATAGGACGACGAATCTTAGGCTGAAAACGCATTAATTTTCGTTGCGCTGAATTCCCAACTTTTCGGCCAATCCAATAGCTGGCCTGATCACCAACCAGAGCTCCACATAGTACGGCAATAACACCAAGCCATACGCCTTGGTACAACTGGTAACCCGCCGCAATTAAAAACGGCTCTCCTGGGACAAATAAATTAGGGCCAATGAGTGCATCTAACAATGCACCCAGAAATAAACCCGCGCTTTCCCACATAACCACCTCATGACTCTGCTGTTTCTCTTCTTTCTAAACCACTCTACGATATTGGCCACACCGACACATTCAGTGCAGCCAATATTGATCAGCCCTCAGAGTAATGACCAAATTTGTATTCCATCTCGTTATTACGCATTTCACCGATGAAGAAACGGCGCACATTAGCCTTAAGGTATGTCAGCCCCATTTTGAACAACCCATCTTGATCTAAACGTCGTGGATCGAACTCGAAGCGAAGTGAGAGGAAACGAAATCGCCACGTTTTACTGGCCCTTTTGACGTAGTCACAGTCTTCACACAACGTGATATTTTCATCGAACCCGTCTAAGGCTTGGTGAACTCTTTTCGTTGAGAAAATACACGCGCCTACTGCGGTTGGGAAAAAGAACTGCGTAATAAATAAGCCGCCATTAAACATCGCATAACCCGCTTTATGTAAAAGAGGCAGATTTTTAGACCCCATGTAGACACCAGCAACTTCAAGTTTTCGTTCATTCAACTGAGCAATCGCCATGGCTAGAAAATCTGAACTCAAACGAACATCGGCATCTAGAAACAGTAAACGTTCGTGCTTGGCTAATGATGCTCCTGTATTTCGTCCTAAGCTGACTCCGCGTGTGCTCATTTTATGGATGGAAAGCTCAGGCAAGCTTGATTCATAGGCTGCGGCAACGTCACATGTTGAATCGTCACTATTCGAATCCACCACAATCACTTCAAAATCACGATGGCTCTGTTTACTTAAGTCATCCATTAAACGGCCAATTCGTTTTTCTTCATTTAGGGTAATCACAACAATGCTAATCGGGTTCATAATCTTCTCCATCGATTGAAATAATGTTTGGTTTTTATATTCTGATGAAGAGATTAACGTGCGGTGACTTAACCTATCGTGAGTAAGACATTCAGGTTCAGTTCATGCTTTTGAGTTTGATTATCAATACCGTACACCAACCTACCAGTATTCAAATTGAAGTTCGCATTGAGTATTGAGAATTGAGAATTGAGAATTGAGAATTGAGAAAGTAAAACAGCTTACGACAACGAGTAAAATCGAATCACAATGCCTAAATAATCATCCCTTTCGCTTTAACCACGAGTTCTCTACTGACATATTTTAAAAACTAAGCCATTAGTCGTTCAATTAGAGAAGGATTCAGGACAATACTCTTGCCCGAACCAATAGAGAATGGTAGTATCCGCGCTCGCAAGAATAGTAACTACCAATTTTCTATTCTTGCTATACCGCATCAACTAGGTCGCTATGTTGGTGATGAAGTTTAATTTTACTATTTGAGAGTAAAACCTATGAAATTTGAAGCAGTAGTACGTACTGAACTAGGTAAGGGTGCGAGCCGCCGCCTACGTCACGCGGGTAAATTCCCAGCAGTAGTTTACGGTGGCGAAGCAGCTGCAGTAGCTATCGCGCTTGAGCACCACGTTGTAATGAACCAAATGGACAAACCTGAATTCTACGAAGAAATCACTCTAGTGATCGACGGCGCAGAAGTTAAGGTTAAGCCACAAGACGTTCAACGTCACGCTTACAAGCCAAAAGTTGAGCACATGGATTTCATCCGCATCTAATTCCTTTTTGGAATTAAGTGGATAAAACCATTACCTGCTGCATAGAAAGATAATCGGCATTACCAACCGAGAAATCTAAAAATTAGAAACCCCGATGCTACCAACATCGGGGTTTCGCCGTTTTAGAGCCTAAAATTTTCATTAATAAATATTAAGTTAATCATGCTGCTGTATTTATCTTCGACTATGACTCATTTCATTACTTACGAAATGTATCAAAAAGAAAGTCTAGAAATAGCCGAATCCTCTTAGGCTGATATTTCTTACTCATATAGACAACATTCAGGTCAGCACTTGATACTGATGTCGATGTGTTAAAATTGGTCATATAACCATTCAGTACCGTAACCAAGCGTAAGTTATCGATATCGTCCTGCACGTCTAGTATTGATTTCAAAGCAATCCCCGCACCTTCTAATGCCCAATGCCGAACCACTTCGCCGTCATCTGAAAATCGTTTAGGCAATACTGTTATTACATTCTTTTTATCCGTATCTTGAAAATGCCACGTTTTAAGCTCTTCATTACTACGAACCATCGCAAGGCAGCGATGATTTACTAAATCTTGCGGGGTTAATGGCGTGCCATACTTCGCTAAGTATTTCGGTGATGCACACAGGACTCGATGGCTTGACGATAATCGTCGCGATATCAAACTGCTATCGGCAAGCTCACCATAACGTATAACAATATCGATACCCGATTCAGCGATGTTTGAGACATCGTCATTCAAATATAAGTAAGGCACCACATCTGGGAATTGTTCACAAAATTCAGACAAGATGGGAAGGATATGTTGTTTACCTATGTCTTTTGGTGCGCTGATTTTAAGTGACCCTTTGACTTCTTTCACCCCATTCAAAATGAGATTCTCTGTCTCTTTTACATTTTCAAGGATCTCAAGACACGCTTTATGGTAAAGATCACCTGAATCAGTGAGAGATATATGCCTTGTGCTTCGATTGAGCAACTTGACGCCATAGCGTTCTTCCAATCCTTGTAGCCTTGCCGTCATTGTTGCAGGAGAAAGCCCTAATTCACGCCCTGCCGCCGCTAACCCTTGATGCTTCACCACACTCACGAACATCGCCATATCAGAGAATTTATCCATCTCTTACCTCTTCATTTCTCGTGCCAGTATTACCGCTCAATCACCACTATTCAGTAAATCCGAATAATGATTTTACATTTTACCCAATTATCAATTTAAGTCGAACAGATAAAATAGTTGCCATAAGTTAATTACAACAAAGAATAAGCTAAAGGTAACATCATGAATAAAGAAAAAATGCCCTTTCAAGTCTGGATACTCACATTGGCTGCTTTCGCCATCGGTACTGCCGAATTTGTGATTGCTGGCATCTTACCGCAAATTGCAACATCCCTTTCGATCACTGAAGGTCAAGCTGGTTACTTAATCAGCGCCTATGCATTAGCCATTGTGATTGGCGGCCCTGTCTTAACCATTTATTTAGCCCGTTTTAATAAGAAGGTCGTTCTAACTGGTTTAATGGCACTATTTATTATTGGCAACGTATTATCGGCGCTAGCACCAACCTACCATTTATTACTGATTAGCCGTGTCATTGCTGGCCTTGTTCAGGGGCCGTTCTATGGCATTGGTGCCGTTGTCGCAACCAATTTAGTCACCGAAAAAATGGCAGGTCGTGCTGTTGGCCAAATGTTTGCGGGCTTAACGCTTGCCAATGTTCTTGGTGTTCCCGCGGGTACTTGGATCAGTTTGCAGTTCGGATGGCACACCACCTTCTTTACGGTTGCTGCATTTGGTGCCGTCGCTATGATTTCAATTTTAACTTCAATAAATTCAACAGGTCATAGCGAAGCAAAAGATATTAAAACTCAGCTTATGGCATTTAAAAACCCAATGTTGCTCATTAGCTTAGCAATCACCGCATTATCATGGTCTGGTTTTATGGCTCTGTATGGCTACCTCGCGCCAATTGCTATGCATATCACAGGATACGGTGAGTCTGCTGTGACATGGATTCTGGTTATTGTGGGAGTTGGTTTAATCATTGGCAATATTTTAGGTGGTCGATCTTCTGACAAAAACTTAGGAAAAGCATCGATGTTCTGGGCTGTCGCCATGATTATTTCATTAATTGCCGTTGGCTTGGTGGTTGATAACAAAATTCTCTTTGTCATCACCGCATTTATCTTTGGGATTGCGTCGTTTGCAAACGTGCCGGCCATGCAACTTCGAGTGATGAATCACGGCGGTGAAGGCCAAGAACTCGCAGCAACAGCAAACATATCGGCATTCAACTTAGCCAATGCATTCGGTGGTTTCCTAGGCGGCATGGTACTCGATAGCCAATTAGGAGCAAGCATGATTCCTTTTGCTGCCGTAGTAGTTCCCGTCATAGGTTTACTATTCATTGCGAAAGCCAATCAAAAAGAAAAAACATCAGCACTAGTTACACCAAGTCTCGCAAATTAATTCTTTTAGAAAGGCTCATAACCTGAGCCTCATTACAAAGGAGCCGTTCGATGGTTTTAAATCCAAAAATGACAAAAAATCCATTACATCAATTCGCTATTAACGACATTCCCTTTTGCTTCTCAAAGAAGAATATCGATATTTTTGATTATAAATTAGTTCAGAGAATAGAGAGTCTCGTTATTGTTTTCTTAGGTGTTCTATTTCTCCTTTTACTCTAATCAACAGCGGTTAACCGCATCATCCTATTACGATTTTTAGAAGGTACACATTATGAATCAAGAAAAAACCACATTTGTCATCATTGGAGGCACTTCTGGGATTGGCGAAGCGGTAGCTCAGTACTTCACTCATGAAAATAATACTGTTCATGTGGTAAGTCGCTCTACTGGCCTAGATATCAGTGATGAAAAATCAGTTCATCATTATTTTGAGTCGATTGGGCCAATTGATCATCTTGTTGTTACAGCAGGGTCATCGGCTCCCTCCGGGAGGGTAACTGATGTTGCTATCACAGAAGCAAAATCAGCTTTTGATACCAAATTTTGGGGCTCAATTCACGCGGCTAAACATGCAGCTCGTTATCTAAAACCCAATGGCTCAATCACCCTTACCACGGGCATGTTATCTCGAAAGGTGGTGGCCAACACTTATACAAAATCAGCAATAAATGCCGCCTTAGAAGCGGTGACCAAGGTGCTCGCTAAAGAATTGGCTCCAATTCGAGTGAATGCTGTAAGCCCAGGATTAACAGCAACAGCCGCTTATCAAAATATGGATACAAAATCTCGTGAATCTATGTATGACAACGCAAAACAGAGCTTGCCTGTTGGTCACATTGGCCAAGCCTCAGATATTGCGATGGCTTATGTGATGGCGATTACAAATCCATATATGACAGGTTCAATCATCGATATTGATGGCGGCGCATTAATTAACTAATACGAGCGAAAGGTAATAACATGAACACATTATTTGAGAAAACCAACTTAAAAAACATCGGCTTGCAAAATCGAGTCGTAATGGCTCCAATGACTCGGGCACGTACGAGCCAGCCGGGGAACATTCCAAATGAAATGATGGCGACTTATTACAAGCAACGAGCCACTGCAGGGTTAATTATTTCTGAAGCAACACAAATTTCAGACGACTCTCAAGGCTACTCATTCACTCCTGGTGTTTACACAGATGAACAAGTCAAAGGATGGCAACCAATCACATCGGCGGCTCATCAAGCTGGTGCTGCGATGTTCTGTCAATTATGGCATGTAGGAAGAGTATCTCACCCGACGTTCCAGAAAGGGGAGTTACCTATTGCCCCCTCTGCTCTTGCTCCTGTTGAAACCAAAGTATGGATTGCAGATGAACAAGGCAACGGCAATATGGTCGATTGCATTCAGCCGAGGGCAATGACGCACGATGACATCCATCGTGTCATCCAAGATTTTGCCTACTCTGCAAGACGTGCAATAGAAGCGGGGTTTGATGGTGTAGAAATACACGGTGGTAACGGATACCTGATTGATCAATTCCTTCGAACTAACTCCAACCATAGGATCGATGAATATGGCGAAACTCGTGAAAACCGTATTCGTTTTCTGCTTGAAGTGGTTGATGCGGTAAGCAAAGAGATTGGGCCTGACAAAATTGGGGTTCGCCTAGCTCCTTTCATCACGTTTAAAGACATGGATTGTCCAGATATTGTGCCAACTATTCTTGAAGCTTCAAGAAAATTGCAAGCGCGTGATATTGCTTATTTACATTTATCAGAAGCCGATTGGGACGATGCACCAATTATCCCTGAAAGCTTCCGTGTTGAGCTACGAAAAATATTTACCAATACGATTATCGTCGCAGGCAGTTACACACAAGAACGCGCTAATGAGATCCTCAACAAAGGCTATGCTGATCTTGTCGCTTTTGGTCGCCCGTTTGTCTCTAACCCAGATTTGGTATCACGCTTAGAGAATAACTATGACCTAGCAGCATTAGACGGCAATACGTTATTCGGCGGTAACGAACAAGGCTATATTGATTACCCAACTTACATTGAAAGCCTCGTATAAAAGCAAAACGCCTAAAGCAATCTACTTTAGGCGTTATTTTATTAGCTAATGTTCACTTATATGCCCATAACTAACGTATTAATAATAAAGGTAATTCACTTTTTATTAATACCTTGGTTGTATTGCTTCCTAAAAAAAACTGCCTTAGTGTTGAATGCCCATAAGCCCCCATTACCATCATGCCTATTTGATGATCTTTCTGGTATTTCAACAAAGCATCATCAACAGATCCTGACAGTATGTCTTCATGTACACTAAGCCCTGCATTTTTCAATCTAATCGCCGCTTTCTCAAAAGCCGCACTCTTTGCCGCAAAGTCATCCACCATTACTAAATGACAATCTAATCCAAAAAGCAGAGGCGTATTAATCGCTTTTTCAATCAGCTTTTCACTCGTTGGACTGCCATCAAAAGCAATGAGATAAGATGTTGGGATAGAAAATGGGGCATTAACTACTAACGTATGAGATTTAATAGAACGAATCACACTTTCAAGTTGAGAACCTATCGTTTTATTGCTGCCCTGCTCTTCACCTAATTTACCAATTACTAACACTCTGAGTTCATTTTCTAAATCAATCAGGCTTTCAAGTAAACTTCCATGTCGCTGTAGTTGCTCAACATTAGTAATGCCTTCTTTCATTACCCATTTAGCCGCTTCATCCAACAATTGTTTTCCATGCTTGAGTGCGACTTTACTACGAGCCTCATCCAACTCGGCAAGTTCATTTAGCAACTCTTCTTGGCTACCTAATCCAATTTGTCCAGAAAACTCACTGACCACTGGCCTGGCCGTTTTATCGAGAACATGCAGTAAGATAAGCGGCACATTAATCTTAGATGCTACCCATGCACTCGCTTCGCACGTTGCAGGCGTCATAGGGGAACCATCAATACAAGCTATGATATTTTTCATTCTTTAATCCTTAATGTCCGGCCAATAGTTTTTCAACTTCTTCTGGTTTGTCATGCACACCAAATTTATCGACAATAGTCTGAGTGGCTTGGTTCATTCCAATAAGTTCCACTTGAGTTCCCTCTCGTCGAAACTTAACCACGACTTTATCTAAAGCAGATACCGAAGTGACATCCCAAAAGTGCGCAGCCGATAAATCAATCGTCACACTCTCGATCACCTCTCTGAAATCAAAAGAAGTGATAAATTTATCCGATGACACAAAAAATACTTGCCCTATTACGGTATATTCACGCGAGCTATTTTCGTCTGAATTATTCTTTATCACCATCATGCGGCTGATTTTGTTGGCAAAGAATAGTGAAGCAAGCAACACTCCGACCAAAACACCAATAGCCAAATTATGCGTCATTACAACAATAACCACAGTGGATAGCATTACAATATTGGTTGATATTGGATGCTTTTTTAAATCCGAGATCGAACTCCATGAGAAAGTACCAATTGCAACCATGATCATCACTGCAACTAAAGCCGCCATTGGTATTTGTTTTAACCACGGGCCAAGAAACACCACCATAACTAATAAAAACACACCCGCTGAAAGTGTAGATAGCCGACCACGTCCGCCAGATTTTATATTAATCATTGATTGGCCAATCATCGCACAACCAGCCATTCCACCAAGAAAACCGGTAAAAACATTGGCAACACCTTGCCCTTTACACTCTCGGTTTTTGTCACTATTGGTATCAGTTAAATCATCAACAATCGTCGCTGTCATCATCGACTCTAATAGCCCGACCACTGCTAAACCAATGGAGTATGGCAATATAATCAATAAGGTATCTATGTTTAATGGTACATCAGGCCACAAGAAAATTGGCAATGTATCAGGCAAATGCCCCATATCTCCAACAGTACGAATATCAATATGAAACGACATAGAAATTGCGGTTAGTACGATAATACACACTAACGGTGAAGGGATTAATTTTCCGATTACTGGTAGATATGGGAAAAGATATATAATCCCTAAACCTGCAACAGTCATGGCGTATACGTGCCAAGTAACATTAGTAAGTTCAGGAATTTGCGCCATAAAAATAAGTATCGCTAGCGCATTAACAAAACCTGTGACTACTGAGCGTGAAACAAAACGCATCAAACTGCCCAATTTTAAATAACCCGCTAAGATCTGCAATATTCCAGTAAGTACAGTAACGGCAAGTAGGTACTCTAACCCGTGCTCTTTAACTAACGTGACCATCAATAATGCCATAGCACCTGTTGCAGCAGATACCATGCCTGAACGACCTCCAGTGAAGGCGATAACAACCGAAATACTGAATGAGGCATACAACCCAACTTTAGGGTCAACACCTGCAATAATAGAAAAAGCGATAGCTTCAGGAATTAAAGCTAGAGCAACAACGATACCCGCAAGCAAGTCGCGACGGATGTTAGACATCCAATCAATTTTGAAATTTTTAAACATTGAATTCTCAATTTACGTACTGAAATACGCACCAGAAATAGATCTGGGGTGTAAATAAGTGCTTCTTTGATAAATTTTAAACGCGGAAAAGTAACCGAAAATACGGCATAGAATTAACAAGCGCAGAGAGTTAAGCCAAATACTCAGGCGAATACAGGGCTTTAGTTAGCAATGAAGCTATGGGAGGGTGGAACGTTAAGGCGGCGTAATTAACACAGAGATTAATATCCTCTAAATCAGACAGGAGGCGAGTCTATATTTATAAAATATCAAAGGCAATTTTCATTACCAAAACTTAAGATTACACTAGTGTTTGTATAATAATTAATGCCTAAAGTTATTTTACCTAGGCATTATTCCTAATAGATGCATGATGCTCTAGCGCTCGCCTTGCACTTCAAAATCATCCGAAATCAGACGCGCTTTACCATCTTCTTGAATCGTCCAATGTTCACGATGAACAACGCCAAATGCTTTGTTCATCGTCCAGCTTGCACTTAACAGGTAGCCATCATCACCAATTTTCTCCCATGTCACATCCGTATAATCCACATCGGAAAATCCTTGGTCCATGATATTTTGCCAAAAAGCTTGGATCTCTTCACGACCAGTAAACGTTCCGAATGGACGTGCTTCCATTACGGTTCCTTCCGCATATTGGGCTGCGCAACCTGCTGCGTCTTGAGCGTTAAATGCTTGTTGCCATGCTGAAATCCCAGCTTTGCATGCTGATAAAATTTGTTCTTGAGTCATTATTCTTCTCCAAATGTTTGTATGTAGCCAACTATAAGCGCATCATTAAGCAAGAAAAACAGACCAATTAGAAAATACTGTTTAATAAAACAGAACAATGGAATTTAGCTAGCATGAATAAACTCAAACAAATGACTCTCTTCATGACTATCGTCGAGACAGGTTCAATCACTAAAGCGGCAGAAAAACTCGACCTTTCTAAATCGGTCATTAGCCAACATCTCAAACAATTAGAGCTCGATCTTGATGTCCCGCTGCTCAAACGAACAACGAGAAAACAGATACTCACCGCTTCAGGTGAACACTTTTATCGACAATGTTGTGAAATGCACCGGTTAGCCGAAAAAGCATGGAGCGATATTTTACATCAACAAGATAACCCTCAAGGAAAACTGACGGTTACAGCCTCTCACGCACTGATGAATAGTATTGTGATCCCTGCTCTAAGCTCTGCATTTAAGCAATATCAAGACGTAAAGCTCAATCTCATCGCCCATGATGGCCACCTAGACTTAATGCAAGAAGGGATTGATTTAGCGATTCGAGTTGGCGAATCAAAGCTAAGTAATTTGAAACAGAAGAAGATTGGTTCGGTGCAAGATGTGCTATGTGTTTCTCAAGATTATCCAACATTTGTCGACAGTGAGATAGAGAAGCAGCCTTACATTGCTAATCACTGGCAATCAAAACAAATCACTCATAAATTGAGTAATAAAAGGTCTGACAAGACTCATGTTTTGGCTTTCACCGTCTCTCATCAAGTGAATACGGTTCAAAATAGTTTAGCGCTAATTCAGAATGGATTAGGTATAGGTATATTGCCGCAATTAATCTATTTGAAACACCAAGATAGATTAAGAGAAGTACTGCCGAACTTTGAAATGGCACCATCCAATGTCTATTCGCTACACCCTTTCCACAGCCAAATCCCCATCAGTGTCAAGATGGCAATAGAAGCTATTGAGGCGGAGCTATAGACAATACGATGCTATTGGCTGATGTTTAGGTCTGATTCCGATTTAGGTGTTATCACAATATCGATCTCTCCACTCTCCAAATTGACTGTCGCATCATAGAAGCTAAACGGGTCACCATAATGTTTGAATGTGAAATAATAAGTTTCTGCGGGCGTCCATAAAACAGTCGAATCGGCAGGCTGAAGATCATATCCATCTTGCGCATACAATTCTGTCTCGGCAACTTTCATCTGAGCTAGTTTTTCGCTTGTTTCTCTGTCTATTTTAGGTTCTAGGGAAGGGTTACTCGGGTACGATTCACCGTTATAGCTCATCAATCGATAAGCTCCATTGCTCCACACGATAAAATCTTGCCATCCGTTACGATAGCTGTTGGCTAACGTGATTGGCGTTCGAGCTACAGTGATTCGATTAATCACTTTACCTACACTATCGAACATAACTGCGGTACACCCACCGCTACCACAGAAATAACGATCTTGTATTAATACAAGATGCTCAACGTCTCCATCACGATTTAGATCTACGCTCCCCGTTAGGTACTTAATCTGATTTTGTTCTATCGATAGACCTTCTGGAGCCAAGATGCTCTTATCTATCCAAGTTTCAATTTCTGCTTTATCGGGATCAGCTGCAACCGTAGAAGGAGAGGTGTTAGTCGGCGTAGTTTCAACGGTAGAACAGCCCATAAAAGAGAGTAGAAAAAGCATCCCACTTAACTTACGAATATTCATATAACAATACTCTATTACATTAGTCTGTGATTTAAGAGTATACGCTCTGCTGCAGCGATAATGAACCATGTGGATATCTCGATAGCCTAACAACTCTGAGCTCAATTTACCTCTAGCCAACCGCAGCCCACTGATCCAGGCCGAGCCCAATCGCACCCAAACCATAGACCACTAATAATTAGAACTCATAACATTTTATTTCATTAAATAGCATATAGAACAGTCAAAACGTGCGCTAAAACTGGTTTTTATTGAATAATAATGTGGTTATTGTTAATATCCCGGCTGATTTTTATTTAGTGGTCTAATTATTTTAACTTTTACAGACCATTTCGCTTTTTAATTTTGAACAAAAAGCATTACGGATTAAACGTTTGAGTATCATTTATGGATAGCAGTTTTAAGAAATACAGTATCGACACAACCGATTACCAAGTCGGGCAAGATAACGTTCAAAAATGGGGATTTGATATACACAACCCTGTCTTCGGCATTAGTGCTGGACTTATTTTCCTTTTCCTTTCAGCAATGCTTATTGTTGAACCTAGTACCGCAAAAGAGGTTCTTAACAACCTCAAAAATGGCATCATCGAAGATTTCGATGTGTTCTTTATGTGGGCAACCAACTTCTTTGTTTTCTTCACCCTTGCTTTGATTGTTTCACCTTTTGGTAAAATCCGTATTGGTGGTAAAGACACAACGCCTGAACACTCTAGAGTCTCTTGGATGGCGATGTTATTTGCTGCCGGAATGGGTATCGGTCTTCTATTCTGGGGAGTTGCAGAACCTGCTGCTTACTTCACGGATTGGTGGGGAACGCCATTTAATGTTGAACCGTTAACCGAAGAAGCTAAATCACTCGCTCTTGGTGCAACGATTTTCCATTGGGGAATTCACGGATGGGCAATTTACGCTATCGTCGCCCTCGCGCTTGCGTTTTTCTCTTTTAATAAAGGGTTGCCGCTGTCGATTCGCTCTGTGTTCTATCCTGTGTTTGGCGATAGAGCTTGGGGCTGGGTTGGTCATATCATTGATATTATGGCGGTTCTAGCCACCTTGTTTGGCTTAGCAACGTCTCTTGGTTTAGGCGCACAACAAGCCACAAGTGGTATTAACCACGTGTTTGGCACTGACGGTGGCATCGGGATGCAACTCATTGTGATTGCATTCGTTACTTCTGTCGCCATTATGTCGGTGGTTCGTGGTATTGATGGTGGTGTAAAACTGCTAAGTAACATCAATATGCTGTTTGCGTTTGCTTTGCTCATTTTCGTGACCGTTGTGAGCTTTGACGTTGCGATGATCTCATTACCTGAGACTCTAATGGCATATGCAGAAAACTTTTTCCCTCTAAGTAACCCACATGGCCGTGAAGACACCACTTGGATGCATGGTTGGACAGTATTCTATTGGGCATGGTGGATTTCATGGTCCCCATTTGTCGGCATGTTCATCGCTCGAATCTCTAAAGGCCGTACTGTTCGTGAGTTCTTAGCAGCAGTTATCTTTATCCCAACATTGGTAACATTGATTTGGATGGCTGTATTTGGTGGCCTTGCTCTTGATCAGATGATCAATAAAGTCGGTGAACTTGGAGCCAATGGTTTAACCGATATCTCACTTAGTCTATTCCATGTGTACGATGTATTACCATTTGGCAATGTGATCTCAATATTATCGGTTGTATTGATCCTGATCTTCTTTGTGACATCATCAGATTCCGGTTCACTGGTTATCGACAGCATTACCTCTGGCGGTAAAGTTGAAACACCAATCCCACAGCGAATTTTCTGGGCAAGTGTCGAAGGTTCTATCGCGGCTGTGATACTTTGGGTTGGTGGTAAAGAAGCACTTCAAGCACTGCAATCGGGTGTTGTTGCGACCGCTTTGCCTTTCACTTTTGTTCTGCTCATTATGTGTTATAGCCTAATCAAAGGTTTGAACTCTGAATACTCCATGTATCGATAATAGCAACGCTAAACACACTTAATATTAATCAGCCTCTGTCATTTGACTGAGGCTGATTTTTTCTTTAGCCTCATCAAAACCTCCTTCTATTTCATGTAGCCCATCAATATGAGCCAGATAAATATTCAACAAAAAATTGCTAGCTTTACCTCTATTGAGCAAGCGTTAGATTATTTCGATATAGGTTTTGATAGCCAATTCATTGATGAGTACCGCCTGCCGCTGATAAAACGATTCAATGGGAATTTGCTACTGGAAAAGCCAGATGATTGGTTTTCTGCTCGCCGAGCATTAAAGAATGCATATTGTAAAATTCAGCGAAGCCGTTTGGATCGCCATACTCGATCCGCTTGCCGAGGCTGTACGTCTTGTCAACGTCGATAGAGAGCCCTCATTTCTATAAGTATTGCATCTAGATCAACCATGGCTATTCACTGATAAATGGCAAGTTTTAGATAAAATTAACCTTAATTCAACGCTTCTTTAAGGCAAATATTCAGCTACGTTATAAACAAAATTAAGGCCTAGTCCGAGCCCTGATACCCGGTTGCTAATATAAGATGATTCAAATCACCCCCAAATTAATCCCCCCTCACCAAATAATATGTAGCTCTTGTAATAACACTCCAACAACTAGTCCACAAAAAAACACTGACACCTTAACTTTAGTTTTTTCTTCACGCTTGACAGCGGTAAACGTCTCGGGGTTAACTAAATACTGTCGGGCATTTAGCGTATAAAATACATAATCATTGGGATTCATAATACTGCTCCTGTTATTGCGTGCGGTTCTATTATTAATTAATAAACAGGAAGTAATAATGATATGTTAAAAAAACAAAGTTCACCTTTTATCAGCCAAGTTCATCTGCGAAGATTAGAACAGCTATGTAAGCATTACTCTTTATCTTTAGCGAATAAAACCGATATTCACACTCTCGCTGAGCAGCTTCATTGCTCAGAACGTAATGTTGCTAAACTAATGAAGACATTGGAAGCGATCGGCTGGATAAAATGGAAATCAGGTAGAGGACGCGGAAATAAGTCAGAACTGACGATCTTGAGTAGTTTTGAGAGTGTACTGCTCTCGATTTTGGAATCCCATTGCCGGAAAGGACTATTAAGTGAAGCCTCTCAGTACGCTGAGCATTTTGGATATACGGATACATTTCGTGCGCAATTGCCGAATTGGCTATCAGAAGCTCAAAATCATCTTAAAGCTAAAAATGTACTTATTACGTTAGTACCGTATACATTGCCAGAACTTCATCCGCTGTGGACTTCTCGTGCATCTTCAAGATTCTACATTGACGCTCTGTTTGATACTTTACTGCGATACGACCAAGAAACTGGCACCATTAAACCTCACCTTGCCCATCACTATGAATTTCGTGACAATCAATTATGGTTACATATCAGACCCGACGTCTACTTTCATAATGGGGAAAAAATGACCGCTGAGCATGTCGCAGCATGCCTTCGAGAACGAGTAAGGCAGTCTCATACCTATCAGGCGCTCTATCGACATATCAAAGAGGTTGAAACCAAGAATATGTGGGTAGTGATAACAATGAGTCACGCTCATCCAATTGTTCTCCGTATTTTGGCTGAAATGCATTCATCCATTTACTTAGAACATGAGAGCAGATCGATCCCTTACGGCACTGGCCCTTTTGTTTTGGAAGCAGCCGAATCGTGTCACTGGTCTCTCATTAAGAACAATCACTATTTTTCTCTTAATGGATTCATCGACAAAGCGGAGTTCTGGACCAGTGATACTGCCGCAGGACGAGTTCAAGGCCATATTGTGCATCACGGATATTCTGCTATTTCACGTACTGCTTCAGTTCAAAAACCGTTGACCACAGGTTGTGAAGTCATGGAGTTTCCTTTTCATAATCAGGGGTTATCCATAGATGAAAAAACCTGGATCATGCACCACTCTAGAGAGTTCTGTCATCGTTTCTCGACCGAACTTGCCTCTGTTGCAAACTCCATAACAAATCACCACCAAGACAAAGGAGTTTATCTTTACCATCCCACGATGCGTATACCAACTCGCACTCTACGAATTCGACTTTCAAATTGCTCCAAAGTTCGTAGTAAAAGCTTAGTCGATTATCTTCATGAAGCTGGCGCAGATATAGTCATAATTGGAGAAGAAGATACAGACAATGACCTATATGATATCGAGCTTGGAGGCTATGTATTCCAAGATGATCAAGTGTTCAGTTATTACAAATGGTTACTTTGTAGTAATGTCTTCAAAACTTGCTTGTCAGCCCAACAACAGACAACTTTTATTGGCATTATCGATCAGCTATTGATTGCAAGTGAAAGTAAACACGATTTTATGAACAAACTCTATCGGTGTGAGGACTGGTTAATCCAACAAGGTGTCTATATCCCTCTGTGGCGTGATTCACTCAGTTACGACATTGACGATTCAATTCAAGGGGCAGAAACGGACAGTACTGGCATTATGTCGCTTAAGAAGTTGTGGTTCTGTGAATAGTTACGTTAGTGAAGCCGATGTTTGAAACTTAATCGCCTGCCAACTCAGTTCAGCCTTAAGACTAAATGGTCACTCTATCAGGTCCATTAGTCTTAATGGTCTAACATTTAATTACATATGAATAATTCTCTCCATTCTGTTGTTTACTTCAGATTTCCATAATAGTTCCAGTGCGATATCTCTCAGAATTTCATTAATTAAACCATTACCATCACTCGGATACTTATAACGATAAAAGCAGAGATATTAAATGCGTAAAATACACGACATTGATTTAAAGCTTCTTCAGCTATTTTTAACCATTGCAGACTCAGGTGGTTTTTCAGCGGCACAATTTAAATTGAACATGCATCAATCCACAATTAGCACTCGCATGAATGATTTAGAAACACGACTCGGTATGACACTCTGTCACCGTGGAAGACGTGGGTTTCGCTTAACCAGCGATGGTGAAAAAGTATATCAACTCAGTAAGGGGATCTTTGAACATATCTCTGAGTTTGAAGAACAACTCGATTGCATTCGAAAAGTCTCTCACGGTCATATTAGACTGGCGCTCACCGATAATCTTGCCACCAATCCTAAATGCAAAATTCAACAAGCGATTCGTTTGTTTTGCAGTGAACACCCTAAAGTGACTCTCGATACCGATGCTCTAGACTCTTACAAAATTGAAATGATGTTACTCGAAGGTACGATAGAACTTGGGGTTACGTCCTCTGAAGTACAAAAAGATGGCTTAAATTATCAGTTTCTATTTAATGAAAGACAGTGTCTATATTGTGCCCCGGAACACCCAATTCTTGCCAATCGTGGAGAAATCACCACTGAAGACATTCTACAATTTCCGATTGTGGATCGTGGATTAACCCATAAAATAACGCCATTCAGTGACACTGAAAACTTACTCCATTTAGCCAGCAGCACCAACATGGAAGCAACGGCTCACCTGATTTTATCGGGAACTTTTGTCGGGTACCTGCCCGATCATTACGCCGCTATTTGGGAGCAACGAGGAGAAATGGTAAAAATCAATGCCCCCTCTTTGGAGTACTTAGCCGATTTTCATTTAACCACTTTGAACTCAAAAGAGTTATCGTTAGCAGCAAAAGAGTTAATGTCTGCAATTTACAATGTGCATTTAAATAACGATTCAAATACATCTAAAAACATAAATAAACCTGAAAACCAGCACGCAATAACGACTTAATTCAATTCAAGTACCACTTCTCCTTATGAATATTTTCGGGATAATTACGCTTATCCCGTGAATTTTATTCACTGCGATTTATTACATCGAATTTCAACAAAGTAAGTATCTAAAACTGATTATTTAACTTCAATCTTAAAAAGCGCTCAATGCATATAAATAATATCGTTACCAAAAGGTAATTACATGAGCGACTACCCATGCATTAATATCCACTTAGATACCATTACTCAAAACGCCAAAAACCTTGTATCCGCCAGCAAAAAATATGGTGTCTTCCCAACTGGAGTCACAAAGTTAGCCTGCGCATACCCTCAAGTTGGACAAGCGATCCTGAATGGCGGCATTCGTATTCTTGCTGATTCTCGAGTGCAAAACTTGAAAAAGTTACGCCATTTACAAGCAGAAACCATGCTATTGAGAATCCCGGCGATCAGCGACGTCAGTGATGTGGTTCGTTACGCCGACATCTCTCTCAATTCTGAATTGGAAACTCTTCAGGCCCTTTCAATTGAAGCCATTAAACAACAGAGAATCCACCAAGTGATTCTTATGCATGACATGGGCGATCTACGCGAAGGGGCTTTCTACCAAGAAGAGACCTTGGCTCTCGCACGACAAGTTATAACACTCGAAGGCTTAAAGCTTGTCGGACTTGGGACTAATCTCGCTTGTTATGGCGGAGTTGAACCGAGTGTCGATAATCAAAAACAACTGATCGCTTTAGCCCAACAGATTGAGCAAGAGCATCAGATCCATTTAATGTACCTCTCTGGTGCCAGCTCCGCAGGTTTACCTCTGATGCTAAGTGGAGCACTTCCTCAGGGTATTAATCAGCTAAGGCTTGGTGCTTCAATTTTGATGGGCATTGGACTAAATGACGATCCAATTCCAAACACTCGCCAAGATACGTTTGATCTCTCCGCAGAAGTGGTGGAAATCAAAGTTAAACCTTCTGTTCCAACTCTTTCTACGGCTCTGGATGCTTTCGGTCAACGACCTGAGTTTATCGACAGAGGCCTGCGCAAACGCGCGATTTGTGCCATTGGTAAACAAGATATTGATATCGACCAAATGACCCCAAAAGACAGCAATATTATTGTCATTGGCGGTAGTAGCGATCACTTGATTCTCGATATTACTGACTGTGATGACAACTATCACATCGGAAGTTTAATTGACTTCGAACTCTCCTATGGCGGTGTATTGCAGTGCATGACCTCTGAATATATCACCAAACACTTTATCTAATGTCCCTATGACTACTGCGAGCAGAAACGCCTCGTTAAGGATACAAAATGTTCAAAATTAAGAAGTTTCCAAACACCTTCACGATCTTATTTCTACTGATCGCGTTCTTTGCCTCACTGACCTACCTATTACCAGCAGGCAAATACACTCGTGAAATGAATGAGCAATTGGGGCGTGAAGTTCCACTACCAGGCTCTTATCATGTCATCGAATCCTCGCCTCAAGGTTTCTTCGATACTTTAATGGCACCCATCTCCGGCTTTTATGATCCGGTCAGCGGGGTTATTGGCGCTATTGATGTCAGCCTGTTTGTGCTGATGGTGGGTGGCTTTCTGGGAATAGTGACTAAAACAGGCGCTATTGATACTGGCATTGCGCGAGTAATGGTGCGACTAAAAGGCAGAGAGATCTACATGATCCCAATCCTCATGATTCTGTTCGCACTAGGCGGTACTTCTTATGGTATGGCTGAAGAATCTCTCGCCTTCTATGGTCTTCTTATCCCCATTTTTATGACGGCTCGATTTGATCCATTGGTGGCAGTCGCTGTTATTTTTGTGGGAACAGGCGTTGGCACATTAGGTTCTACAATCAACCCATTCGGTACAGTTATCGCCTCCAATGCGGCCAGCGTCGATTTTTTGAGTGGCGTTGAGTTGCGCTTTGCCATTCTTGCTATTGCTCTTGTGGTTGGGATTGGTTATGTGATGCGTTATGCGAAAAAGATTCAGAACAATCCTGAGCTTTCTCTACTTGCTCACCTGCGTAAAGATAATGAAGCGCATTTTTTGAGTGGTAAAGAGAACACAGATACCCTTCCTCTTCTGACTGGCTCACAAAAAGGTGTACTTTTCCTCTTCATTCTTACCTTTGGCATCATGATTTATGGCGTTTCCCTTCTCGGCTGGTGGATGGCCGAAATGGCTACCCTATTTATTTTTATGGGGATTTTATGTGGCATCATTGGCCGCCTGAGTGAAGATGACCTCATTAACTCTTTTGTAGCGGGCGCGGCAGATCTCATTGGCGTTGCATTAATTGTCGGCGTTGCTCGTGGGATCGTAGTGGTAATGGAAGCAGGAAACATCACTGATACCATTCTTCATTACGCTGAAGGTATTGTGGCAGGTAAGAGTTCAATTCTATTCATCAACACCGTCTACGCGATTGAAATGCTTCTCTCTTTCATCGTTCCATCCACTTCTGGCCTAGCGGTAATGAGTATGCCAATTCTTGCGCCATTGAGTGACTTTGCAAATACAGGAAGAGAGTTAGTGGTTACCGCGTTTATGAGTGGTATCGGTACCATTCTGTTCATCACACCAACCTACGGGGTGCTCATGGGTGGGTTGGCGATTGCACGTATCCCTTACATTATTTGGCTGAAATTTATTGCACCGCTAGTGGTATTTTTCATTGCTCTAAACTGCGTCATCTTGTCTATAGGAGCTGGACTGTACAGCTAGATGATCACACTTAGTCATTGAGATAAAGAAAACTAACCGCCCTCTCCCCGATCAATATCACTTTCGGGGGGAGTTATGTGTAAAGAAATCCACAAAATCAATCAACGCACCAACTGTTGACCAGCTCAAATATTAAACAATCGTATATTTAAAGAAAGGCATCAATCATTTATAAAATGCAAGAATAATTAAAATAAAGGAATGAACATGCCTAACTTTAAAGTGAAACAAGGTTTAACTTTATCCATTTCCCTGCTGCTATCTTTTAATCTTCAAGCCGCTGAAAATGGCACGATGATGCAATATTTCCATTGGTATAACAGTAGCGATGGAACGCTGTGGAATGACGTCCAAACGAACTCACCTGAACTCGCCCAGAATGGGATCACTGCGTTATGGCTACCTCCTGCATATAAAGGTGCAAGTGGTAGTTACGATGTAGGTTACGGTGTCTACGATATGTACGATCTCGGTGAATTTGATCAAAAAGGCTCCGTTCGTACAAAATATGGTACTAAAGATCAATATATTGCCGCGATTAACGAAGCGCACAAAAATAATATTCAAATTTATGGCGATGTTGTTTTTAACCATCGTGGTGGTGCCGATGGCAAAGTTTGGGTCGATACTAAAAAGGTCGATTGGGATGACCGAAACAAAGAAATTGGCGATAAATGGATCCAAGCTTGGGTCGACTTTACGTTCCCAGGCCGAAATGACAAATACTCAAATTTCCATTGGACTTGGTATCATTTCGACGGTGTCGATTGGGATGATGCAGGTAAAGAAAAAGCCATCTTTAAATTCAAAGGAGACGGTAAAGCATGGGACTGGGAAGTGAGTTCTGAAAAGGGTAACTATGATTATCTCATGTATGCCGACTTAGATATGGATCACCCCGATGTAAAAAAAGAACTCAAGGATTGGGGCGAGTGGTATATCAACACCACTGGGGTCGACGGTTTTAGATTAGATGCGGTAAAACATATCAAATACCAATATTTACAAGAGTGGATCCAATACTTACGTAACAAGACAGGAAAAGAGCTATTTACTGTTGGGGAATACTGGAATTATGACGTAAATAATTTGCACAACTTCATCACCAAGACTCAAGGTTCAATGTCATTATTCGACGCGCCTCTACACATGAATTTCTATCAAGCTTCAAAAGCTAGTGGCCATTATGATATGAGACGATTGATGGATGGAACCTTGATGAAGGATAACCCAACCAAAGCTGTCACCATAGTTGAAAACCATGATACACAACCTCTGCAAGCCTTAGAATCAACTGTCGATTGGTGGTTCAAACCACTTGCGTATGCCTTCATCTTACTAAGAGAGGAAGGCTATCCTAATGTCTTCTACGCCGATTATTACGGTGCTCAATATAGTGACAAAGGACACGACATCAATATGGTGCCGGTGAAGCATTTGAAAGAGCTCATTACTGCCCGTAAAAAATATGCATATGGCAAACAAAATAGTTATATGGACGATCCAAACATCATTGGTTGGACTCGTGAAGGCGACCAATCACACCCTAAATCAATGGCCGTCATAATGACTGACGCCGCTGGTGGCGGTAAATGGATGGCGACAGGTAAAGCAAGTACTGAATTTAAAGATCACCTATCAAATAGAACTGAGAGTGTCTGGACTAATAGCGATGGCTGGGCGTACTTCCCTGTTAATGGCGGCTCTGTTTCAGTGTGGGTAAGCCAATAACAACAAACTTTCCGCCATAGAAAATAATAGCTTACTAACGTAATACTAAATTAAGGTCATGTAATGGCACTTCCATAATATGGCCTCATTCTTACAGTACGATCACCACTTTTATTCACAATCACTATTGATCCATTACCACTATCTGTTCACTCCTGAACAACACTCTCTCCAATTCCTAGGCTCAAGTGTTATTTATTCAGCACCTTTGATGAAGAATCCCCTTCAGTCTTTTCATGTTGATCTGTTTTAGGATGATCCGATGGCGGTGAAAACAGTATTCCCAGCTTATGTTTCAGTTTACCCTGACTCGCGAACAACTCTTGGAACATCGCTTTCCACTCAGAAAACGTGACGACAATAGGATTAAAGCTATTAACGGGTTTTGAAATACCATAGCGAACCGTTTCAACTTCAGGCTCAAATGTATTGAACACTTTGTCCCAAATGATCAGCACGCCCGCGTAATTTTTATCGATATATTGAGCATTGCGTCCATGATGAACCCGATGGTGTGATGGCGTATTAAAAATATACTCCAATATCCCTAACGACCTGATCCATTGAGTATGCACGAAGAATTGCAGTCCAAGATTCAGTAATACTACGAAAACGACCCATTTAGGCTCGAAACCAATGACGACCAGCGGCAACCAAAACATCCACATTCCGGCTAATGGGTACATTAAGCTTTGACGAAAAGCCGTACTAAAATTCATTCGCTCAGAGCTGTGGTGTACAACATGCGCGGCCCACATCCAACGGACTCGGTGGCTTGCACGATGGAACCAATAATAGAAGAAATCTTGCAGAATCATCAGAACAATGAAACTTTGCCAGTTCATACTGATATCGAAAATACGCCAATCAAAAAGCCATAAATAGATACCAGCAACAGCAAGGCCAAGAAGAATATCTGTCGCTTGGTGCATTCCAGCTAACATAAAATTACATGCTACCTCTGCGAAATGATAGCGAGCATTTTCTGGCAAGCTTCCTCTTTTTTGACCCAAAAAATATTCAGCCAAAATGCACGTTACAAATAGAGGAGCAAGCAGCATTAGAAGCCACTCAGGATTATCTATCAAACGGTTAAGGTCCATTTTAACCTCCTTTTTTTACCAACGAGCGAAATGATCTTCAGTCAAGCCTATAGCATTATTCAAGCGATGAATCGTTCCTTGGTCATCTTGAATATATCCAGAAAAGTGTCCGATAAACTGGCGAAAATTACTTTTAAGCAACCACAGGTTGAGTTTCTCTGAGCGACAATTAATGGATTGAAATTCAAGGTCAACCTGCCCATCATCAGAATAGATTCGCCACCGTGTTGGTTCTTGAGCTTCTTTATCATTTGAACGAACAAAGTCAAAATGGACAGGCCCCAACAAATGACGCTCACCATTCACCCAAAATACATTTTCACAACTACCAGTTTCGTTCACGCCAGCCGCTAAATTTAAGCCTAATGTAGTGCCTTTTGCTTTGTGATTAATGCTTGCCCAGCGCCAACTCGTTTCACGTCGCATATACCCAGCAGAGAAGTCATAACTAGCCAATGATCGAGTCAAATCAACGTTATTATCTAAGACCGATAAGTTGCCTTCAATACGTAAAGCATTGTGTTTTTGAGTATAGGTCCAACCGTTATAGCCAGTTGGTGTACACATCGATAGTGGTAAGCTTTGATTTGGAAAAGGGAGTAAACGAAGATCTGCTTTCACATTCCTAGTGTTGAGGACCACCTGCCATTGTCCGTCAACGATGTTAAATTGAACGTCTTTTCCGCCAATGTGTGCGACCGATGAGTAGGGGGAAGGTGACGTTGCCGTATCTATGGAAAATGGTCGAAGCCAAGTCTCCTCGATAAGTGCGTTATTTTGAATGTCATACACATAACAAAAAGCAGAACCGAGGTAACGAATGTCTGCAAGTGCGACTCCGATAATGTAATTATCAGAAATCACACTAACAAATTGAAATTGCTTATAATCGAAATATTGTCTCCAACGACTTGCGGAGTTATCCATTTCATTCTTATAGCGAAAAAGCTCAACACCAAGATCTTGTGGTATGCCATCAAACTGACCAACCATCGGTTTTCCAGAGCTATCCATCAAGTTTTTAGGAGCGGTTTGGGTAATTCTCATGCTCACATCAAATTCCATTTACATTTTGATAACAGTATTTTGATGCTTAATTGTGCTTTTAGACAGATTTTTATTTGAAATATGCAGGGCTAGAGTCACAAATATTCACTCATGTACCTTGGCTAACAGGGAAACGCTCTCATAAGATGACCAAAAGCGACTCCCAATCACATTTATTTATGGCCTGAGGTGAACGGTAGGAGGTTGAAGAGACTTGAAACTACAATCATTACCTAATCTGTTTGCCTATTTTGATTAGTAAAATGAACCGGGTATTTTTGTCGAATATAACGCTGTTCTTCAAACATATCTTTAAAGGTTATACCTTCATCTAGTTTAATGATGACTTCATTACCATCAAAACGCAGTATTGGCCCTTGAACAGGAATCTGACGATCACCGTGCAAACGTAAAATTCCTGCCATGATTAGCCCTTTATATAAAGCTGAAAAATCATGTCTAACAATACGTAGACCTTTTTCAGAAACTTCACTCACAGGAATCAATTGATCTCCGATTCTTATCAAAGGTCGTGCTTTTTTCGGGTATTTCAACCGATAATATTGACGTTTTTGCTCAGCTACTTCTTTTTCCATGGGGGCTTAATATTCCTTCCAATCCCTTTTGATCAAACTGACTTCGTAGGTTCTACGCTGTAATTAGAATAGTTATGTATCTGCTTGGTTTAGCAAAACTTTAGCTTACATTTGTCGACATAGATACCATATCTAGCCAAAACTAAAACATTCATCATGGCAATGCTCTTCTGGTTATCGAAGCGAACCTCGCTCTTGTGAGTAATTGATAAAAACTAATACCTAAAATTATTTTTCATAAATACCAAAATAGGAACTTTATTGTATAATACGGCAATCAAACAGCACCATTACCCCTTACCAAAATTTTGCGAAACAATTTTATGAAAAAAAATAATGGTTTTACTCTTATAGAGCTCGTTGTCGTGATTGTCATTCTCGGCATTTTAGCGGTCACAGCTGCCCCTCGATTTTTGAATTTACAAACGGACGCGCGTAATGCTCGATTAGAAGGCATGAAAGGAGCTATCGAAGGAGCACTGGCCATTGGATATGGGAAAATGGCGATAGAAGGGTTAGAGCATTTAAGATACGTCTCAAATAAAAATGAAGATACGGGACTAACACCGCCAACACCCAAGCATGACCTCCCTTTTACCGATTGTAATATTGGTGGTTCTGAAAGTTGCACCTTCATATATGGCTACCCTGATGCTGATGACACCAGCCTTCGTCAGTTAGTACAAGACCTTGAAACAGATAATTCCGATTGGGTTGTTCTGCGTCATCCTGATGGAGATCCTCGTCGTGAGCTTTTTGTCACAGTAAGAGGAAAAACAGACATGACGGCCTGTGCTGTGCGCTACGCCCCACCGACGTCGGCAACAACTCAATATCAACTTGAAGTGTTACCTTGCCTTTAATTATTCGATACCCATAAATGAATCAAAGCCTATACTTGCTTATAGTGTAGGCTTGGTATTAATCATTGCATGAAATAAAAATGCTCGACTTAAAAACAGCTCGATAATGTAAATATTCATCATCTGATGACTCATTCACTTTCATTCCTCTTTCTATGAGGGCTGAACTCAGATACAGATATTGAAATGCTCCCATTTAACCCACGTTTTTCTCGGCTAGCGTTTGATCCCGCAACTCAACCATTACCGAAACGTTTTACTTTTCCATACTATTACGAACCACATCCTTTAGCGAATCAAGCTATCGAAGGGTTACAACAATACCTTACCGAGCAATCAAACACTCTAGAAGATGTTCTCCACACGGGTCGAATGTTTGGTGTTCTGGTCGCAAAAGACCAAGATGGTGTTGTAGGCTATTTATCTAGCGTCTCTGGTGAAAAACCTACTGCATTGGAAAAATTTGTTCCTAGCATTTTGGACTCAACCAATCCTGAACTGCAATACATTCAGAACAAGATTGATAACCTTCGTTGTAAGCTTGATAAATTAAATGATGATCCTGACTTACATCAGCTTAACTTAGAGCTAATGAGCATTAAATCAGAATCGAGTATCGCTCTCGACAGTCATCAACTACGGATCAAGGAAGCTAAGAAAGATCGAAAGTTACAGCGAAATCAAGCAGAAGCTGAGATGTCACCTGAGCAACTAGCATCATTCATTAAGTCCTTAGGTGAACAAAGTAGCCAAGAAAAACGACAGCTAAAAAAATTAAAACATGAATGGTTAGAGAAGATCGCGTTTGTAGAAGAGCAACTAAGAAATCAGAATGCCACTGTGAATGCTCAAAAAGATGCCTGTAGACTAGAACTGGGCAAGTTAACAAAACTAAACCTACAGCAACGTACATTCTTAAACCAACATGGCATAACACAAAGTCTCTACCATTTGTTGAAAAATAAAAATCCACTCGAACCTATTGTTAATTCAGAGCATGAGAATGCCCCGAAACTATTGCAGTATGCGTTCAAACATCAAATGAAACCACTCGCGCTTGCTGAGTTTTGGTGGGGCCCCGCGCCTGAAAAAGAGATCAGGCAGCATAAAAATTTATACCCGGTCTGCCAAAGTAAGTGCTATGAAATTCTCAATCATATGTTAGATGGTATTGAGACAGACCCCAGTCCATTGACAGTTAACCCTGCTGAAGGCAAAGAACTCGATATCATCTATGAAGATGACGTGATGGTTATCGTAAATAAGCCTGAAGAGTTTCTATCCGTTCCTGGAAAAACCATCTTAGATTCTGTCTATACACGTATAAAATCGCGTCACCCTAATGCGACTGGCCCTCTGATTGTCCATAGACTTGATATGTCTACATCAGGGTTAATTGTATTGGCGCTTACCTCTGAAGCAAATCGATTTATTCAGAAGCAGTTTATTGAACGAACAGTAGAAAAACACTATGTTGCTCTTTTGGAAGGTGAAGTAGAAGAAGAGTCCGGTGTCATTAAGCTACCACTAGCGGGAGATTTAAGCGATCGACCTCGGCAGTTAGTCTGCTTTGAGCAAGGAAGAAAAGCGGAAACGACTTGGCAAGTCCTTAACCGAATAGAAGGCAGAACAAGAGTCAGACTCTACCCGAAAACAGGCCGTACTCATCAACTCAGAGTCCACTGTGCGCATCGTTTAGGGCTTAATTGCTCAATTGTTGGCGATGATTTGTATGGCTATAAACAAGACCGCCTCCACTTACATGCTGAATATTTACGTCTGATTCACCCTGTAACTAAAAAAGTAATGGCGTTCACTGCTGATGCCAATTTTTAGTCATTATTTTAAACACTCATCAATCAAATAAGCGCTGCTGAGGACTGGTTTCCGTTTCAGTGCTTATCTTATTTTTAAGCTTTTGACGTTGATAGCGTTGACGGCATAACCGGATAACATTCAACTGCTGAGCAGGTGTCATGGACAGCCACTCAAACCGTTCACTACGCTTGCGCATGCATCCTTGGCAATAGCCTTTTGGATCAACGGTACAAACTCCAACACAAGGGTTAGGTACAGTAAAAAACTCCAATTGCTCCATATCTTCCCTCCCAAACTAAGTGCTCAATCTCATACACCATAAATATGACATTAAACGGATAAAGCTAATATTTACTTCTCAAAATACAATTTCCATTGCACTAAAATAATTTATAAAAAATAATGACGATATACTGACACCAAGATAACTTATTCCACTATATTGTTAATACATAAATAGCATAATAATCAATAGCATTTGCTAGCCATATTTACTGGAGTTCGTCCTATGAAGTTTAGCTCAAAAACATTATTCGCAGCAGTTTCTCTTCCAGTCATGCTATCAGCGTGCACTGGCAATGCGGATGATAACAGTATTGTTACAGAACAAGATTTGCAGCATCACCATTGGGAACTGACAAAAATTGATGGAAAACAAGTAAACTCTGATTCGAAAGTACCTGCCGCAAGTTTAGAAATAGGCGAAAGGATGACAGCAAACGGAAATGCCGGATGCAATAACTTCTTCGGCCAAAGCGAACTTGAGAATGGCAAGTTTCGTATTAAGCAGATGGGGATGACGATGAAGATGTGTCCTGAAGAATCGATGGCGGTAGAGAGTACCGTTTCTCAAACGTTATCAGATTGGTCACAACTGACTCTCACAAAAGAGTCACTCATACTCAAAAATGACTCACATACTCTGATATACACACTGCGAGACTGGATGAATTAAAGCCGAAACAGCATAAATAGATAATAGTTCAAAAATTGAACGGTCACTTTTGCAACATACCTTAGTTCATAATATACTATGGGCCCTCACACATATGAGTGCCCTTTTTTATGAATATGAATTAATGAAGTCGATAACTCAAATAACAAAATATATTTTTAGTAAATACACCCGCATACATCGTTCAATGGTGATTTTGAGCCCTTCATTATGAAAAAATTATTTAACTACCTCATTACGCAGTACATTATTTACACAATAGTACCTCTTCTTATACTCGGCGTATCAGCTCTGAGTTACACATTGATTGATAGTCATCATGATTATCAATCAGAGTACAATCAAACGATTAACTATCAAATAAAACAAGCGAGCCGAGCAATACAGGATCTTGATATTGTAGGGGCTGAAAATGTTGTTGGGAAGGTATCCGATCTCAGCTATATTTTATCTGTAAAATTAGAGTCCACAAAATATGATTTAGTGCTGTCGGAATTTATTAGCGACTCAATACCCGGTAAATCAGATAAAAAAAGCTATTTAATATACTCTCAATCTGGTGAGGCTATCGGGGCTTTAACCGTGATTAAAGATACATCACAGATTTGGAAAGATTTGCTCATTGAATCAGTGCCTAATATTATTTTGGCTATATTACTTCTACTTTTGATGTCGATGCTTCTTAGCCGTAAGGTGTTAAAAACACTAAAAGCTCCATTTCATGATGCTCAACGGTATGGTTTTTTAATCGCAAATGGCGATATTAATGCCGAACCTCCAATTCATCAATTTGAAGAATTCAACTCTCTTTTTTCATCACTAGACAATTTAAGAGATCGTTTGATCAACAGCGTCCATGAGCTTAAAAAAAGTGAAAATAGACACCAAGCAACCTATGACCTCACACAGGTATGCCTCTTTGTTGTTGACATAAAAGAGAAGCAAATCGTTCGATCTAATCGTGAATTTGAAACAACCTTTGGCTCTCTAAACAAAGTAAATAGTATTGAATTAAGATCAACTCTTCATGACTTTATAATCAAACTAGCAAATGGCAAAATTAACGACCAATATACTCTAGTAGGTGTCAATGGAGATAGACACTTTAAAGTCAACAGTGCATATCTTAATGAATACCAACTTGAATGCTCAGCTCTCGATATTACAGAATTAGTAGATGCACATAGTTACGTGCAAAAACAGCTTATTACTGATTCGCTAACTGGAATCAAAAACCGAGTCGGTTTCAACAAAAGAATAGAAGAGATTCAAGCAAACCGATTAATCTCAACTTCAATCATTATGCTTGATCTAAACGGGTTTAAGCCTATCAATGATCAATATGGGCACTTAGTTGGAGATTTCCTACTCGCAACTGTCGCAAAAAGGATCAATGTGACTTTAGACAAGATAGGAGAAGTCTATAGACTCGGTGGCGATGAGTTTATCATTTTAACGAATAAGATCTTATCCGATGATGAATTGACTCCTCTTGCAACATCATTAAATGAAAATGTTAGTAGGAATGTAAATTATGAAAACCACGAATTTTCAGTAACGATTAGTATCGGCAGTGCAAATTTCGTAGCGGGTAAATCAGAAATGTATGATGTGATACATCAAGCAGACTTGGCAATGTACCAAGCGAAGACATCAAAACAGACATATGTAATGGCTCAAAAGTAATAATGCCACAATAGAATGTGGCATTATCAGTACTACTTATTGTATTTCTACACGACGGTTTTGATCACGATCTTTAGCGGTATCATTTGAAACTAATGGTTCATTTTCACCTTTAGATGAAGTTGATAACGCGTTTTTGCTGATACCTTTCTTTACCAAGTACTCTTCAACCGCTTTAGAGCGTTTTAGCCCTAACGAAAAGTTGTAGGCTTTCGAACCAACAGAATCTGTATGCCCTTCCAGATTTAAGTTTTGATTATTATTTTTAATCATTCGCTGAATATTATCTAAAACATACTTAGATTTATCGGTAAGTGTTGATTTGTTGAAATCAAAATACACTCTAGCAATCACACCACCATCATTAATTGGTTTGAATTGCCCATTTGCAAGTAAAAATTCAGAACAATCAGAGCTAACACCCGAGCTAACCACTTGTTTATTAATAAAATCAAGAGTCGGATCGTACTCTCCCGTTTGTTCTATTTGATAGAAAGGCCCTTCATTTAAAATAACTCGAGTTCCTTTACCTACGGAAATGTTTTTTTCATATTCTACCTTATCACCACCGCAGTAGTAACTTAGTGCTTGATTATCAATATTATTTGCATGCGTCAGTGTACTTGTACTGAGTAATATACATACTGTGGCAAGTTTTCTAATCATTTTCATTCTCCAAAGACTCAGTAACAAGGTGGTTAATTAATTTTAATCCATAAAAATCAAGGCGATAATGCTGGACAACTTCGTCGTCAAACACTTCAATAACTTCTGGTATTTCCAGAGGCATAAATTCCGCTAAATAATATCCTGTTGTATCATGAACATAGGTTATTTCCCCTCGAAACTCTTTCTCTTCCTCTGCAATATCAATTATGAAAATTCTATCTTCTAGTGAATTAGACTTCCGAATAATACTATTTAACTGATTTATAGTATTCTGATGTTTCGGTATATCACTATTAATAAAAATATACGTTCTAGCCGCTCCTGCCGTCACATAGGATGAAAATAACAACAGTAACACAGCTGCTGTTTTACAAAATAATTTTATCACTTAAGGTGGCCTATCTCTTCTGTAATTAGCTCTAATATTTGGTTCAATATTTCATCTCGTTTTTCGGCTTTATAAACATTTTTAGCGCCAACGCAGTCTTGAAGTGCTTTGTTATTTTTAGGCTCATAATCAAACCCAATCACTGCCATACGAGCTCTAATTGGCTTTTTATCAGAAGACATGCCTGTTCCAAGCCCTTTCAGGATATTAATGCACATATCAGCGTCAACTAACTTCTTGTGATAATCTTTATATTTACCTGAATCATTACCATCAGAGATAACAATTAATAATCGCCGAGAGTTAACACCTTTACGTAGCATCTGCGCACTTCTAATAATAGATTGATAGGATGTTGTACCGCCACCAGGCTTGAATCGACTTACAGCATCATTAAAACTATCGAAATCAGACGTCAGGAACAAATCCTTAAACTGGTATTTATTATTAGAGCCTTTACAATGATTGTCACCTGGTTTATTGCCCTTTTCTTTCCACAAATTATCGACTGTTTTTTGTGCGTCAAAATAACCTATTGAGTAATAATCTTGTGACAAATCACACTTTTGATCCTTGTCATCACTACGATTGCTATAGGTATAATAATTAAATGGTGATATGGCAATCTTGTTATCATTACCATCTTCTAAATCGTTAAATCGTTTTAATTCAACTGTTACGTCTTTAATAATGTCGATAAGATCTATGTACTTCCGTTGACTGCTCCCACCCCATCCCCCATTCATGGACCCTGAAAAATCTGCGGCAAACACAACATCAACAGCTTCACTTTGATATTTCCTTGCTACCGCAGCACCAGCAACATCAAATGTTTCACCAAAACCTTGAATGGCATCATTACCAGGGAACCAAGAAGTATGTTTTGTTTTTGCTTGTACTTCATATTGGAAAAAGCGAGCTTCCCCCCTTGTTAAACCTTCCCTACATTCAGAGATTTCCTCACAATTATGCTTATATATTTTTAAGTCAGATACTTGAGTCATATCAACCATATATTGTTCAATATAATCAGTTGCAATTTTTCGGTTGGTGAGACTTCCGCTACCTGTACCTGTACTGTCTTTATTCTCAGCATTATGTGCAGCAATAGCGAGTGATGCCACTTCAGCCGCATCTTCAATTCTTGCTTTTGATTGAAGCGCTCTCGCACCGTCACTCGCTAGTGTGAAAATTCCGAACAAAGTAGGAATTAACATTGCGAATAGTAACGCTGCATGTCCAGACTGCTTACGTTTTAAATGCATAACCGTCATTACCTGCCTATCATCACTGAAGAAGAACTCACTCGCGTAAATTCCGTCCCGAGCAAATCACCAATCCAATTGTCGGTTTCATAACAAAAAGTAACGCGATAAAGACTCGCTTGCCTTTCCCACGACGTAATTACAGATAAGTGCTGTAGCTCAGATAACGGCTTACTGACATTACAAGTAATCCCGCCAAATCTATATTCTTTTTGAGGGTTAGGGGCACTTATCCCTCTAAATGTTAACTCTTCGACTAAAGCACCAAACTTAGTCGGATCATAGGTAGATAACGTTCTTGAAAGCGAATTCCCACCTATTGTCATCATCCCACGAGCTTCATTTGGCGTTATTTGATAGTCCTCTGAATACAACTGTGTACGCTCTTTTAATACGTTGACTAAAGAGTATGAAAGCCTATCTAACTTACCTTTAATCGATAGCTTAATGATGACATCACCACTAAAAACTATGAGCAGACTGAAAAACAAACCTACGATTGCAAACTCAACACTAAAATTACCCTTCTGTTTAGATCGTAAATTATTTAACTTCGAAAGAGTCACGCTCATACTCCTGTATCACAATAACTTCACGACTAAATATCGAGGTGCTGTCCATGAAATAAGTAAAAATTGAGTCAAAATCATAGTCAATTCGATAGACGGCGATCGAGGAATCTTTTGCTATACCGCACTCTTGGCTATTATCACCATCTGGTATAACACATGGATCAACCATGTTCTCAAGATCATTAACAGACCCTAAATACTGAATAGATAACCGAAAATTACTCCCATCGACCACTCCTGCCCACAGTGAATCACTCTTATTAATCGAATTTTGGAATGCTTGCATGTAATCACGGTCATGTGTTTTCGAGTCGCGAGCGGCTTCCGAAACGGCTAAATCGCCAATGGCAGAAACATAAGACATATAACTCATTTCCACCCAGGCCATACACATCAGCCAAAAGGCCATGAAACCCAGTACAAACTCTATAGAAGCGACACCTTTACTCTTTTTCATTCTCTTTACCTAAGCTGATAGGTTGTGTCTGAAGAATGACATCACTATCTTTTATGCGTTCAATGCCCTTTAATGCGGAAAAGTGCTCAAAAACTTCAACATCGTCATACTTTGAACCCAAAATAGATTTCACGTATTCAAAATTGCCCAGCTTTGCCATCGCTAAAGTTAAATTGGCCTTCAATTGATCATCCGCATCTTCGTTCAAATAGATCGGCAGTAATTTTTGTACTGCTTGTTTATACTGTCCTTCAATGATATCTAATACCGCTAGGTTATTTTTTATCTTGATATCATCATATAGATGGGTACGAGCAAGGTTAAAATACTCTCTTGCTTTGACGTAATCTTCTCTTCCGGCATATATCACACCAAGCAAATTCTCAATATCAGCATTATTTCTACTAATACTATGTGCTCTTTCTGCTGTAGTAAGTGCACGGTCATAACTTCCTAATTCATATTCGCTGTGCGCCTGTATCAATAACACATCAACGTCTGCATCAGTGGCCAAAGCTATAGGCGATATAATAAACAGAGCAGACTCTGCATCACCTGAATTCAAATATGCATCGGCTAATTTGACACGGGTTGCTTTGTTTTCCTTTATCTTTAGCTGTTCCTTATAGAGTAAAACCAACTGATCATAGTTATTAGTTTTTATCAGCATACTCTCTTTGGTTTTATGGTTATCCAAGCTCTTCGTTGAGGAACAACCAACTAATGTCACTAACAATACGCTTAAAATAATTGATCTATACACCAGACATCATCCTCATTACTCCAGGAGCCGCAATTAAAATTACAATCGGCAACATAATGAAGACAATCAAAGGTATAGACATTTTGGCTGCCAATTTACCAATCTTCTCTTCAATACCTAACATTTGAACTTCACGGATATCAGCCGATAATGTTGTTAATACTTGATAAACTGATGTTCCATATTGCAAACTTTGCTTAAGAGTCATTACGAAACTGCGCATCTCATTCGATGGAAGCTCAGCATATAATTCATCAAGAGCTTTATCCAAACCGACAATTCTAGAACGGTCATTGGTTTTATTTAAGAAATGACTAATATCTTTATCAAATCCTTTCATTTCTTTTGCCAAGTAACTCATGGCTGATTCAATCGTCATACCGGTCTGAACACACACCGCCATTAGATCTAACAAATAAGGTAATTGATTAGAGATTTTGTTTCTTAACGCCTTTGAGCGAGAATCTAAAATAGCATCAGGAACGATGATACATAAGACTAGCCATGTTGCACCGATAGCAACTAAAGTGGATAACTCAAGCTGTTGCTGGCGGCCATACCAATATATAAATCCTGCACCAAAAAGAAGTAATGAGTATTTAAATGGCATATAAAGACTCGCGAGCTTAAAGTTATAAAAACCAGCTGCATAAAACTTGCTAGAGACTTCTTCTTGGTTGGTAGAAATTAGAGACGATACTTGGTGTCCCAACTTTTCTAAAGTCGGCTTATTTTGACTCGATTCATGTACATTTTGATTTAAAGTGAATTTAGTTAAAAGGCTTTCACGCTTAGATGTTTTGTAAGCAAAAAATAGCAAACACAACACACCAAAACAGATTAGAACAAGAAATAAAAATATGTGTACTTGTGAAAATGGCACTTAACGAACCCCCTTCATTAATAACCATATAATAGAAATTCCAATGAATTCACTAATCAGTACGTAATAAAGAATCACCTTACCGGATGGGTTAAACATCACAAATTCATAGTTATCAGGACTCAGATATTGCAACATAAAAAGAAAGACAAACGGTATTGCCCCCACAATTTTAGCGGATGTACGAGCTTCAGACGTGAGAGCATATTTCTTTTTTTCTACCGCTCTAGCATTAAACATTAAACGGTTTAAACGACCTATAACCTCTTTTAATTGGCCGCCTCTTTGCATATTTGCACGCAAAGTAATAACAAAAAACTGAAAAGATGAGTATGGAAACCTTACGCATGATTTACGAAACACTTCATCTGGAGATTCACCAACTTGCAGGCGCTCCCCCATTTTTTTGAACTCTCTACCGACTTCTGAATCAAGAGACTTCCCAACAAAAATGATCGCATGCATAATACTTTCACCAGCACTTACCGCACTAGCAAGCATGTTAAGCGCATCAGGGAAAGATTCTTCAAACTGCTCTTTCTCACGCTTTTGTAGCCAAAGGTAACCAGCAATAAAACCTAAACACTCAACTATAATCACTACCAGTAGCCAGCTAACTCTGAAGTATTGGTTATTAAGATATGTACCTAAAGCAACAAGCAAACATGCAAATAGGAGTACTTTTGCTTCAGGCAATGCACCTAATTGTCTGCGCGTATTGACGCTAATTCTTATCACTCGCTGCTTTAAGGTTTCTGCAGATAAGCTATTCAAGTTAACGGCTTGCTTATCTTCATCCATAGAATCAATAAAAACTGTTCTATTGATCTCTTCTAAGTAGCTATTGCTTTTTTTTGATCGCGGCACAAAAACGATAAGTAGTAGCACCGCACCAATTATTAGAGCTAGCCAATAGATCATACCGCTTCACCCACTTTAAACGCTGAGTTTAACTGTTGCTCTAAGCCGAAGAATCGAGCTTTTTCCACTAAAACTGAACGCTGCATTAAGCCCGCTGTAACAAAGTTACCTTTAACTTTGCCATCATCGCCTTGCATAGGCAGCGGCTGAAATCTAAATATTTCTTCTAAAACAACATTGCTGCCTTCTAAACCAACAACTTCAGAGATACTCATGACTTTACGGCTACCATCATGCAAGCGACTGATTTGAATCACAATATCTACAGCACTGACAATCGTTCTGCGAATAGCTTCAAGTGGTAAATTATTAGTCGCCATCATCACCATCGCTTCAACACGAGCAAGCGCATCTCTTGGTGTATTAGCGTGCAATGTAGACATCGAACCATCATGCCCGGTGTTCATCGCTTGAAGCATTTCAAATGCTTCACCGCCACGACACTCACCTACGATAATCCTGTCTGGTCTCATCCGTAGTGAATTGATTACGAGATCTCGCTGGTCAATAGCACCCGTACCCTCAATTCCTGAAGTTCGTGTCTCAAGCCTCACAACATGTGGTTGCTGTAACTTCAATTCAGCAGCATCTTCTATCGTTACGATTCGCTCTTTTTCTGAAATATACTGCGATAATGCGTTTAGCATCGTCGTTTTACCCGAACCTGTGCCTCCTGAAATAAGAATATTTAAACGACAGCGCGCCGCTATCATAAGTAACCTTGTCATTTCAGGGCTCATTGCGCCAAATTCAGCGAGCTCAGTTAAGCCAATACTGTGCTTTTTGAATTTTCGAATGGATATGGACGTACCGTCTATTGCAATTGGGGGAATGACAATATTGACACGACTTCCATCTTGTAAACGGGCATCACAAGTTGGGCTTGAATCATCTACACGGCGTCCAACACGGCTTGCAATACGTTTTGCAATTTGCACAAGTTGATTTTCATCGATGAAATTAACCGATGCTTTTTCGACCAAACCATTACGTTCAATAAAAACATGATCACAACCGTTAATCATGATATCGCTAATTGATTCATCATCCATTAACGTTTGAAGAGGCCCCAAACCATGTAGCTCATCGACTAAGCTTTTTACAAAATCGTTGCGCACGACACTTGCAACAGATAGCCCTTGCCTCTCTATAAGCAGATCGACAGCACTTGAGAGTTGCTTGCTTAATTGATCTTTGGAAAGACTATTTACAGCTTCGGCTTCTAATGCTTCAAATATCTGTTGTCGAATCGTTACATAAACGGATTTTGACTGATCCATAGTTATCTTTTCCTAGCCAAGCGTTGAAAGATATTCTTCTTACTTTTAGGGGCGTTCTGTCCAAGCAATAGTGATGTCAAACGATTCAGACTCTGACTAATTGGGTAGTTTTGTTGATATAAGTGCTTGCCTTCTAAAACCATTGCACCAAGTTTAGGCTCAAATGGGCACACGATATCAATCGCTTGTCTCAAATACTTCTCAATTTCTTCTGTTGATACCGTTGCAGACTTTTCAGGCATGGTGTAGTTCAATACAACAATACAGCGCACGGTTGCCCTGTGTTTATCAAGGTCACTAATCACTCTAGCAGCATCTCTTAAACTCGATACTGTTGGCTCTAAAGTCAAAACCAAAACATCACAGGCTGTAGCCAAATATTTGAGGTCACCACGACTATTAGCTGAGCTCGAAAGGTCTTCAAGAATAAAATTGTTTTGAACGGCAAGCTCTTTAGAAAGGGTTCTTGAATACTCTTTTAGCTCTGCTTCAATAAGCTCATCGGAATCAATAGCAAGTACCGATAGCATGTTATTGACTTTTTTAGTCATGCTTGTCGCATAAGAGAGATCAAGACTGGATGACATTGAACCTGGGGTTACTGGACGCTTTTCAAACTGACTCAAACCAAGAAATATATCTAGATTTCCGCCAGAATAGTTATGATCGATCAGCAAACATGAGCTATTTTTTTTAGCGGAAAGTTCAAATGCAATTTCACAAGCTAAAAAAGTGGCACCCACACCGCCTTTCGCCCCCCAAATGGCAATTCTTTTTGCTGTGCGGTTCTGCCCCAATCCGCTATTACGCGTTCGGTTGTCGTTAACGTTTCTAACGAAGTCAATTAGCTCTTGCTTCGACACTGGCCAGAATAAATAATAGAAGCCCATCTCTTTCAAGTTTCGGATCGTGGAGATTGCATCTTCACTACCAATAACAATTACTGAAGCATGGTTAGGAAGTAAATGACTGATCCTCTTCATATCAGCAGTAACATCACTACTCATATTCAGCTCAACCAGTACGATTTCTATCGTCGATTCACGAACATGCTTACGAATCGTGTCATCACTATTTTGAAGAATCGCGGGTGTTACGATGCCTTCAAATCGAAATGCTTCTTCAACTAACTCTTTACACTCTTCACTTTGATGAAAAAGAACAGAGGTCAGTTTCTCTTCTTGCGCCGTGCTTTGTTCATTGTTTTTTAATAGATCAACTAAATCTAACATACAGAGATCACTTATTTACGTTTTCAGCATTAAGAGACTGGTTAAGCATATTTTCAGGGTTGACCATGGATTGCCAACGCGCGTTATCCGAATAGCAACCATCATTTGTTTCGCCATGATGACCAACTGCGGCATAATCACAGATAGACACGATGGCTTTGTGGACGCGTGTTTTAATCTCAAAATCGAAACGTTCACCAAAACCAGCATTCGCTTGTGTTACTGCGATCTGTTTTTCATCTACGCCATTCTTGATTAATAACGTTCTTGTTTTTTTCGCCCATTTTTGACCTAGTTTCGTTCGCCACATCAGAGTGACTTCTTGATCAACAATCAATTTCCAATTGTCAGTAATAAATTCATCCAACTCGGCTTGTGCCGCTTTATGCTGTTGAGGTTTAATTTTCAACGCTAGCGAATAAGTAACGGGAACCACATCAATTTGAGTACCCGTTCTTTCAGCTACATGCTCTGCGCAACCACTCAGTAAAAGTGTTGCTATAAGAATTACCATATATTGCTTAATCACTTTTTAAACCCTCCAGTAGCTAGCACTTCTTCAGCCCATTTATCACTGGCTTTTGTGTATTTTTTCTCGACAGCAAAAAAGCGTTGCAACGTCGTTGATTTTTTCATCGTTGGTAACTGGATTTGAGAAGGATGAATAGGCTGAACTAGATTAACCGTTGCGACTATAATCAGCTCAGTTTTTTTACGTTCTGTACCGGTATTGCGGAAAAGTGCGCCTAAAATTGGAACATCAGCGACATATGGAATTCTTTTTAACGTCTCTTTATCTTCTGTATTTAACAATCCACCAAGAACGAAACTCTGACCATCACCCAACTCTACCGTTGTTCGAGCTCTACGAGTTTTAAGTGCTGGCAAGTTATAGGTTTCATTAGCATATTGTGTATCTAATGAGCTCACTTCAGGCATCAGTGACAATTTGATTTTATCGTCATTCAACACTTTGGCCATTAACTCTAACCGTACACCAAATTCTTTGTATAGAACGTTTGTTCCGCCATCAAGGATAGTAACAACAGGTAATTCGCCACCAACGAGGAAGCTTGCACTCTCTCCTGAAATTACCGATAAGTTCGGTTCAGCTAAAATCTGACCAACAGTATCGTCCCCTATCGCAGTAATCACAGATATAATGTCGGATGCACTAAATTTCGTAAGCTGATCAACAAAAATCCCTGATGATTGCCCACTGCTGCCGTACTGAACGCCAACTTCTTCTAAAAATGTTTGTGACACCTCAGCAATCGAAAGCTTAACATTGACTTGTTTAGTCGACGCCACTTCAATGTTATTAACAATACCTTCAAAATGGCGTCTTTTCATAAACTCCATTTCATACTCATTTTCGCCAAGATCCCATTTAATTTGGTAATCTTCTGATTTCTTACCCATCAGTTCGCCAACAATGATATTGATTTCATCTTTCTCTTGTTCGGTTGCGACGACACCACTTAAAACGACCTGTTCACCTAAGTTATAGATGGTTACTTCAGCATTCGGATACTTCAACTGAATCTGTTGCTGGATATGAACCAAGCTCTGATTGATTACTAGCTTACGTGCCGCGAGAGTATCTCCCTCTTCATTGAAAATGAGTAAAGAAGTACTACCCAATTTTTTCCCGAAAACCACCACTTTTCTTTTATCGATAACTTGATAGTCAGCAATTTTAGGGTCAGAGATAAATACTGATGCTATGTCTTGATTTACTTTAATTGTATTTGCATCACCTTCCGCCAAGTTCAGGATTCTTTGAGCAAAACTGGAGGCCGAAAAAACCATAACCAACCCAGAGATAATAATTGTTCTTAGTATGCTTAACATTCCTTCGCCCTATTTAATTTGTGCTTCGCTTGCTCGAAATTCGGTAATCGATTTGAAATCAGCTAATACATCACCAGCATCTGCTTGTAGATCTGATGCCTTATATTTCCCAATCGATTTGTGTACTTCTAGCTCTGATATTCTCTTAGCCACGGTAAGTTTAGCGACTTGCTTACGAGTCAACTCCAGAATTAAATCCACTTCAGTTTGAGTAACAGCATTATGCGTAGCTTCCACTACTGTCTTTTTCACTTGCAGAACTTTGACTGCTATTAATATGGGGGTAATTGAAATCGTTCTTGTTCGAGCACTTTGTGCAGCGCCTACTTCAACAGAGGCAACAGAACCTGGAATAGAAAGTGCAAGAATATCAACCACGGTGCCATTTGTAATAACTCCGCCCACAACCGACTTTGGATCAACACTTATTGCGTATGGTACTCGTTGTGGTTGAATTATGAGCTCAACATAGCCATCATCATTCGGTTGAACAATCCAATTTTGCTCCGCAATACTATGTGCTTTACGCGTGGAGTTATATACAGAGCCAGCTTCAAAATTCAGCTCTATATCCTCAGAAATTCCGTAGGTATAGGCTTCGCTCTCTGGCATGAGCTCAATTGAAAAGTCGTTACGTTGTACTTTTTGCCCCAGTTCAACGTCATTCTTTAGACGCCAAATTTTAATTTTGATTTCTGGTACTACTTCAACCTGAACGGTGTCAGGTTCAGGTGTAGACAAACTGCCCGCTAACCCAAACAAACCGATTAAAATAGCTACCGCAGCAATGATAATAATAATTTTATTTTTCACTTCATTTCCTTTAAAGGGATGCCGCTATTCCAAACAAGCAACCAAGGCAAATAGGCACACCATAAGGCAGCCCATTTCCCATTATTTTTTTGTAATCCGAGCATTTCGCGTAGAGGTAGTAAGCCACACCTAATAGACTGCCTAATAAAGTGATAATAAAAAGTGTTAGAGGCAAGTATTGAGGAGCAATGGCTAAAGAAAACACCGACAACAGTTTTACATCGCCCGCGGCAATGATATTCAAGTTAAAGAGTATAAAACCAACGAATAAAATTCCGACAGCATAAAAAACAGATTCAAATACACCATGTTGACAGTATAAAATGCCACAAATTGACATAACAAAAAAAACGACACGGTTAGAAATCGTTCGTTTAGTTATGTCTTGGTAGCAGATAAACAAAGAAATGGCGGCTAATAGCAGCCACCATATATTTAATATCACTATTTTATTTGCCAGCTTTGCCAATATTTGTAGTGATTGTAGTCATCGCATCATTTAGAGCAGTTTTCAAGTTTGAATTGAACATTGCAAGAACAATTGCAGAAATCGCTACACCGATGATTGCATATTCGATTGCAGTTACACCACGTTGGTCTTTTTTAAATTCTTCAAGCGCAAGAGTTGATTTAACAAAAAGTTTGGTAAGCATTTGTGTAGCTCCATTTTATTTAAATTATACAGGACGTCATCCTGGTGTTTATCTAAAAAAATAATACCGCTGTTCTTTTTATGAAACAATACTTACAACATTAATTTGCACCACAAATAATGATAACAAAGTTTGACAATGCTCCAATAAATCCTTAAAAAAAAGGTTTTTTTTAAGTTTATGCTTGATTTTTTAATATCACACATCACATAAATAATAAAAAAACGCAAAAATCGTTCAAAAACCAGTCAATTTTCAATAATAAAAAGATTATGATTTTATATAAAGTTTTTACTCCATATTAATTTGAGCTTCATATTAATATCATCCGTTTAAAAAAGGCGCATCTTGATTTTCGACAAAAAATAACCATGCAATGAAAATAACACGCAAAACCCCTTATTTTAATTAAGATGGGGCTTAGCTTCGCATAAAAACCATAGCTTTTAAGCTGTTATCTGGGTTTATATCCAAAAACTCCGGTGGATTATTCAACCTAGTGCTGTACTTAATTAATGGGGCCTCTTCCTTCATAGAATTAATTAAAAAATCAGGGCTGACCGCTGGCGAGTTAACACAAGCTAAAACTTGACCATTTTCGGTCAATAATTCAGGTAAACGTCGTAATATTTTTTTATAATCTTTTGTTAATGCGAAGCTTCCTTTCTGAAAAGATGGTGGATCAATTACGATTAATTCGTATGGCCCTGCCTTTTTTATTTTTCCCCACGACTTAAAAATATCATGACCTAAGAAGCTAACCTTGCTTGTGTCATGTCCATTTACTCGGTGATTTTCACGGCCTTTATTCAGTGAGCCTTTTGCCATATCTACATTAACCACTTTATTTGCACCACCAGCAATAGCCGCGACTGAGAAGCCACAGGTATATGAAAATAAATTTAATACCTTCTTCTCTTCAGCATTATTTCTTACCCAGTCACGCCCAAAACGCATGTCTAGAAACAAACCAAAGTTCTGGTTTCTGCCTATATCTAGCTGGTATTTTAAACCGCTTTCAATAACCACTGGATTTGCGTTTAATTCACCAAAGATCACCTTAGATGGAGCACCGTCACTATAACGATGTTGAATTAGAATCGACTTACCTTCTCTTTTATTCCAAATTTCACTCTTTGTTAAAGCAAGTAAACCAGATTTCAACGCACTAAAAAATTCGTCTTCGACAGGTTTAAAGATATTCACCACCATCTGGCCTTGTAGCCAATCACATGTGAGTTGCTCTAATCCTTCCCAGTGCTGCCCTCGCCCATGGAAAATACGTCGAATTTCATCTGGGACGGTATGCAGTTGCTGCTCGATATGTTCAAAAAATACGGGTAGTGCGGTTGTTTGCATCTGAAAATCTCTATTACTTATTATTTAGTCGTTAACTTAGGCCAGTTCATCGCCCAAGGCGTCAGCCATTCATCTATATTGTTACTTGTCGGTTGATCATGCCACTTGGTTCCAAGGCTTCTCTGCTCTCTTGGATCGCAAAGGCATTCAAACTCTTCTTGCAGATATTTGAAGCGAATAGCAAAAGCGTGTAAATAGCCTCGATCCGATGGATCACCAGAATTATAAATAGGGTCACCAACAATCGCAGAACCTACAGATTTTAATGCCACTCTTATTTGATGGGTACGTCCTGTATACGGCTTACAAAGAAAAAGTCGCTCGCCTGGAAGGGCAGTTTGCGATAAGAATTGAGTAATCGCTGGGTTAGTTTGAGTATTCATAAGCTTCCATGAAGATCGTCTAGAGCGCTCCATATCCCCTTTTACCAGCCCCTGTTTTTTCTTCGGTTTTTTGGCTCCGATCGCTAAGTAGTATTTTTCCACTTCGCGATTGGCAAATGCTTGAGATAACGCACTTGCGGCCGCATGGCGTTTTGCTAATAGAAGAATACCAGAGGTCATTTTGTCTAGACGGTGGACAAGATAGAGTTTGTCGTCTCCAGTCACTTTAGCCACTTCTTGGAGCAGCATGGTATCACCGTCATCTTTGTGGACGCTGACGTTAGGGTGTTTGTTAATGATTACAAAGTCGGAATGACTAAAGAGTATGTCGAACATGACTGCGCTCCTATAATAGGCGCTTGATTATAGCGATTCCTTACAGAGATACCACACGAAAAAGCCCCGCAATGGCGAGGCTTTCATTAGAAGTGTTGAGATAAAATGGACGCTTTATGCAAAGAAGACCATCAGCATCAGTACCGGACATACAACGCGTACATATAGTGGCCATACTTTCCAGAATAAGCCGCTTTCGATTTCTGGGTAACCTTGCTTAAGCTCTTCTAATACACTGTTACGATGCCAAATCCAGCCCGCAATCAGCGTTATGAATAGGCCAATGATCGGTTGCGCGTACACAGTCGTTAACTGAATTACAAAGCCGAACAGATCGCCAAAGTTTAAAACAATCACTGACGATACCACTGTTATTACGGTACCAATCCACGCCACTGCGACTGTTCTGCTCTGTTTTAGCTCCTCAGTCGCACATGCAACTGGCACTTCAAGCATTGAAATAGATGATGTTAAAGCCGCAATAATCATTAGTAGGAAGAACACAAGACTAACAAAGATACCCATTGTGCCCATTGTATCGAACATCGCTGGTAGAACTGCAAACACAAGTGTATCTGAACTTAGTAATGCACCTGATTCTGAGAAAATTTCTACGCCATTATTTTTCGCCACAAACATTGCAGGAAGAATCAGCAGCCCAGCACCAAATGCAACGCCTGTATCAACCAATGCAACCTGTGCTGCGGTTTTAGGTAAGTTCGTATCTTTTTTCAGGTAAGAGCCGTACACCATCATGGTACAAACACCAAGTGATAATGAGAAGAAGGCTTGACCCATTGCACTAACGACAAGATCAGCACTGAAATGTGAGAAATCAGGAACAAGGTACATTTTCAGACCTTCGACAGCACCATCTTGCGTAAAGATGTAGATGATCATCAATCCGAACAGACCAAAAAGCACAGGCATTAAACGAGTTGACCAACGTTCGATACCATCAGCAACGCCACTACGTACTACATACATAGTTAGCAGCATAAATATAACCATCAAAATCAGGTTTCGAGCCGTACCAAAACCCGTTAGCCAATCCGCAGCGTCATTCATACCAAGCAGGTCAAGACCGCTTCCGGCAAAAGAACCAATTAACCAACCAGCAACGATGGCATAAAAGCTTAAAATTAAAGATACCGCTGTCATGCCAGCTAAGCCGACAGCAATCGCGCCTGCTTTACCTTTTGGCCATACTGCTTTTAATGATGCAATTGGGTTAGATTGACCGTAACGACCGATAGTCAGTTCAGCGACCAGCATCGGAAATGCAAGCAAGAACACCATCAATAGATAAACAATTAAAAATACCGCGCCACCATTACTCGCAGCTTGTGTGGGAAATCCCCAAATATTACCTAAACCAACAGCGGAACCCGCTGCGGCCATTATAAAACCAAACTTCGAAGAGAATTGGCCTCTAGAACTACTCGCCATAATAAATGTACCAATGTTGTGTGTGCGTATTAAGGCGCCTATAGGGTGGTGTAAATTTCAGTTTACACTCTAATAAAAATGGATTGGCGCTTGATGTCTAGCAAGTAAAACAGTTTGAGATTAAAATTGGAAGTCCGAACAGTATATTTTTCGGATTACACTCAAGTTTTCACTTTTAAATGTTGGTTTTTTAATCAATCTTTCCTTTTACCTCGCCATTTAACACTTTTCTAACAACAATCCACTGGTAAGAGGTTTCATATCTTCTTGCAATTTTGATCGCATAGAAAATTCCCATTCAAGTAGTTTCGCATTACTATCAGAACTATCTAAACCTACAGAACTTATCTCATGGAACAGCTTTATCATTATCTTACGATCATTGGCGTTGTCCTTTACTGGGTGCTTGTCGCAGGTGTGACCTTGCGTGTGGTTCTAAAACGGAGAGCAGTGAGTGTTTCGTTATCTTGGTTGATGATTATTTACATCATTCCTATTGTTGGTGTGTTCTGTTATTTCCTTTTTGGGGAGCTTAATTTAGGCAGAACACGAGCAGAGCGCGCTCATAAAATGTTCACCCCTTTTGGTAATTGGTTTAATCAGTTAAACGACTGCCAAGCTCACCTTCCTGAGCACATGAGCGTTCATATCACCAAAATTGATGAGCTATGTAATAACCGAATGGGGATCCCTGCTTTAAGTGGTAACTCACTTTCATTGCAAGACTCCCCCGACAAAATATTACGCTCGATAATTCAAGATATTGAAAACGCTCAATCAAGTATTCGGATGGTTTTCTACATTTGGCATCCCGGAGGGTTAGCAGACTCTGTCGCCTCTGCATTGATACAGGCATCTAAGCGAGGGGTGAATGTAAAGCTATTGCTGGATTCAGCCGGAAGCCCGCGATTTTTCCGAAGTCATTGGTTCGGCATGATGAAGTCTTCTGGTATTGAGGTAAAGCAAGCCCTTGCAGTAAGCCCTATGCGTATATTTTTGCGTCGCTTAGATTTACGTCAACACAGAAAAATTATTGTTATCGATGATAGCATTGCCTACACAGGCTCAATGAATCTGGTTGACCCTGAACATTTCAAACAAGATTCAGGCGTCGGTCAGTGGATTGACATTATGGTGAGGGTCACAGGCCCAACGGTCAATGTTCTTTCCGCGATTCATTGCTGGGATTGGGAAGTGGAGACTGGTGAACGAGTCTTTCCTCAATTACCTGAGTGTACAATTAATACCAATGAGAGCCTTCATCCTATCCAAGTCGTGCCTTCCGGGCCGGGGATGCCTGAAAACCTCATTTTACAAGTCCTCAGTATCGCCATGCATCAAGCCAATGAATCTATTCGAATCACTACACCCTATTTTGTTCCCAGTGCTGATCTATTAGAAACGCTAAAAATGACGGCTCAGCGGGGCGTGAACGTTGAGTTAATCATTCCGCACAAAAACGATTCACTGATGGTCAAGTGGGCATCTCGTGCTTTTTATAGCGAACTATTAGAAGCCGGAGTGAAGATATATGAATTTTATGGCGGTCTATTGCACACCAAATCTGTGGTGATTGATGAGAAGTTTTGCTTAGTCGGAACAGTAAACGTTGATATGCGCAGCTTGTGGCTCAATTTTGAAGTCACTCTCGCTGTGGATGATGAGGCGTTTACTAAAGAACTGTATTGGTTACAGCAGACTTATATTGATAGTTCGCACAGCATATTATTACCGGATTGGAACAAACGCTCTGTTTACAACCGCTTTTTTGAACGTGCATTTTATTTATTCAATCCATTGCTCTAATTTCAATTGGTAATAACGCATAACGAATCGTAGCTTGCATTATTCGACCTCAACGTGCTTTATATAAGCATTAACATCACTATGTAAGCTCTCACAGCATTGACTCTGACAAGGAATTCAAATGGCAGAAAAGAAAAAAACTCAATTGATTACCGCTGGCCGCGACAAAAAGTGGACCAATGGCGTGGTAAATCCTCCTATTCAGCGCGCATCTACGATTGTGTTTGATACCGTAGCCGAGAAAAACCACGCAACGATCAATCGAGCGAACAAGACTCTGTTTTATGGTCGCCGTGGCACCAATACTCACTTTGCTTTTCAAGATGCCATGGTTGATGTTGAAGGCGGAGCCGGTTGCGCCCTATTCCCTTGCGGCACCGCTGCTATTTCAAATGCCATTTTATCTTTTGTTGAAACCGGTGATCATATTTTGATGGTAGACACCTGTTACGAACCGACTCGAGATTTCTGTAATACAATAATGAAAAAAATGGGGGTCGAAACCACGTATTACGATCCTCAAATAGGCGAAGATATAAGAACATTGATCAGGCAGAATACCAAAGTTCTGTTCACCGAATCTCCAGGCTCCATCACCATGGAAGTTCAAGATATTCCGACCCTCGCTCGAATTGCTCATGAGCACGATATTGTCGTTATGCTGGACAATACCTGGGCCGCTGGTGTCAATTTCTCACCATTTGATCATGGTGTCGATATCTCAATTCAAGCCGCAACAAAGTACATTGTTGGTCACTCCGATGTCATGCTTGGTACTGCTGTCGCTAATGAGAAATGTTGGGACCAACTTCGAGAGCAGAGTTACCTCATGGGACAATGCGTATCCCCTGATGATGCATACCTCGGACTAAGAGGTATCCGAACTCTTGATGTGCGGATGCGCCAACATGCTAAAAATAGCCTTAAGGTCGCTCAATGGCTTGCAACACGCCCTGAAGTCGATCATGTCCGTCATCCCGCTCTGGAAACATGCCCAGGGCACGAATTCTATGAGCGCGATTTTACTGGTGGTAACGGACTGTTTTCTTTTGTATTGAAAACATCTTACCCACGAGCAACCACCGCGTTACTCGATGGCATGACTCATTTCAGTATGGGTTATTCATGGGGAGGATTCGAAAGTCTGATTTTGGCGAATGAACCTAAAAGTTTCGATAGCTTAAGAACCATTGCGAACCCAAATTTCTCAGGCACACTCATTCGTTTGCACATAGGTTTAGAAGATGTTGAGGACCTCATTGCCGATATAGAATCAGGACTTGAACGCTACAACGCTCTTATATCTTAACTCTCTTACATCTTAACTCATTGATATAATATATTTAATTGCGTAAGTGTTGCATTTGAAATCAACACTTACCTTTCCCTATTGTATTCTCTTCAGACTGTATTCCTAGCGAGCATCCAAATGATACTTGGGACATGTCACTAAATGATCATTGACCATTCCAGTCGCCTGCATAAATGCATAACAAATGGTCTCACCGACAAATTTAAACCCTTTCTTTTTAAGAAACTTACTCATCGCTTTTGATTGTTCTGTGAACGCTGGAACCTCATCTTGAGAACGCCACTGATTGACGATTGGCTTTCCATCGACAAATTGCCATAACGCTTTCTCAAGAGATCCATACTCTTGCTGCAAAGCCAACGCCGCTCTCGCATTACTATAAACGGATGCAATTTTTCCTTTATGGCGAACCACATCAAAATTTTCAATAATGTAGGGCACATGATCTTCATCGTATTGAGCCAATTTCTCAATGTTATAAGCTTCAAAGGCAGCACCATACCCTTCACGCTTTTTCAGAATCGTAATCCAACTCAACCCTGCTTGCGCCCCTTCTAAGGTAATAAATTCAAATAGCTTGATGTCATCATAAACAGGGACACCCCATTCAGCATCATGATACTCACGGTCTAATTCATGAGTCATCGCCCAAGGGCAAGTATGATCTTCTATATCACTCATATCGTCACCTAACATGATTTAAATTCTTGTTTTATTGTGCACATATACACATGGATAAATATCAAAAAAATGCCTTTAAATGGGTCATTTAAAGGCATAGTCATATAGTAGCGCACCTACTTAGCCAGTGATCTTAATTCGATGAAATAATCGATAGAAAACAGGTACCGCAATCAATGTTAATACCGTTGCAAATCCCAAACCGAACATGATCGTCACCGCCATTGGCTTAAAGAATGTATCCGGCAGCAGCGGAATCATCCCTAAAATAGTGGTTATCGCGGCCATACAAACAGGGCGAACACGGCTTAAAGCAGCATCAACTACCGCGAGATAAGGATCTTTCCCTGAGTGCATTTCAATCTCAATTTGATCGAGTAAAACAATACCGTTTTTCAGCAACATTCCGGATAAGCTTAAGAACCCAAGCAACGCCATAAAGCCAAATGGTGTATCGAGTAATAGTAGTCCCGTACTTACCCCAATCACTGCCAGAGGAACGGTCAGCCATACGATCAGTGGCTCTTTTACAGAATTGAATAAGAACACCGTAATCAAGAACATGAATAGGTAGCCCATTGGCATGGTTTGAAATAGCGAAGCTTGTGCGTCACTAGAGGACTCATACTCTCCTCCCCACTCCAATGAATAACCCGCGGGCATCTCAATGGCTTCGATTTGTGGTTGTAACCGCTTCTGTAACGTCGAAGCCGTTTCTTCTCCTAAAATATCGGGATCTGCCATCACCGTTAGCATACGCTTACGATTCTTACGCACAATCAGCGGATCTTCCCAGCGCATCTCATAACCTTGAGTGATCTGTTGCAGCGGTATGAATTCGCTTAATACTGGGCTCCAAATTTTCATCCCCTCAATATTTCTGATATCCACTCGTTCATCTTCAGGTAAACGCGCGATAATCGGCATCAACGTTGTGCCATCACGGTACACACCCACTGATTTACCTGAGAACGACATCATTAAAAATTCATCAACGTCAGATTTACTGATCCCATAACGACGAGCTTGGCTCTCATTAAACTGTGGCTCAATGACTTTTGTTCGTTCACGCCAGTCATGACGAATATTATGCGCACCGCTATCGGCATACATAACGTCCATTATCTGTTCTGCCAATTTACGTAATATTGTTGGATCAGAACCAACTAAACGCGCTTCAATCTTCGCGCCACCACCAGGCCCTAGCTCCACCTGCTTCAGCTTAAAGTTAATTTCAGGGAACTGAGATTGTATATGCTCTCTGAACCGAGCCATTAAGGGGGTCAATACCTCATAACTCTTCACTCTAGTCACAATTTCACCGTATGCGGCATAACTTTTTTCTGAAGCATAAGTCAGCATAAAACGTTGCAGACCTTTACCCGCCGTTGTGGTGACATGAGATACTTCGTCTTGCTCTGCTAACCAAGCTTCCAATACCTTCAGTTTTGTATTCGTCGCTCGAATATCAGTCCCTTCCGGCATCCAAATATCAACCATAAACATCGGGGTAGTTGATGAAGGGAAAAAGGATTGTTTAACCTGAGTAAAGCCATACAAACTCGCTGCTAAGCCAATGATTAACACTGCAACCGTGAGCCACGCTTTATGCATACAAAATTCAAGAAAGTTCTTATAAACAACAAACACCATGCCGTTATATGGGTCAGAATCCTCTCCCTGTTCTGGTGTTTTCTGACCTTTAAAAAAGATATCGGCAAAGAATGGCGTTAATGATATGGCAGTGAACCAACTTAACATCAATGAGATAAGCAAAACGGTAAACAGTGTTCCACAGTATTCACCCGTAGAATCCTGTGACAAACCAATCGGAGCAAACGCGGTCACGGCGATCACTGTCGCCCCCAATAATGGCCACTTGGTTTGAGTTACGATATCGGTTGCCGCTTGTAATCGAGTTCGTCCTTTCTGGGTACCGATGAGTATCCCTTCTACCACCACAATGGCATTGTCCACCAGCATCCCAAGGGCGATAACCAACGCACCTAACGAGATCCTTTGCAGATCGATTTTGAAGTACTGCATGAAGACAAACGTGCCCAGAACCGTAAGCAACAGTATCAAACCGATTAATAAGCCAGAACGAAGCCCCATAAAGAAGAGCAGAACAATAATAACGATTGCAACAGCTTGCCCAAGACTGACTACAAACCCACTGACGGATTTGTCGACCTCTTTTGGTTGGCTGTAAATTTCGCCAATCTCAATCCCTACTGGCTGTTGGAATTTCAGTTCCGCAAGACGACGGTCGAAAGCTTTGCCAATTTCAACTACGTTCACTCCAGCGGTAAACGAAACACCAACATTCAGTGCCAACTTTCCGTTGAAATTAATGATATTACTTGGCACTTCCACATAACCACGCTTAACTTCGGCAACATCGCGTAAGTAAATCAGTCCATCGCTGCCGCCATCCGTTAAAATTAAGTCGCCTAACTGGTCTACATCGTCAAACTCACCCGTGGGATGGATGCGAATGTACTCATCACCGATGCGGATAGCACCAGCATCGGACACGACATTTTGTGTCGAAAGCAGATTAAAAACAGTGTTTGGTGATAACCCAAGTGAGCTAATTTTCTTCATTGAGATTTCGATAAAGACTTGTTCTTGCTGTTGACCTGACACCGAAACTTTACTCACACCATCAACTAGCTCTAACTCACGTCGTAAATAATCGATGTAATCAAGCAGCTCTTTGTAACTGTAGCCTTCACCACTTACCGCCAATAAAATCCCATACACATCACCAAAATCATCAATGACACTTGGGTCATTCACGCCCGGCGGAAGTTGTGATTTGAGATCATTCACTTTACGACGTAATTCATCCCATATTTGCGGAAGATCATCCGGACCATAGCTATTTTTCATGCTTACCGTTATCTGTGATAAGCCGCGACTGGAGAGCGAATTGACTTCATCTACATACGACAACTGCTGGATGGCTTTTTCAAGCGGATAAGTCACCTCTTCTTCCACTTGCTGAGGAGTAGCGCCAGGGTAGGATGTCACGACCATTGCATCTTTAATGGTAAAGGCGGGATCTTCTAAACGTCCAAGTTCAAAAAATGCGGCGACACCACCAATGAGGAAAATCAAAGAGAGCATCCAGCTAATCACTTTATTACGAATAAAATAAGCCGCAACGCCAGTGACATCAGAATCATCTTGTAGTGAAGATGATTGAGGCTTAGGCATGTTTTTTTCTGTTAGATTGCTCATTGATTCACCTCTTGCTGTATCACTTTAACCGCCATTCCATCTCGCAATCGGCTGATACCAGCCACCACTATCTGATCTGAGCCTATTAATCCATCCGTGACTTGAATATGATCTTGGATTGCCTTACCTGTCACCACCTTCTGTTTTCTCACCGTAGAGTCTTCATTTAAAACCCAAACATACATATTTTCACGCTGTAATCCCCCAGCATTGAATATGGCTTCTATCGGAATATTCACCCCTGCGTTCAGGTCGATTTCAATCGACTCCCCTTTTGTTGTCACTTCTACAGCCATGCCATCTAAAATGAACTCTTCTTGAGGCATTGGGAGTGTCAAAGTAACGGTATATGACGCCGTTTTTGGATCAGGTTCCGTGGTGAACTCTTTGATTGAAGCCAAATATTCATTACCACTTGGAACTCGTACAGTGGCTCTCACCTTGGCCAATTTCTCAGGATCAGGTTGCTTCACATAGATTTGGTCTGGAAGTAGTATCATCACCTCCACATCCTTAACGCTATGAATATTAACCACCTGTTGACCTACTTGAATATTTTCAAATTGATCCACGTTCACTCGTGAAATCATGCCGTCAATAGGAGCGCGTAATTTTGTAAATGACAATCGGAGCTTTGCTAACTCAAATTCAGATAATGCGATTTGTCTTTGCGCCGCAAGCTCATCAAATTGTGACTTAGCTAAAAGCCCTTTTTTGACCAAAGGTTTTGAACGTTCAAACTGACTGTTTGCTACCGAGTATTTTGCGCTCGCATTATCGACATCTAACTGATAATCCGTCGGATCAATTTCAGCTAAAATATCGCCTTTTTTTACTCGGTCTCCTTCACGAACATTAAGCTTATTTATTTCTCCTGAAACTCGAAAACTTAAATGCGCTCGTTCGGCAGCATTTGCGACAGCAGGGAAGTACAGGTTATCTTGCATTTCATGGCTACCCGCATCGACCACCTTCACAAGCGGCGTACTAACGACGTCAACCGTTGTGGGTTCTCCACAACCATAAAGTAGTGGCAGCGTGCATAACGCGAATGTCTTGATCAAAATTTTCATATTATAGACCTCGCTCCTTGATCCATTCTCGAACTTTAATGCCCGCTTCAATCTGACTCACTCCAGACGTCACTATCTGATCACCGTCAGTTAAGCCAGAAAGTACTTGCCTCTTTTCATTCAACGTTACTTGTACTTTTTCAACAATCCCCTCATCGGAAACACGCCAAACACACGTTTCTCCTTGTTCTTCAAAAATGGCATCTTGTGGAATTCTTGTCGCATTACCTCTCGCAGCAATAGCGGTAACGGAGCCAGACATCCCCGGCAAGATCCCAATATCTTTAGGGCGGTCCATAACCATAGTCACTTTATAAGAGCCTGTTGTTGAATCAGCTTCTGTATCAACCTCTTGAAACGTTAATGGGAAAGACCGTTCTGGGAAAGCATCAAAAACCATAGTGACACTTACTTGGTTGCCGTTAGCAAAGCGATTTAATAATTTATCAGAAATCTGAAAAACGACTTTAAGCACTTCATTGGTTTGAATATTCATCACGCCCTGTTTCGCATCGATGAACTCATTCGTTTTCGCAGGTATGATAGAAATGGTGCCTTTATAGGGTGCGATAAGTCGCGTGTAGCGTAAATTGGCTTGAGCTTGCTCTAAAAGGGCTTTGGCAGAGTTATGGTTGGCTTTTGATTGGTCAAAATCCTGTTCAGACACCACCTTATCAACACGCAACTTTTTCATACGCTGATATTGGACATCCGCAAGTTTAAAGTTGGCTTTAGCTTGCTGCTCTAAAAGGGTGTATTCATCAGGATTAAGCGTGGCAAGAAGTCCGCCTTTTTCAACGGGTTGCCCAGCAAGAACATCAATGGTTTGGAGTTGGCCCGGAACACGAAATGCTAATACCGCTTTATCACCAGCGTCACTGGTGGCAGGAAAGCTTCGTTCAAATTGTGTATTTCCAACCGAGACACGAAACAACTTAGCAGGTCGAGAGTCAGGTTCTGGAACAGGAGGAAGATCTCTTCCACAGCCCGATAGCCCCAACAAAGCTCCAAACAGGAGCAATATCGCTTTGTGCATGATTTATCATCCTTGTTAATGTTCGTAGTATTAACTATTTTTTCTACTTATTAACATAGATGAATCGACGATTGGCTTCCAGTAAATAGCTTGAGAACTATATAAAAAAGAATAAGTTGAGGAGTAGCGCACTCTTCAACTTATTTCGAAGGTTCATTTAATTACAATTGGCCGCTACAACTTATTAAATTCGCGGTTAACTTTAAAAGTGTCAGAAGTCACATATGCTTCCATGTCTCGCACTTTAGTTTCGATTTGATTAAATTCTTGCTCCAACGTTTTCAGCAGAGCATCCGCCGTTTTTCCTTGCTGCCAAGGTTTGCTTTTCAAGGTATGTTCTTGCTGAGATTTTAAGCTTTCGACATATTGCACTGGTTGTTTTTCCAGCATCAACGTCATGGCGATATAAGCTAATAACACTAAGAAACTACCACCAAGCAGAGCGGCTGAAATGACTAAGATTCGTATCAACCATACTTCTGAACCGAAATAGTTCGCCAAACCCACACATACACCCGATATTTTCCCATTTTCAGTATCTCGGTAGAGCTCTCGCTTAGTCATAATTTCGTCTCCAATTAGGTGACTCCGCATCAAGGATACGCTCTAGCGTTTCGACTCTAGATTGCATCGACTCCGCTTTTTCAGACAAGGTTTGTAACCTTTGGTAATCTTCGCTCGATAAGCCATTTTCCGATTTTCGCTTACCTCTGTAATGTAAAAACAGCCATAGCGGAGCAACAAAAATCAGAAAAACAATTAATGGGCCTGCTATAAAAAATGATGACATAATCCACTCCTAACCTTTTATTATTCAAAGCTATCTAGCTGCTTTCTTGTTTAAAGCAGCCAAGTGATGAACCGCTTTAAATTATTTGTTTTGTTGCTCAACTTGTTGCTTCAGTTTCGCTAATTCTTTCTCTATTTCATCATTAGCTTGCAACTCAGCAAACTCTTGGTCAAGTGACTTCGCAGTACCCGATTTTGCATACACATCAGCCTCCGCCTCTAACTCATCTACTTTACGCGAGTATTGCTCAAACTTTGCCATCGCTTCATGACTTCGGCTTGAATGCAGATGTTTTTGTACATCACGTCGATTTGACGCCGCTTGATTACGAATAGCTAACGCTTGTTGCTTCGCTCGTGTTTCGGTAATTTTAGTCTCAAGCTTACCAATTTCATCGGTAAGTTTGGTGATGGTCTCTTCGACGAGTGTCTGCTCAGTGTGTAAACCCTTAATAATATCTTCGAGTTTCTGCTTTTCAATCAGCGCTGCACGAGCAAGATCTTCACGCTGTTTCGTTAATGCTAATGTGGCTTTTTGTTGCCAATCATTAATTTGATCGGCCATTGCTTCCACTCGACGCGCTAGCTCTTTTTTATCAGCAATGGCTTTTGCTGAGTTAGTTCTCACTTCTACTAAAGTGTCTTCCATCTCTTGGATAATAAGGCGAATCATTTTTTCAGGATCTTCAGCCTTATCCAGCAATGCGCCAATGTTTGAATTTACGATATCTGCAAAACGAGAAAAAATACCCATGGTGGTTCCCCTTATTAATGTTAAATCTTCAATACACCTGTTTATGTATATTGTTATATAACCAATAACCATGCCAATATTTTAGTTATTTAAAAACAACAAGTTACAAGAAAGTAAGGAATACACCCAATCCATGCTATGATGAATTTAACCTATAGTTAGTAAATTTAGCCACCCAGGAGCCAAACGCCAATGAAACAGAACTTAATCGGTGAATCACCTGCTTTTCTCGCGGTGTTGGACAAAGTATCGAAACTGGCTCCAATCCAAAGACCAATACTGATTATTGGTGAGCGAGGAACAGGCAAAGAACTCATTGCCCAGCGACTACACTATCTCTCTAAACGCTGGGATCAACCGTTAGTTTCGCTCAATTGTTCAACATTAAGCGAAGGGTTAATTGACTCGGAACTTTTTGGGCATGAGTCTGGAGCATTTACTGGGGCAAAAGGCCGTCATCAAGGCCGATTTGAACGGGCAGAAGGTGGTACTTTATTTTTAGATGAACTCGCTACTGCGCCACTTTCCGTACAAGAGAAACTTTTACGGGTAATTGAATATGGTCAGTATGAACGAGTCGGTGGCCAAAAAGTCCTGAGTGCAGATGTCAGATTGGTGTGTGCGACGAATGCCAACCTACCTCAACTCGCAAAGACTGGCGAATTTAGAGCCGATTTATTAGATAGGCTAGCCTTTGATGTTATCAATTTACCACCACTGCGAGAGCGTAAAGAGGATATATTACTTCTGGCTGAATACTACGCGATAAAAATGTGTAGAGAACTCCAACTGGAGCTATTTTCAGGGTTCACTGAAAGCGCTGTCAATGAGTTACTCGCTTACCCTTGGCCCGGTAATGTTCGAGAACTGAAAAATGTTATCGAACGAGCGGTATATCAAAATGGGACCTCACAATATGCCATTGATGAGTTGATATTTGACCCATTCATACCTCATTGGGATAGCCAAGAATCAGATGTTATTGATGACAGTTCGACAGATGAACAGGCTTTTTCTTTCCCATTAAACTACAAGTTATGGCAAGAACAGCAAGATAAAGCACTGCTGAATCAGGTCCTCAAGCAGAGTAAATTTAATCAACGTCAAGCCGCAGAGTTACTGGGATTAAGCTATCATCAGTTAAGAGGCATGATCCGAAAATATGGGCTCAATGGCTCTTCAGGTGAGTAATCTGGCTAAAATCCCATCAAAAATAGTCGAAGTAAAACAAAACCGAATAACTGCTTGCTATATATGATTATTGTGATTGGTGCAGCTTGCTTAAAAATGGTAAATTAGTGGGATCTTGAAGTATGAGATCGTATCTCCAATAACTTCGTTCATTAAAAAATTTCTTTCTATGAAAGCACTCTTAAAACTTACCTTTGGATTATTCACTTTAAGCCTACTTTCTGGCTGTGGTGAAGAGATTGACCACAACGAAATTCGTCAGAACGGATTCGTATTTTGTGGCCAAGGTAACCCTAGTACCTTTAATCCACAACTGATCGATAGTGGCATCACTGCCGATGCACTTAGCCCACAGATATTTGATACTCTGCTTCAGCTTGATCCTGAAACACTTCAACCTACGCCAAACATCGCAACCAGTTGGACAACCAATGACGATGGCACTGAGTATACGTTTACCTTACGTAATAATGTTTGGTTCCAAACAACAGATTGGTTTACTCCTACTCGTGCTATGAATGCCAATGATGTGGTATTCAGTTTTCGACGTATTATTGATCCTAACCACCCTTTTCACCTTGTTGGTCAGAGTGCGTATCCTTGGTTCACTAGTCTTGATTTCCAAAATCTTCTTGTTGATGTACAAGCGCTCGATGAACACACGGTTAAATTTACGCTAAGCCGTGCTGATAATTCATTTTTATCCAATATCTCGACCAGCCATTCCGTTATTCTTTCCGCCGAATATGGGCGTGAATTGGCTGCAAAAGATGAGAAAAACCAGATAGATTCGCACCCTATTGGAAGTGGGCCATTCTATTTAGATGAATACCAAGTCAATGATTTGATCCGTCTTAAAAAGCACGATAATTATTGGCGTGGTGAGGTAAAAATGGATCAAGTGGTGTTTGACATCTCCCATAGAGGCACAGGAACTCTCGCCAAATTACTGCGTAAAGAGTGCGATGTTTTAAGCTCGCCGATTTCAAGCCAGATCCCTATTATCCAAAAGCAAGCGGATTTAGAGTTGACCGCAAAGCCCGCAATGAATGTCTCTTTTATAGCGTTAAATACCACTCATGAAGCATTGAATGATCCTCGCGTAAGAAAAGCGTTAAATCTGGCTATCAACCGTCAAAATATTTTAGATTCAGTGTATTACGGAACAGGTAGCAAGGCATACACTCTACTACCACCGAACTCTTGGGCTTACCAAAAAGATACCGTCCAAATTCGCTACGATAAGAATTACGCACTGGCTTTACTGCGAGAAGCGGGGGTTGACTCTGGCCTTGAACTCTCTATGTGGGTTCCTCTAGAACCGAGAGCATACAACCCTAGCCCACGTAAGACGTCCGAGTTGATACAGGCTAATTTTGCCGATATTGGCATTAAGCTTAATCTGTTAACGGATGATCGTTTTAATCGAACAGAATTAACCAACATTTCGGATTTCGACTTGCTTTTAACTGGCTGGATTGGTGACACGGGTGATCCTGATAACTTTTTACGCCCTCTTCTTTCATGCGGCTCGGAACGTGCTGGGCTGAATGTTTCAATGTGGTGTAATTCTGATTTTGACTTTTTACTCGATCTAGCTTTAGAGGCAAATGAACAGCGTTATCGCTTTAATCTATATAAACAGGCTCAAAATATTTTGAATGAAGAATTCCCAGTCATTCCTCTCGCTCACGGTGTTCAATTCCAAGTGCATGATAAATCGTTATCTGGCTTTCGCGTCAATCCTTTTAACGTTCAACCATTTGATTTAGTCGAGAGGAGCGAATAAATGTTTTGGTATACGGTTCGTAGGCTTAATCTCTTTATCATTACTTTAGCAATATTAACCATCGTGGGTTATTCACTGCTTCGTCTAGATACAACGTCTCACTGGGCGCTACAAGAATTTTGGCTAGGTTGGTTCTCCTACATTCAAGAACTCATCCAACTCAACTTTGGCGTGAATAAAAGCGATGTTTTAATCAGCACGGAATTAGCGGTTGTTTTCCCTGCAACTCTGGAATTGTGCTTAGTCGCCTTTATTCTTTCACTGTTTGTGGGCATTCCACTTGGGACGTTAGCAGGAATGCGCCAAGGCAAGTGGATTGATACCGCAATCTCATTCACCTCCATGTCTGGGTACTCTGCGCCTATTTTTTGGGTTGCCCTACTCATGATCATGGTTTTTTCTCTTCACTTTGAGATGTTTCCTGTCGCTGGGCGTTACGATTTACTTTACGAAATTGACCATGTTACAGGTTTCGCCATCATCGATGCATTCATGGCAAAAGGTAATTACCGTGCTCATGCCTTGCAAAGTGTTTTAGAGCATATGATTTTGCCTTGCTTGGTTTTGGCATTAGCGCCGACAACGCAAGTTATTCGTCTTATGCGCGCATCGGTCGCGGAAGTGATGACTCAAAACTATATTCGAGCCGCACGTATCAAAGGTCTAACAAGCCACGAAATCGTTACTCAACATGTACTCAGAAACGCCATTCCACCAATCATTCCTAAATTTGGTGTGCAGCTATCAAGTATGCTGACGCTGGCGATTATTACTGAATCCATTTTTAATTGGCCCGGAATTGGTCGTTGGCTGCTTGATGCTTTATCCAATCAAGATTATGTCTCTATTCAGGCGGGCGTGATCGTCGTGGCAACTCTAGTTCTCACTGCAAATATTCTGTCAGATCTTGTGGGTGCGATGATCAACCCTCTAGTAAGGAAAGAGTGGTATGCTAACAAGTAGTGTTTATCAAGAAGAACAGATTCCAACGCAATTTGAGCGTTTTTGGCGCAGCTACAAAGCCAACAGTTTGGCGATGTTTGGTCTATGGTGCCTGCTATTTTTAATCTTAGTCACTCTTTTATCTCCTTGGCTAGCCCCTCATGATGCACAAGCTCAAACGGGGGAATTGCTCATTCCACCATCTTGGAACCCTGCTGGAACCGTTGAATATTTTCTAGGTACAGACGATCTGGGTCGGGATATTTTGTCGCGACTGATCATCGGTTCTCAGCTCACGTTTGGCGCAGCTATCATCATTACCACCATTGCCGGAGTCATTGGCTGCATTGTTGGTGTATTTGCCGGTATGACTAAAGGGTTACTTTCAAGTACGCTCAATCACCTACTTGATACCGTGATGTCGATACCGTCCCTGCTACTTGCGATTATTTTTGTGGCTTTCCTTGGTTTTGGTGAGTTCAACATTCTGCTTGCGATAGGTTTAGCTCTTGTTCCACGTTTTATTCGCTCAATCTATATTGCTGTACATAACGAAGTTGAAAAAGATTACATCATGGCAGCCCGACTCGACGGTGCAAACGACTTTTACCTATTGTGGAACTCCATTTTACCTAACGTATTAACTGTCATTGCCGCCGAAAGTACGTTGGCACTTTCCATCGCAATTTTAGACATTACCGCTCTAGGGTTCTTAGGTTTAGGCGCACAAGCCCCAAGCACAGAATGGGGGGCAATTTTAGGTGACTCTGTTGAACTCATCTACCTTGCACCTTGGACTGTCACGCTTCCAGGCCTTGCGATCATGTTTGCGGTTATTATCATTAACTTAGTTGGTGAAGGTGTCCGACAAGCTCTTAATGCAGGAATCGAATAATGCCATTACTAGATATTCGACATTTAACGATCGAAATTGAAACGCCTCAAGGAACCGTTAAGGCGGTTGATCGCATGAGTTTAACCTTGAATGAAGGTGAAATTCGTGGCCTTGTGGGAGAATCAGGTTCAGGAAAAAGCTTAGTCGCAAAGGCCATTGTTGGTGTATGTAAAGATAATTGGAAAGTGACGGCTGACCGCATGCGCATGGGCAGCATTGATCTATTGCAACTCACTCCAAGAGAGCGTCGAAGAGTCATTTCACGAGATATTGCGATGATATTCCAAGAGCCCTCAACATGCCTAGACCCTTCCGAAGAAGTTGGCAAGCAATTGATCGAATCGATCCCTTCAAAGTCATTTGATGGCAAATGGTGGGAGCGTTTCAAATGGCGTAAAAAGCAAGCCATTGCACTGCTGCATAAAGTGGGCATAAAAGAACATACTCGAATTATGGGCAGCTACCCATATGAATTGACGGATGGTGAGTGTCAGAAAATCATGATTGCGATGGCGATTGCAACCAAGCCAAAATTATTGATTGCTGATGAACCAACCAACGACTTAGATCCAATCACTCAATCTCAGATTTTGCGTTTGCTGAGCCGTATGAACCAAATTAATAACACAACGATTGTTCTTATTGGCCATGATTTAACGACCATCACCCAATGGGCTAATCGCATTACGGTTATGTATTGTGGGCAATCGGTTGAGTCTGCCGATACAAGAAAAATCCTTGATGTACCAAAACATCCTTATACGGTTGCTTTACTTAAGGCGATGCCCGATTTTGGAGAGTGGATCCCGCACAAAGAGAAACTTCAATCTCTTCCTGGTTCAATACCGCCCCTTCAGCACTTGCCTATTGGTTGCCGACTCGGGCCTCGTTGTCCATACGCACAAAGACAATGTGTTGAAATCCCTTATGCAAGACGAATCAAAAATCATAAGTTCAGTTGCCACTTCCCACTCAACATGGATAAAAAATCATGAGTGCATTACTTGAAGTTGACGGTCTTTCAAAAGATTTCGTAACGCGTTCAGGCCTATTTCGAAAGAAAATACATCAGGCTGTTAAACCCGTAAGCTTTAGCTTAGAAGCGGGTCAAACGATTGGTTTTATCGGTCAAAATGGCTCAGGTAAATCGACAATTGCAAGAATGCTTTCGGGAATGATTGAACCAACCTCAGGCGAAATTCGTGTCAATGGCGAAAAGTTAGAACACAAAGATTATTCAACGCGCTGCAAGCTTATACGAATGATCTTCCAAGATCCGAATACGTCGTTGAACCCAAGAATCCAAATCGGTCGAATTCTGGAGGGGCCTCTGAAGCGAAATACCAACATGCCTCCTGAAGCGAGAATGCGCCGCGTAAAAGACACGTTGCTAAGAGTTGGTCTACTGCCAGAGCATGCTTATTTTTATCCGCAAATGCTCGCAACAGGCCAGAAGCAGAGAGTATGCTTGGCAAGAGCGTTAATCCTTCAACCTTCCATTATTGTTGCAGATGAAGCTCTTAATGGTTTGGACATGGCGATGCGTTCGCAGATCATTAACCTATTTCTTGAACTTCAAGAAGAGATGGGCGTCTCTTTTATTTATGTCTCTCAACATATTGGGATCGTGAAACATATTACCGACCAAATTATGGTAATGGATAAAGGTGAAGTGGTTGAATCTGGTGACACTCACGAGGTATTGACCAACCCAAGCCACCAAATTACCCAACGTTTGGTTGAAAGCCATTTCTATAAAGCGCCAAATCATTAGCGCCAAAATCTCTGTATTAAGATCTAGGTTTAGGTTATCAACAGTAAAAACCCCTGTTAGCTTGCCAACAGGGGTTTATCAGTTAATGAATACTTTCTATAGGTATCGGAAAGTTACCGTTCAGTAAGCCTATTCAAATACCTCAATTTCATTCACTTCAATATTTTTGCTATCCGTTCGGAATTTAACGTAGTAGACGTTTGCCAATGGCGCAGCAAAGTTATAAACAAACACTTGTTCATCCCCTTCTTGCACTGCCATTGGTTCAGATTGCCAAATCAAATTATGGCTTTCATCGTACGCACTAACTACGGCACCATTCATTCTGTGCTTGTAGCGCTCTCTCTCTACACCATGTACGACAATTGATCTTACCGCTGTTTCTTTTGTCAGATCAATCGTTAGCTCTTGATTTTGATTCCTACTAGAGATAAATCGTGTCGATGTATCACCATCCACTGAATTCACTACAGGGCTATGACTACGGGCAGTCGTTGCACTTACTGGCTTATTTAGCGCCACATTGGTAAGTGTCCGCTCACCAAACTGAGTATATTCACCTTGGCGTTGGAAATCAGATAACTCCGTTTTTGGGGCTCCTTCTGGGTGATATTTAACATCTTGGTTAAATGGAAGTGTTTTCAAGTACTCCAAGCCTTTCCCTTCATTATGGGCTTCAACATACTTCCTAAATAATTCAATATAGTTCGAATCTATATCCATTGTTTTGTTTGGATATGGTAGCTCTATATTGTGATGCCCCCATATACCACCCCATTCTATTGGCTGCCATGAGTTATTAAATGGAGCGGCTGAATTCGGTCGTTTATCTTTTCTATTGGACTCCCAAAGCAAATTACGTTCAATGATATTGTCTTCATTGATTAACATTTTCCCATCTTTAATAAAGCCAGCTAAGAAAATTTTGGTTAGTGGGTTTATACCCCAATCACTGTATTCGTTGCAGAAGTTATCATAGTGACCACCACCGATTGTATGACCCGCTTCGTGTGAGTAGATCTCCATGCCGTGATTAAATATTGTTGTGTTTGTCCCATTTTGATCGGGTAAGCCATACCATTTTTTTGCGTCATAATGTTCAGCAGCTCGTTCATCATACAAGAAATGTCCATTAAAAAAGCCTCTTGCTGCACTGACACCTAGCGTGGCACCGCCTCCCCAGCCTCCGCCGCCAGTTTCTGTATAGTTATAATACCGTGAACGCAGCGTGTTCAAACGCCATTCTTTTGTATCATTTGAATAGAATTTGCCATAGTCATGATCATAACGAGAAAAAACCTCGTCATAGTATTCTCGCCCTTTCTCGCTTAACTCGGCATAATCAGTTTCAGTATTCCATTTATATGCAGGGTTAGCCGCTTTCACATTTAAGAATGGGGTATCCATCCATGCTTGCTCAAATTCTTCTGAACCTACAATTTTCGACCAATTAATAATAGCCCCAAGCATATATCTCATCGCATTGGGCGTTTCTGGACGCCATTTAACACTAGAAGTTAATTTGAAGTCCTCCTGATGAAATAATCGAGATCTAAATTTAAATGAGATAGTCGATAAGTTAGGACGAGCATTTTTCTGATCTTTATCTTGTGGAATGTAGTCATACGTAGCATCAATAAAATCATCTGCTGTTAGCGTGACCAACTCTTCAGTGCCTGTTATTTGGTACTCTAAGAATCCAGAATGAATAGGGTGTGTAAAACGGAGTTCTGAAATCGCAGGCAGTGAAGAGACATTTAAAAGATCAACGGTAGTACCATTGGCCAGTTTTGCAACATACACCATATTAGTGAACACAAGTGGCGCATCATTGAACAGACTTAGATAGTCATCTGTTGCTGTAATTCTTAGTACATTTGAAGGATAAAAGGTTTTGCTAGTAAAGTGGTTTAGTCTGTCATTATCACGCAACCATACGTCATGAATATAGTTTTCAGGCTGGTCAATCGTCATCACATCTTGTGCGTAAGTGGCATTCGCAATAAGGGTGCAACTGGTCAGCCCTATTGTCGTGATCAAGTTTTTTGACCATCTTTTAATTTGGCGGGGATTTTTCTTCATATTATTATTCCTGCTGTAAAAAGTAGCTTAAGATCAATACTGAGTTGAACTTCAATCTGATGCTTCACAGTGATATTAGCGGCAATAATAATAGGCGATGAAAATATGTTTACAGAATGGAATTAGGATCTAACTTATTGATTTTAATTTGTTTTATTAAATATCACTAATGATATAAAACTTAATTAACGCAATGTAATCCAATAAATAGAGACGCATCTCCACCTATTGGATCTAAACAATCGACAACAATAATATCTTGTTTTGACTCATGTTTAACTAGCGACGTGACGCTTGTTTTTTAAGTTCAAAATCAAATTCATCAGGGAATAAAATTACCCCTTCTTCTTTTTCATTTGGAAAAACAACAACAGCCAATTCGTCATCTTCTAATCCGACCGTCCAGCGACTGTGCCATTTGTTAAGTGAAATAGCTTCTGCTTTGCAAGGCTCCCATTCACCAGTGGCCCACGCTTGAGCGAATTCTTGATTTGGCCATACTGGCACACAATCTTCTTCTTCTGTATTTAGCATCACACAACCGTGCTCATCCGTTAGAATCCAAACTTCACGGTTTGCAACGATCTCTTTAACACAGTATTTAAAACGCTTTTCTTCGTCGTATTTATTAATGGCATCAATTTGTGAAGCATCTAAAGACTTTGACATAACGAGTTCTCGATTGAAGATTTAAAAAATAAAAGGGCTGACGATTACGCCAACCCCTTTCTAATCACTAATAGTAGTTTGTGATTAAACTAGCTCACCTTGAAGCCAAGGCCAGCCTTGTTTTTTACGGCTAAGAGTATTTTCCATCATTAGCATGCCGTTAACTTCGTGCTTCGCTAATTTTTCAGCCCACTCACCTTTGTAGATAAGTCGAGTTTGAGCCGTGGTGATATCAGTCAGCATCACAGCAGCAAAAGCCAATTTGTCTTCTTCGCAACGACGAACAAGGTCAGCTTCAAGCGCTTCAATCATACCGTCTACTTGCTCAAGTGTTGCAAGCTCAACTTGACCAACGACAACGTCACGACCGTTAAACGGGTAACCTTTTAAATCTTTCTCTACCAATTCAGCCGCTGAAAGGCCTTCGATGTTTGTTTTTGCAATCAATAGATCTTTGATAAACGCATCAACATCTTGAACGTCTGCAATTTCTGCAAGTTCAGCAACCGCATCTTTATCTTTTTGCGTGCATGTTGGAGACGCAAAGCCTACTGTGTCAGAAAGAATCGCAGACATCATTAATTTTGCAATTTGTTGAGAAATAGCATGTCCTTCAATTTTGAACATATTGAATAGAACGGTGTTAGTACAACCTACAGGCCAGATCCAAGCTTCCATTGGGTTTACCGTCATCACATCGCCTAAACGGTGGTGATCGACAATACCTAGGATTTCTGCGTCAGCCACATCATCCGGTGCTTGAGCAAGATCTGAATAATCGACTAACCAGATTTTTTCACCCGCCACTGAAGTACGAAGCTCAGGAGACGTCGCTCCAGCCACTTCAAGAATGTGCTGTGTTTCACGGTTGATTTCACCCTGACGGATTGGTTGCGCTTCAAGACCACGAGCTTTAAGCAGCTCAGTCGCTACTAGTGCACTACAAATACTATCGCTATCTGGGTTTTTATGACCAACAACTAGAATCATTTCTCTTCCTATCAATATCTATTTTTATAACCTACCTACAATGTAGATAAGCAAATTCTCACAATGGGCGATACTTTACCTGATTTTTTGGATCAGATCATGAGTTTGGGCGAATTAATCATGTAAAAAAATGTTCAAAAAACAAACAGAGAATCTCTTAAGATCCATCTTATTAATCGGTTGATTGCCGAAACATACTTATTCTCACTAATAAGTGTAGGGCTGTTTCTCCAAATTTGACAATTGCTATTGATAATCATTCTCATTCGTATATATTAATTACAGTCTCATTTGAATTGGTCAGTATTATGGAATTACTCAAGCATCTATCATCAACAAGACTGTTTTCTGTCTCTCAGTTTAAAATCTCTCATAAGCGATTGATTCTGCCCATTGCCCTGATCACTTTACTCTCAGTTGAGAATACACGAGATATTACTGTTGCAACATTATCTGATGCTTTCTGGGCGGTATCTTGCTATGTGGCATTGACTCTTGCTATTTATCACTACATTTCTCAATTTATCAGTAAAACCAATAAAATTACTAAACTATATCGAGGCTCTAGACACTATCAGGTTTTTTTCTCTGCGCTGCTAGGGGCGTTACCTGGGTGTGGTGGCGCTATTGTTGTCACCACTCAATTTGTCAGTGGTCGCGTAGGGTTTGGCGCTATTGTTGCGGTGTTAACCTCTACAATGGGAGATGCGGCATTTCTCCTGCTTGCGAGCCAACCTTCAACAGGGTTCGGCATTATTGTATTAGGGGTGATTGTCGGAACCATTTCAGGTTTAGTCGTAAACCATTTTCACGCCGATGATTTTTTACGTCCCGAACTCCAAAAGAAACTAAGCAGCACGCTGTCTACCTGCTCGAAAAAACTCAAGCCATCTCCACTGCAACAAAGGGCAATTAACCTGCAAGGAGCATTTTGGAAATGGGTATTGGTTCCCGCGAGCATAATTGCGGTTTTAGGCTCATTTCAAGTTGATATCAACGCTCTGCTTTCTCTACCTGACCTTTCCATCGAGTGGATTGGAGCCATGTTATCAGTTACAACAATGAGTCTTTGGGCTTTGACAGAAGAACTTCATGATTATGAGTCGACAGTATCGGAAGACAAAAAATGTATCACCTCCCACCCAATTCAAAAGGCTGCACAAGACACCAACTTTGTGAGTGCATGGGTGATTATCGCCTTCCTAGTTTTTGAATTAACGACGTACTTTACGCAAGTTGATCTCCATAGCGCATTTTCTGGTTGGGGAGCTTTTATGCCTCTAATCGGACTCGCGGTTGGAATGTTACCCGGATGTGGGCCTCAAATCTTAATCACTAGCATGTACATTTCAGGAGCAGTCCCCTTCTCCACCCAAATTGCTAATGCGATTTCAAATGATGGCGATGCGCTGTTTCCAGCGATAGCTCTCGCTCCAAAAGCAGCCATGGTCGCCACTCTATATTCCGCTATACCCGCTCTCATTGTTGGCTATGGATACTACTTTTTGTTCGAGATTTAAGGCCAACTCTGTTTTAGAAATTGGTTCCAAGTTCGAGATTCAATATCTAAAATTTCGTTCTTGCGATAAAAAAGCAGCCACTTTATATGGCTGCTTTTCGCTTTTTCAATATTAACTATTTCAACATTACTATTTCCGATTCACTAAAGAACCGATAAGTAATAGGTCTCTAGGTCATCGTTACTCTGCCGTGACAATTGCCTGGCTCGTCAATCCTGCGGGTAACGTAAATTGGAAAATCTGAGTCGGTTGCTCACTCAGTTTTTCACCTGTCCAATAGTGATACCAATGCACTGGATGATCAGAAGCCAATGTGAACTCTTTCTCATCACCATGATAGTTAAATAAGCAATGAAGATGATTATGCTCAGTTAAATTCAGTACGGCGTGATTTAATGATAATGAGGAGAACTCGGCCGCTTGCTGGCTATGTTTATGCCTTATTATCAGCTTACTCAACGAACGCTGAGCATAGGGAGTTAATTCTGGCAGTGGATCACCAGACAGCAGTAAACCACCACTTGCGAGGCAAACATCTCGATGAAAATTATAACTTTTGCGATCTGTCGTTTGGTTCGGTAAAGAGGTTAATGTGACGCAATCTGGATCTATCTGCCAGAGTTTGCGATGCTGCCAACTTCGATAAAAGGTCTCTTTCGCTATTTGTTCAAACCGATGAGGGTGTCGCTCTACATCATCAGAAACCCTCATTGCATCGACTAAACCTAACGATGGCCACATTGGTGCATTACAACCAAGCAACCAAGCATCACCAGCCCCTTTAGCAATCGCTTCCATCCCCATTCGGTAAGCTTGAACACCTGTCACGCCGGGTTGATAACGCTTACCTTTCAATGTTCCCCAATAGTTAGCATCAAGCTTGAATAATTCAACGCCCCACTCTTCACGCATCGTTTTTACGATATGAGTCAAATGTGCTTTCACTTCTGGATGAGAAGTATCCAAAATATACCAAGGTGTGCATCTCCAGCCACCATAAGTGACATCTTCAGCTTTTAGTAAGTTGCCTTGCTCATCTTTCACAAACCAGTTTGGATGATTACGGAAAACCTCAGATTCTGGCTGAGCAATAAAGGGCGCCATCCAGATCGCAGGTTTCTTTCCTTTTTCTTTAATACTTTGAATCAGCTCTTTTACACCATTAGTGAATTTGTCTGATGGCGTTAACCAATCCCCCATAAAGGCTTGGTAACCATCATCGAGCAACACCCATTCAAGATTGTCTAAATCACCCTTCATATGATCAACATTAAGCTGAATATTCTGTTCAGTGAACTCAGCATAATAGGCATACCAAGAACACCACCCGACCGGCGCTTTCTGATTGACACCTAAACGCGGCTTATGGTGCTGCGCAATCAGTTCACCATATTCAGTGTACAGATCGGCTAAGGATGACCCAGTTAGGATGGTGATGGATTCGAGATTGTTATTTTCCCATGTTTGCGGTTGGCTGCCTTCACCATCGATACTGGCTATTATTTCCAGCCCATTTTCTCCCTCGATGATTTCAAAAAAACCGGCGAAACGTTGGCAACTTGTAAAACCAAACAGGGTATAGCCATTCGACTCTTCAAGAACCAAATAATTGTAATACCGCTTGGCTGCATTTTGAGGGTAGATTCGGTAACTGGCATCGTTATCAGGGCAACGACCAATATCAATCGGTTGGTCAACGGTACCACCAGTTTGAGCCAACATCTGAAACCCATCGCCAATAACTGTCGCACTGCGTTCAAAATTGCAGCTGGTCTGGATCAGGGGAAAATAGGTAGGTAGTGGTGAGTTATGAATTCCTATGTATTTAAACCAAATTTGTTTGTCTTCATGTCGACAATTGACATCAGACTGAATCGGCTCAAGTTCACGTGAGCAAGGTAACGTAATAATTTCTCTCATAGGTACACCAAATAGCGTAAACGCCCAAAATACAACTGCATATGCATGAATTAAGATTCGATTAGAGCATGTAAGATTGATCTTTGTCTAATTGAACAAATGCACTAAATACTAACTTGATCACGCTTTGAGTTAAGATTTGCCAAACTTCTAATGAGTATAAATCTAATGAGGATACTTGCCGATAATTTAGTCAATATGATGTCAAATATGTAGGGTCTTTATGCCTTCGAACTGAATATTTGGTATAAAAAAGCCACTTTGAAAAAGATCCAAAATGGCTAAATGTGTCTGCTGTCCGTGATGCTAGTTCACGTAAATACTGTTGGCTGCGATTATGCGCGGCTCATGTATTTGTGATCGGCAGTGTTAACTTTGATTTTATCGCCGTTCGCAATGTACTCAGGAACTTGTACTGTTAGACCTGTTGTTAGAGTCGCAGGTTTTGTGCGTGCACTTGCAGACGCGCCCTTGATTGAAGGGTCTGTTTCAACAATTAAAAGTTCAACTGCAGAAGGTAGTTCGATAGCTACAGGGCTATCGTTAACCATAAGCACCTGAAGACCTTGAACTTCTTCAGTGATGAATAAAAGCTCTTCTTCAATTGAATCTTTGTTGAAGTTGTATGGTGTGTAGTCTTCATTGTCCATGAACACGTATTCATCACCATCAATGTAAGAGAACGATACTTGGCGACGGCTAAAGTCAGCAAGATTAATCATCTCATCGGCTTTAAAGCTCTCATCAGCTTTTGCACCTGTTGTTACATCATAAAGGCGCATTCTGTAAAGGCTTGCACCCGCACGGCCACTTGGCGTTAACTTGTTGATTTCTTTAACAAGAAAAACTTTACCATTATGTTCGATTGCGGCGAACTTTTTAATATCACTTGCCTTTGGCATATCAAATAATCCTAAAAATGAATGTGGGACAAAATTACCATGATCTCAATTATTGACAAGCTTTTGCTGCATAAACTCACGCATATTTCGCGGAAAAAATACGGTTTTCGTCAACTTGACTAAAAATAAAACAATCACAGGTTCACTGACCCTTTTACTTTTTGACACATAAACAAAAAGCCCGCCACGCTCTATTGATAGAGCTAGACGGACTTTCGCTTGTTACTTACTACTTATGACTTACTAATCGAGAACGGCTTATGCCACTTCGATTGGACCACCAAATGATGTTACTGGCGGTACTTTACCTTTGAATTTCTCAAAGTCTACGATACAAGTATTCGCAGATGTCGCTTGAGCAAGTTCAGATGAGCCTAAGTCTAGCGTCAGCGTATTTGGATCACCGTAAGTACAAATTGCACCTGGTTTCTCATTTAGAGGACCGTACCATGCACCCTCTTCAATACGAATCACACCACGAGGGAAAGACTCAGAAATTACCGCACCTGCCATCAACTGACCACGGTCGTTAAATACGCGAACTAAATCGCCATCTTTAATGCCTTTCGCTTTCGCATCAACTGGGTTGATGTAAACAGGCTCACGACCTTGTACAGAATACGTTGCACGGAAATCTTCTGATTCACACATTTGTGAGTGAAGACGTTTGTCTGGGTGACAAGATTGCAACCAGAATGGGTGCTTCTTAGAACCTGGACCACCGTGTGAACGTTCTGTTTTCTCGAACCACATTGGGTGGCCTTGACAGTGCTCATAACCCATACGATCGATAGTACGGCTTGAGATTTCGATGAAACCTGAAGGTGTACCTAGTGCATTAATCTCAGGATCTTGACGGAAATCAGCATGGCGAACCCAAGGTTTGCCTGTACCAAAGTCTAGTACGCCTTTTTCCCAGAACTCATCAAACTCAGGCATATCAAACTTACCTTTGTTTGCATCACGGCAATCAGAGTAAAGTGAACGTACCCACTCCATCTCATCCATTCCACGAGTGTACTCTTTATGACGACCAAAGCGGCGAGATAGCTCTGTGAAGATCTCGAAGTCTGTACGAGATTGGAACAGAGGATCGACAAGCTTATGCATAGCTAATAGGCCACGACCAGAGTAAGAACCGTAAACATCAATATCGTTACGCTCAAATTGAGTACATGCTGGCAATACGATGTCAGAGAAGCGACATGTTGCTGTCCATGCAAAATCAACCGTCACAACCGTTTGAAGTTTTTGGAATGCTTGCTTCATACGGTTACGATCTTGGTGGTGATGCCAAGGGTTGTTACCTGAAATTACCATCATTTTGTAATCTGGTAGTTTCACTTTAGAGCCGTTGTAGCGGATCTCTTTTCCAGGTTCGAGTAGACAGTCGATCCAACGAGCTACAGGGATTGTTTTGCTGTAGCCGTTAAAATCGTTGTTATCCCACTTAGGTTTTTGACCTTGGTCCACGTTACGTGGGAAACCACCAGGAGCCGCAAAACCAGTAGAAGGAACACCGATACCTGAATAGTGGTGACCGTAAGAGATACCGCCGCCAGGTAGGCCAATTTGACCAACCATAGCCGCTACTACCGCACCTGCCCAATAAGGTTGCTCACCGTGCTCTTGACGTTGAATACACCAACCAAATAGCAATTGAGTACGACCGTTAACCAGCATGCGTGCAAATTCGCGGATCTTATCAGCATCAACACCACAGATTTCAGCCGCCCATTCTGGCGTTTTTTCAATCTTATCTTTGGTTTCGCCTTTCACGTAGGCGATGAAATCATCAAAACCTAAACAGTAAGTTTCAATAAATTTCTTATCGTAAAGATCTTCATTATAAAGAACATGCGCCACTGCCATCATGAACGCCACATCAGTTTGTGGGTTAATGTACATATGGTCGTTGTTCAAGTAACGCTGTGTTTTGTTTTTCACAGGGTCAACAGAAAGAACATTAATTTCGCCTTTCGCGACTTTATCTTTCAATTGCTCTAAGTAAGGGAATGCTTCGTGAGTCGCACAGTTCCAACCTACTTGTAGGTTTTTCACTGGATCGGTAGCCCAAAGAACAATGTTGTCACTGTTTTCTAGGATTTCAGACCAAGATGTACCTTGTGCGTATACTTCTGTAGAACCTAATACGTACGGCAGAATCGTTTGACCTGCGCCCGTAGAGTAATCCCCTACTTTAGTAATGAAGTTACCGTGCATACCCACTGAGCGTTGCATGTGGCTGGTACAGCTGTGGAACTGACCAGTTTGACGCCAACCAGTTTGACCAGCGTGCAGAGCCCAAGGACCGTAGTCTTTTTGAACGCGCTCTAGCTCACGGTAGAACAAATCTAACGCTTCATCCCAAGTCACACGTACGAAACGGTTGTTACCGCGAGTTTCGCCGCTATATTTATGCTTCTTCAACCAATCTAGACGTACCATTGGGTAACGAACACGTGACGGGCTGTAAATGATGCCTTTGATACCATTCAACATTTCTGTCGGATGTGAATCAAGTTCTAGCGGTTTGATCTCTTGAACCTTACCAGCATAGATGTGAGCACGGAACGCGCCCCAGTGAGAACCTGAAACTTTCCAAGTTCCTGTTGTTTCTGCTGCGTGTGCTGTTGATGCCAATAAGCTTGGACCAATAACAGATGCGGCACTTGTCGTCGCTACACCTTTAAGAAAACTTCTGCGTGTAATAGCCATGTTTTAATACTCCATCCAACGCTTATTAGTGGCCTTCAGAAAAATCTGAAGAGTGCTTCTGAAGATACTTCAAGACAAGAGCTTCGCTGTCTCTGTCGAAGTTTACGAACGCTAGCATGCCGTCAAACATACCTGGCCAACCGTTAGCAGTGAAGTGAGCTTCATCTGGCTGTGTGTGACATACAGAACAGTTCGTTTTGTAAGCTTGCTCTGCTTTTTCCCAGATAGGAGTAATATCACCTAGCATCGCTTCTTTCTTCATCCAAACTTTCGCAGTAACACGTTGCCATGGAAGACCAGTCATATCGTCTTCTTTTCTTTCGAATGTTTCTACAATTTCATCGCTAAGTGCCGCATCTTTTAGAAGAGAAGCAACCGCAATGTTCAGACCGAAGTCTTCTTGAATTACACGACCAAAGCCTTTCGCTTTACGCCAACCAGCAATCTCAACTTGGATCATGTCGCCTTTATCAGCAATCACTTTCACGTTTGATGCTGGGTTTAGAAGACCAGCTTCTACTGTCATCTCTGCATCTTCGTAAACAGGTAGGTGACGAACACTCACAATGTCTTTGCCTGTTGAGTAATCCGTATTTGACGCTAATGCTTCAAGCTCATTGATCATACCGCCTGAACTATCCATATCCTTAGGAAGGTTGTGAGCAATACCTTTGTGACAATCAATACAGCTTTGGTCACGCTCTGCCGCATTCTTCATTTGAATACGAGCGGTAGGACGCATGTTTTCAAAATCCATAGAATCGTAGTTGTGACAGTTTTTACACTCTAGAGATTTGTTTGCAGAGAAACGATCCCATTCGTGTTTTGCTAATTCGATACGACGCTCTTCAAATTTTTCTGGCGTATCTAAATCGCCAAAAATCTGAGCAAATACTTCTTTAGAAGCTTGCATCTTACGAGCGATTTTAGAGGTCCATTCGTGAGGAACGTGACAGTCAGGACAAGTGGCACGAACACCAGATGTGTTTTTCCAGTGTACCGTCTCTTGTAGTTCTACATAAACGTTATCACGCATGGTGTGGCAACTTACACAGAACTCTTCTGTATTGGTTGCTTCAAGAGCAGTATTAAAACCACCCCAGAAGATCACGCCAGCAATGAAGCCGCCCATGGTCAGCACACCTAAGCTGATGTGCACAGCTGGACGAGTCATTGTCGTCCAAAGTTTAGAAATTAAGGATTTCATGATTTGCTCTCTTAAAAATTGGTTGCATTAAAAGGTCGGGCAGATTTAACCGTGAACACCAGGAGGACCCATCACGAACACTTGAAGTGCCCATACTAGGAAGCCGTAACCACCAACAAATGCAACACTCAATACTGGAAAGAGAACCACAGCAATGAAAAGGAAAGATTTCCATTCCAACGAAGGTTTTTCGCTACTTTCGATTTTATTAACATCACTCATACATTTTGCCTATTTTGTATTTAGTAATTTCGGAAGGCTCTATGGATGAGCCAAACTTTTTTCTATTTCTAGTGAAAATTTTAGACCATACAAATGGTAAGGTTCAATGAATTACCGCTGATAAACCTTGTTATTCCGTACTTTTTTGACGTCATACCGAGTTGTGTATTTTTGCTTTTTTATGTGTAAACATGTGAACAAATATATCAATTTAATATTGTTACGAAATCATTAAATATTTACACAAATGCCACACGTAAATATGCAACAAAGACCACCTAACACTTAAGGATTAGCAATAATCAACCTGTAAATAGAGTAGGCATTGACCGGGAAATGTTCAATTTTCATCCTTAAATGAATTTTAAATCAATGAATTCTCGCTGAAGAATTTAACAAGTATTGTATGATAGCTGCGGGAAAAATGGAGATGAATAATGGAAGGAATTGTGGCAATTTCATGGTGGGATTTAAGCTTATTTTGTACAACATTAAGCATTCCTTTGGCAATCAACCGTTACTTTCAACTCGGGCTTGGCAAAGAAGCCGGGATCAGCATCATCAGGATGGTAGTTCAGCTAGTTCTGATAGGATTTTATTTAGAATACCTATTCCATTTGAATAACTTTATTGTTAATACCACATGGCTCATATTGATGATTTTAATTGGTTCAAGTGCGATATTGAGTAAGTCCTCGCTACCTAAACGGCCACTGTTTCTGCCGGTATGCTTAGGTCTAACGGTTGGGTTAGGCCCCCTAATGATCTTATTATGCCTAGTCATTATCCAACCGACACCGCTCTATAGTGCACAGTTTGTCATTCCAATTGCGGGTATGCTTTTAGGAAACTCACTTAGTGGAAACATTGTCGCTTTACAGAATTTTTTCACCTCATTGAATGAACGTAAGAGTGAGTATGAAGCAGCGATCTCACTGGGTGCACATCCCTACTATGCGTCTAATGGTTTTATACGCTCAGCCATGCAAAAATCGCTAGCTCCCATTATGGCTTCTATGGCAACAACAGGGCTGGTCACACTTCCAGGAATGATGACAGGTCAGATTTTAGGAGGGGCAAGTCCAATGGTCGCCATTAAGTATCAACTGATGATTATGATTGCCATCTTTGTCATGATGTCGATCTCCATCACTCTCACTTTACAGCTTTGCTTACGCCAAACCTTTACGCAGCAAGGACGAATAAAGATCCAATTTATCCATCAACAAGATCAAAATTAGAGTTACTCACCTAATTTTAATGCTTTTATCCACAGCTTTTGTGGATAAGATTAGAAAAAACATCCAAAAATCATATTGCTACACTGTTCATATAATAAAAAACCCGCAGTTAATGCGGGTTGCTCATCGCGTGATTTCACGTAAATATCTATTTCGAGTTAATATCTATATCACGTTAATATCTATATCACGTTAATATCTATTTCCACTAGAGTCTGCTCATATCGTGTAAGGGTTAATCTCTTAAATAGATCAGCCAATAGCCCATTCCAACGAAAATCCCACCCCCAATAATATTACCAAGGGTAACAGGAATTAGGTTGTTGATAATGAAACCTATCATATTCAAATCTGCAAAATCAGCGGGGTTCATCCCTGTCATTTGCCAAAATTCTGGAGAAGCAAAATTCTTAATTCCAATCGCCATTGGAACCTGAAACATATTGGCGATACAGTGCTCAAAACCCGCAGAGACAAACATAGCGACAGGTAAAACCATAACGATGATTTTATCCGTTAAGGTGCGCCCACTGAATGTCATCCACACCGCCACGCAAACCAAGACATTACACATGATGCCTAGAGCCACTGCCTGCCAAAAGCCATGGTGAAGCTTATGTTGAGAGATCAGCATAGTATTGAGACCAACTTGACCATGGTCGAACATGTATTGTTTAGAAGTAAGCATAATGCCCACCAGCAAAAGAGCACCAATCAAGTTACCAGCGTAAACCACAACCCAGTTTTTAAATAAACTTGCCCATGAGATCTTGCCACTCGCTCTTGCGACTAATGTTAAAACGGAACTGGTGAATAGCTCGCCACCCGTGATTATCACCAAAACCAAACCTAAGCTGAACGCTACGCCACCCATGAAACGAGTTAACCCCCAAGGAAGATCGCCAGCACCAGTCGTGATCGTGGTATAAAACACAAAAGCAATACCAATATGCAAACCCGCGGTGATAGCCAGTAAAAAAGATTTAATGGGATCTTTCGTAGCTTTACCGACACCAACTTCTGCAGCTCGTTCTGCCATTTGTGGAGGTAATAAAGAGTCAAATTGATTCATTTCAAACACCGGTTACATATTGATACAAATATAGGGATTCGGATAATCCTCTTATTTTCGTCGAACATCAAGACGTAATTCGCATGTTTACTAAAAATGTTTATTTTCGGTCTTATATCTCATTTTAAATATTATAAAAATATCTCAATAGAAATAAAAACGGCACCATATAGGTGCCGTAATCAATTGATCAATAACAAGATGTTATATTGAAGGTGCCACTATCTCTTTAGCCACCTTTGATGTTTTAGGCAACAGATCAACACTAGGCGTCACAGCAACCTCTTCACTAAGAGGCGTTTCTACAATTTGTTGAGCTTCTGTTTCAAGTGGCGCATCTTCTTGAGCGTTCACTGCACTGTCTGCCGGTATCGCTTCCGGTTCAGGCTTTGTTTGTGCCGCTTGGCTCTTAAAATTCGCCACAAGCTCTTCTAAACTCTGTATATGAGCTTCACTGCGAGACACTTGTGATGTTAATAGATCTTTCTGTTTCACTTGCTCTGCTAAGAGAGTGACGTTACGTTCATTTTGTAACTTAGCTTCCGCTAACTCGCTCGTTAACACTTTAAGTTGTTTTTGTAATGATTCTGTCTGATCTTCATTATGCAAGCTTTCTATACTTGCAACAATCTTCTTAGCCTGAACACGTAAAACCTGATCTCTATAATCAGAACCATCCACAGCCTTAGATATTGCCAGTAAACGATTTTCTATTTCCAGAACGGCGGGTTCAAAATGTTCATCTTCAACACTCGCCAATAATTTAACTTGGTGAGCCACATTTTTTACATGCTCTAACTCAAAGTTTGCTGCCGCAACTGCGCCTTCAATGCTCTTTAAATCTCTTGGATTTGCCGTCACTGTGCTTTCAGCAAGCTTTATTTGAGCAGTCGCAGTAGCAAAGCTGGTGACAGCAATGTCGTTCAAGTCATTTTTTCTTAATTGAACTAAGCGCACTTTTAATGGTTGAATAAATTTTTTCTGTACCACTTTAATTTCAAGTGATTTAGCTTGATTCAGAAACTCAACTTGGGCCTCTTGAGCTTCTTCTAACTCATCAACTACAACGTATTCAAATAACGCCTTATATTTACGATAAAGTGAATTAAATTGACGGTTGTAGATTTTATCCGCTTCGATTGTTTCAAGGTAATCCATCTGCGCTATTGCATCAGCTAAAATGGTATCCGCCTTTGCTTTCAGTGCAGTCAACGCTTGATAGCTAGCTTCAACAATAGATAGCTGTTCAGTTAAAGCTTCAGCATAAGTTTCACTCGAAAACATTGAATAGCTTTTATTTATTTTACTTGGTTCAACTCGTAATTCTTGATAAATCTCGCTCGCTTCTTTCCATGCAGAATTAAGTTCAGAAAAATTTTCTGGTGCATAGATTTTTAAGCCTTCGATACCTTGAAGCTCTGTTTCCCACTTTTGGTATTGGGCTTGTGATACTTCAAATGCCGATGTAAACAGCTCGACACCTTCTTGGTTAGTTTCACTCTTACTTCCAACTGATTCTGATGTACTTTGGCATCCCGAAACACCCAGAATCATACAAAGAGCGACTGCTGTTTTTGTGATTTTCATTATTATTCCTAACTACTGCTACGTTTAGATACTATCCTTGTTCCGACTCCGTTGGGTAGATCTTATTTATTATTGGAGTGATTACTAAACCATAATAATATAAGCAGGCTCACGACCACAACCGTTCATAAGTTGCATGAATAATATTTAACCACATCATGGTCTATTTATACTCATCGACCGTTCAATTCTGCGCCAATTTAGCGTTATGTGGCATTTTTTCGATATTATGATTGCAGATATATATCGCTGCACTTATTGTGACGGAAGTAGAAAATCAATAATAAAGGTATTCAGATGAAATTCTCAGAACAGCACATCGCAGAACTAAACTTACTTCTTCAATTTGACCTAAGCAGCGCAGCAACTGGGATCAAAGTTCATGCCGAAGCATCTGACGAAGTAAAAGGCGCGGTAGCACGTCTTTACAGCAAAAACTTATGTACTTTGCCAGACGGTGGTTACCTAACTGACGAAGGCATTGAAGCTGCAGAGAGTGCAGATAAAGTTCTACGTATCTTAAGCGCATCGTAGAAAAAATAGTTAAACGCGAAACAGGGCAAACCTAACGGGCTGCCCTGTTTTTGTATCTGACCAATCTTCATTATTTAATGGCAAATGCCAATTTTTTAAAGGGTTGGTATTTATCGTATCCCCAATTGAACACCATAGTGTAAAAGAAAAAGAACACTAAGAATCCAGCTTCAAGCGCAAGTGCGTTCAATATGCTCATGTCTAAATACCATGCAATAGTTGGCACCGTGACAAAAATCAAACCACCTTCGAATGCAATGCTATGCCCGACTCTAATTCCTAAGCTCCTTTCTGTTCTGTTATTTCCAAACATTCGGTCAAACATTACATTAAAAATATAGTTCCACACGACGGTAAATAGGCTAAGAGCAACACCGACAATCGCTAAGTCACCAGCAGCATTTCCAGTGGCGAGTGCTGCTCCTGGGATAATCAGCGCCAATGCGATACATTCAAATGTAACGGCATGAAAAATTCTTTCTTTATTTGTCATTCTCTTATTCCATTGATTTCAGTGGTTTCAATGCCTGTATTATCATCTATAATTCGGATAGTAGATAATTAGATACCATCTGGAAAAGCGATATGTTTAGTATTGAGCAACTTGAAGCCTTCCAAGCAACTATTGATACAGGCTCGTTCTCTGCCGCAGCAAGAAAACTAGGAAAAGCACAATCTGCCGTCAGCCAACATGTCATTAATCTTGAGATTGATTGCGGTTGTGAGCTATTTGATCGATCTGGGCGCTACCCAATATTGACTGAAGAGGGTAAAAAGCTTGCTCCCTATGCCAGTGCCACTCTTATTCAGCATAAAAGGCTGATTGGGAAGATTGATACATTAACGGACCATTACTCATCTACTTTGGTAATCGCAGTAGATGAAGGGATCCCGTTGCAAAAAATCACAACGATTCTCAAAGATCTTCATCATGAATATCCTCAGCTTTCAGTTGAACTCTTAAGTGCGACCAGCATTGATATTATTGAAATGGTTCAATCAGGACAGGCGACAACAGGCATCATTTTTAGTGAATTATCAATGCCAAGTTGTATCGATTTTGAATCTGTCGGTTCGATTGCCTTTGATGTTTACGTCTCTAATACTCACCCTTTAGCTCAAGAAGTTGCACCTCATATAGATATGCTGCGGCTACATCGACAATTGCTGATTAGTTCAAGAGACTCTAAACAGAGCAGCTTCCACCAAGCACATAGCCCAGATATATGGTATACAGACAATTACTATATGCTTTTTGAAATGGCAAAAAGTGGTTTGGGTTGGTGTTTACTCCCTTCTCATCTCGCTGAGGATCCATCTCTTAAATCAAACCTGACCCGAGTGCCTGTTGAATTTGAAAACTTAACTTGGTTTGCCAATGTAGACGTGATCCAGCATCAAAACAAAAGTAATGAACCAATGCACAAACGTGCGCGGCAAATGCTTCGAACATTACTTAAAAAGGAAGAAAAATGAGCACTATTTCTGTACTCGGTGCAGGCTGGTTAGGCCAACCCCTTGCACTGCGCCTTAAACGACTAGGCCACCAAGTCTTCGCAAGTAAAACCCAGCAAACTGGAGTCGACACACTGGCCGAGAGTGATCTTCGTGGATTTGTTTGTTTGCTTCCTGAATCCAATTTATCTTCCGATTATAAACAACTGGTTCACCATCTACAGACGCAACAATGTGATATTTTGATCGGTAGTTTTCCACCGGGGTTTCGTTCTGGTAACGGCGAAGAGTACGCTCTACGCTGGAAGTATTTAACCCAAGCAGCGAAAGAGGCGAATGTACAAAAGATCATCATGATTAGCTCAACCACGGTTTACCCGGCAACTCATACCACGATGACAGAGGAGGATGCGTCGCTAAAACTGTCTCAAACCGCCCCACGCTTCTCCAATTCAGCGTTAATCATGCTGCAAGCTGAGCAGTATGTGATTGATTCTGGCATTGAATTCGACATTGTTCGATGCAGCGGTTTAATCGGACCGAATCGTCATCCTTCACGTTTTGCCAGCAAACTTAAACAGGTCAGCCAAGCCGCCCCAGCCAATATGCTTCACCTTGAGGATGCTATTGATAGCGTAATATTCACTTTGACTCATTTAAGTAATCAGATCGTTAATGCAACCTGCCCAGAAACCGTCAGCAAAGCTGAATTCTACCAAGCTGCACTCAATGCTGTTGGCTCAACCGAAAAGCTGCCGAACATTGTGAATACTGCCGATAAAAGAATTTCATCGAAGAAATTGATGGATTTGGGCTATCAATTCCATTTCAACCACACCCTTGATGCGTTGTGATCTGCACAGTGGTTGAGGTCGAGCGTTTATGTCGTAAGTGAGAGGAAACAGAAGCGGGAATGTTGAGGCAGAATCTGAAGCATAATTTTTCATCGCATTTTTTAGCTAGAGAGTAGGAATTAACTCTCTAGCTAAATAGAGATTGAAGCATGTCACCTAACGTTGTGTTCTAGCGGCCCAAAGCTTCTTTGTAGTGCTGGCGACAAACTGACACATACTTGTCATTCCCACCTATGGCTACTTGATCTCCTTCGGCTATCGCGACACCGTGTTCATCGGTACGAATAACCATGTTTGCTTTACGACCACAGTGACAAATTGTTTTCAATTCAACTAACTTATCAGCCCAAGATAGTAAATACTTACTTCCTTCAAAGAGTTCACCTAAAAAGTCAGTTCTTAACCCGTAACATAAAACGGGGATATGCAATTTATCCACGACCTCAGTGAGCTGATAAACTTGCTCTTTAGAAAGGAATTGACACTCATCGATCAGCACACAATGGCGCTTCTCTTCACTATTCAATAATTGAATGGCATCAAAGAGGTTGGTGTCCGCTTGAAATAGCTGAGCTTCTGATTGAAGTCCAATTCGTGAGCTGACTTTACCTACACCATAGCGATTATCGAGAGCAGCAGTAAAAATGACTGGATTCATTCCGCGTTCTTGATAATTAAATGAAGATTGTAGAAGTGTTGTTGATTTACCCGCGTTCATTGCCGAGTAGTAAAAATACATCTGAGCCACAGAGATATTCCTGTCTAATAATTAAAAAATTTATTTATAAAAAAGGGCTGAAAAACAGCCCTTTTTAAATTGTTTATTACTTACGTCGCCAAGTGGTGCCATCCGCACCATCTTCTAGCTCAATGCCCATCTCATTAAGCTTATCACGCGCCATATCAGCATTCGCCCAATCTTTTGAAGCGCGAGAATCATTACGTAGCTTAATTAATGCTTCAATTTCCGCTACTTCATCATCACTTCCAGCATCACCCTTTAAGAATGCTTCAGGCTCTTGATGAAGAATGCCGATGACATCCGCAAGTTCACGCATCAATGCGCCCAAACCACTTGCTTTCTCAACACTCTCCGCTTTGATACGGTTAATATCGCGAGCCATGTCGAATAGCACAGAATAAGCTTCAGGTGTATTAAAGTCATCATTCATAGCTGCAGAGAAACGAGTTACGTACTCTTCACCACCAGCAGGAGCCGCTGATAAATCTAAACCACGTAAAGCTGTGTATAGGCGTTCAAGTGAAGCACGTGCTTGGTTTAAGTTCTCTTCGCTGTAGTTCAACTGACTACGGTAATGACCAGACATTAAGAAGTAACGAACAGTCTCAGGATCATAGTGATTTAGCACGTCACGAATGGTAAAGAAATTGCCTAGTGATTTTGACATTTTTTCACGGTCAACCATCACCATGCCACTATGCATCCAAGTATTCACATATTGAGTGCCGTGGGCGCAGCATGACTGTGCAATCTCATTTTCATGATGTGGGAACTGCAAGTCAGAACCGCCACCGTGAATATCGAAGTGATTACCTAGAATCGATGAGTTCATTGCAGAACATTCAATGTGCCAACCTGGGCGACCTGGTCCCCATGGTGATTCCCATGTTGGTTCACCCGGTTTAGACATTTTCCATAAAACAAAGTCAAGTGGGCTGCGTTTCGCACTTTCGATATCAACACGAGCACCCGCTTGTAATTGATCAAGATCTTGCTTTGATAGCTTGCCGTATTCGTCGTATTTCTTAACTTCAAACATCACATCGCCGTTGCTAGCAACGTATGCGAATCCACGTTCGATAAGCTTTTCAACCAAATCAATTATTTCTTGAATAAAGTCCGTTGCTCGTGGTTCAACATCTGGACGCTTCATGTTCAATGAATCGAAATCTTGGTGCATCTCACCAATCAATCTTTCAGTTAAAGAGTCACAAGACTCTCCGTTTTCAGCGGCACGCTTAATGATCTTGTCATCAATGTCCGTGATATTACGAACGAACGTTAGGTCATAACCTAAATAACGAAGGTAGCGAGAAACAACATCAAATGAAACAAATGTACGACCATGGCCAATGTGACAGAGATCGTAGATGGTTACCCCACAGACATACATGCCGATTTTGCCAGCTGTAATTGGTTTGAATTCCTCTTTTTGTCTTGTGAGTGTGTTATATATTTTTAGCATGATCTCTATCTATAATTAGTATGTGAAACAGTACATGGAACATAATAAGCTCGCAGTATATCAACTCCGTCCTTATTAGGTAACACCAATTTCCGCGATCCTAAGCACTTAACGTGACATTTCACCATTTGAATGTGGCTCGACTTAGGCTAGAATCCCGACCTCATATTAAAAAACACAGTAAGGTAACAATCATGATCATCCTTCACACAAATTTTGGTGACATCAAAGTTCAACTAAACGAAGAAAAAGCACCAGAAACTAGCGCAAACTTTCTACAGTACTGCCGTGATGGTTTTTACGACAACACGCTTTTCCACCGTGTTATCGATGGTTTCATGATCCAAGGCGGCGGCATGACTTCTGGCCTTAAAGAAAAAACAACTCGTGCGACTATCAAGAACGAAGCAAATAACGGCCTTGCAAACAAAGTTGGTACGTTAGCAATGGCTCGTACGATGGAACCACATTCTGCAAGCTCTCAGTTCTTCATCAACGTAAACGACAACGCTTTCCTAAACTTCCGCTCAGAGAGCCGTGATGGTTGGGGCTACTGTGTATTCGCTGAAGTTGTTGAAGGCATGGATATTGTTAACAAGATCAAAGGTGTTAGCACTGGTACTATGGGTATGCACCAAGATGTACCACTAGAAGAAGTGATCATCACTGGTACAACAATCGAAGCGTAATTCGATTTAATACATTCGATACAAAACAATAGGAACTGGGGCGTATTTATTACTCCCCTTTTTTATACTATGAATACTCTATTTATCTCCGATCTTCACCTTACTCCCCAGCGTCCAGATATCACTGAATGTTTCTATACCTTTATGCGTGAGGAAGCGATCCATGCCGATGCCCTCTATGTCTTAGGTGATCTATTCGAGTTTTGGGTGGGTGACGATGATACTTCGACATTCGCATCGGATATTCGCGCAGCGTTTCGACAGCTAGTTGACTCTGGCGTACCTTGCTACTTCACTCAAGGAAATCGAGATTTTTTAGTCGGTAAGCGATTTGCTAAACAGACGGGTGTCACACTATTAGATGAAGTCTCCGTCATTGATCTTTATGGAAATAAGGCTGTGGTACTGCATGGTGATACCCTTTGTACTGAAGATGTGAAATATCTCGCTTTTCGGGAAAAAGTACATCAACCGTGGTTACAGTTTGTTTTCAATAGAATCCCATTTTTTATTAAGAAAAAAATCGTTGCGAAGGTGCAGTCCGATATCAAAGGAGATAAGCAGACTAAGTCTTTGGATATCATGGATGTGACGCAAAGCGAAGTTGAAAAAGTGCTCGATCATAATAATGTTGATTTGATGATTCATGGGCATACCCACAGACCAAATATTCATTCCTTGCAAACATCACAAGGTACAAAAACTCGTATTGTTCTTGGTGATTGGTATACCCAGGGCTCAGTTCTTGTACTAAACGCGCAGGGTTTTGAACTACAAGAAAGACCCTTTTCAGGTTAATTAGTTAAGATTGCGCTTTTTATTTTATTTTCCTCGACTGAAACATAGAATTTTTACTAAAAAACGCTATCATAAATCATTATAATCTTAACCGAACGCGATTCGACATTGAAGTATACCTACGTAGCACGCCAGCCTATCTTAGACATAGATAAGAAAACGATCGGTTATGAACTGCTGTTTAGAGACGGTCCTAAAAATACCTTTCCTGAAATCGACCCTAACCTCGCAACCAGCAGGTTATTGTCTGATCATTTTTTAACGACTCACTACAGCATGTTGGGCACGAAACTTGGATTCGTAAATTTTCCATATCAAAGTTTAGTGAACCTGGTTCCTTCTCTTTTTCCAAATCACAACTTAATTGTTGAGATCCTTGAAGACTGTGAGCCTGATGATGAACTATTTGAAGCCATTAAGAAGCTGGCTTCAATGGGGTACAAGCTCGCACTTGATGATTTTATTCCAAGTAAAGCTTGGGTTCGATTTTTACCTTACATCTCTATTATCAAATTCGATATTCGCCAAGTTTCAATTGAGAAGTCAGCGGTTTTCATCCAGCGACTTGCCAATACTAAAATCAAATTTTTAGCTGAAAAAGTGGAAACTTACGAAGAGTATGAAGAGGCTAAAAAAGCTGGATTCCATTACTTTCAAGGTTATTTCTTCAGTAAGCCGGAGATGATTCAGCGTAAAGCGATGAATCCAAATTTCATTACGATTGTTCAGTTATGTAAAGAGATCGCGGTTGAGCCCATTAACTTTGCTGAAGTAGAAAGATTACTGTCGTGTGATGTGACGTTATCGTTTAAATTGCTCACTTACGTAAACTCAAATCATATGATTACTACGAGTATCAAGTCTTTTAGACAAGCACTCGTCTATTTGGGTGAACAGAAACTGAGACAGTTTGTCTCTTTCGTTGCCATTGCGTCAACTCAAGAGCGTAAACCCGATTCTCTTTATGGACTCGCGATTCAACGCGCCAGATTGTGTGAGTTGTTATCACTAAAACTAGACACACAAAATGACGATCTTCGTGGGCAAGCGTTTCTAACAGGTATGTTTTCGTTGCTTGATTCTCTGCTCGATCACCCGCTAGATCAATTAATAGATTCTATCCCAATTGACGATGAGATAAGACTCGCCCTCACGAAGCAAGAAGGTTTACTGGGTAACCTCTTATCCTTGATCACTGCGTATGAAAAAGCACAGTGGGATAAGACACTGCTCTTGCGAGAACAGCTCGGTATCAGCGAAGAGCAACTTGCCCAATGCTGTGATGAAGCGGTCGCATGGTCACAAGATTTAATGTCCCCTATGCAGCATTAACCAACGCACTCAGTACAACTACACCACTCACATATTTTAGATGACCTCTGTTGAGGTCATTTTATTATCAGGAATAAATCATGTCTTCATGCCCATGTGGAACGAATAAACCTTATTCAAGCTGCTGTGAAATTGCTCATAAGCATCACGCTGATGTCACAACGCCAGAACAGTTAATGCGTTCACGTTACTCAGCTCATGTGTTGGGTCTCATCGATTACGTCGTAGATACTTATCACCCAAGTTGCAACGCTCAAGAGCAACGCGAAGGCATTGCAGATTCAATTGATAGTGACTGGTGCAAACTTGAAGTAATTTCAGCGTCAATGGGTAAGGATGAAAATGAGGGCTTTGTAGAATTTAAAGCATACCTAAACGAAGATGGTGAACAGTTCTGTTTATCAGAAAAGTCTCGCTTTTTAAAAAAGAACGACCTTTGGTATTACATTGATGGGGAATTTCCAGAAGTTCAAGATCCGCCCCATGAGCCTAATAACACAGAGCCCCAGCAGCCTAGCGATCCGCGTTTAAATCAGACGGTTGAAAATTTCAAGATCGGACGAAATGATCCATGCATCTGTGGCAGTGGTAAAAAGTTTAAGAAGTGTTGCGGTTAGCCCTCCTCAACAAACAAAAAATTCGCTCCGAATAGAAAAACGGAGCGAATCAGTACGAATAAAAATGAGATTCAAACCTGAAGAATTATTTGTGTCGCTCTTTTAATTTATTAATCACATCATTCATCGATAAACCTTGATCTTGAAGTAAAACAAGCAAGTGATAAATCAAATCAGCCGATTCACACACTAACTCCGCCTTATCACCCGACGTCGCCGCAAGCGCGACTTCAACACCTTCTTCCCCCACTTTCTGCGAAATACGCTTGGTGCCACGGGCATAAAGGCTGGCAGTATAAGAAGAGTCAGGATCTGCGTCCTTGCGGGCAACCAATAACTGCTCAAGTTGATGAAGCCAAACCATTTGGGATTCTTCTTGTTTGTCTGAATCCCAACAGGTTGTCGTGCCTGTATGGCAAGTAGGGCCAATTGGTGAAACTTTCACAAGTAGAGTATCGTTGTCGCAATCTAATGAGATATTCTTCAATTGCAGTACGTTGCCAGACGTTTCACCTTTGGTCCATAAACGCTCTTTCGTTCGAGAAAAGAAGGTGACCTGACCCGTTTGCCCAGTTTTAGCCAATGCTTCAGTGTTCATGTAACCCATCATAAGCACTTGGCTTGAGGTAAAGTCCTGCACAATCGCGGGAACCAACCCTCCAACTTTTTCCCAATCGATACGATCCGAAAGCAATGCTACGTCCTGTTGCTGCCACTGTTGCTGAAATTGATCGCTCATAAACGTATCTCCACGCCTTGTTGTTTCAAATACTGTTTCAATTCGCCAATGTTGATGACTTGCTTATGAAAGACTGAGGCTGCAAGTGCCCCATCCACATTGGCCTTTTTGTACGCTTGTGCAAAGTGTTCCATCGCTCCAGCTCCGCCAGAAGCAATAAGCGGCACGCCACAAACTTCACGAACCATATTGAGTTGCTCGATATCATAACCGTTACGAACACCATCTTGGTTCATCATATTCAATACGATTTCACCTGCTCCACGCTTTTGAACTTCTTGTACCCAATCACGGGTTTCCCAGTTAGTAGCCTTAGTTCGAGCTTCATCTCCGGTAAATTGATATACCTGATATTTTCCCGTCTCTTTGTCAAAATAGGAGTCGATACCAACCACGATACACTGAACGCCAAACTTATCGGCAAGCTTGGTAATCAGCTCTGGGTTCGCTAACGCAGGCGAGTTGATAGAGACTTTGTCTGCACCAAACTCTAAAATGCGAGATGCGTCTTCAGCCGATTTAATGCCACCCGCGACACAGAATGGAATATCAATCACTTCCGCGACACGTGCCACCCAGCTTTTATCAACCACTCGGCCGTCACTCGATGCGGTAATATCGTAGAAGACCAACTCATCCGCCCCCTCTTCAGCGTATCGCTGCGCCAAAGGAACAATATCACCAATAATTTCATGATTTCGGAACTGAACACCCTTTACCACTTGTCCATCTCGGACATCGAGACACGGTACTATTCGCTTTGCCAACATGAGAACGCCTCCTCTGCGGTAAACTTACCATCTAAAAGCGCACGGCCAACAATCACGCCAGCGACACCACTTCCTTTTAAGGCTTCAATGTCCGCTAAGCATCCAATGCCGCCTGATGATTGAAATTGCACTTGTGGATATTGCTTACAAAGATCAACATACAGTTCGACATTCGAGCCTTCTAAAGTCCCGTCTCTTGAAATATCCGTGCACAGCACATGCTTCAAACCAACCGTTAAATAATCATCGATCAACGCTTCGATCGTCACGCCTGAATCTTCTTGCCAGCCTGAAATTGCAACTTTACGTACGCCTTGCTGATCAATATTGATATCGAGAGCGAGTACGATCTTCTCGGCTCCATATTTTGTCATCCAACCTTTAACTAATTCAGGCTGTTTAACGGCCGTTGAACCCACCACGACTCGTTGTGCGCCTGCTTCAAGTAAATCCACCACATCTTGCTCGTTGCGAACGCCACCACCAATTTGAATACTCGCTGGGGTACTGGCTAACAAGGTGGCGATCAAATCAAGTTGGCGGGCAGTGGTATCTTTTGCGCCAGTAAGATCGACAAGATGAAGCCAGTTCGCTCCTGCTTGGTGATACAGATTAAACTGCTCAGCTGGGTCTACTTTGTATTCTGTTACTTGACCGTAGTCCCCTTGGAATAAGCGAACTACTTGGCCTTCAATTAAATCTAATGCGGGAATAATCATTTACATTCCTTATATGGCAACGTTAGCCGCTGCCTAATCCTTATTACAATTCCAAGAAGTTCTGAATCAGCTTAGAACCAGCCTTCGATGAGCGTTCTGGGTGGAACTGAACACCGTAATAGTTACCACTTTGCACCGCTGCGGTAAACGGATTGCCGTAATCACACTGTGCGATGGTGTAGTCACCCACTGGCATTGCGAAGCTGTGAACAAAGTAAAAGTACTCGCCTTCTTCAATGTCTTTAAATAGAGGGTGATTCGGCGTTGCAGTTACTGTGTTCCACCCCATATGAGGCAGCGGTAAGTCTCCGGTTTCCATCAAACGAACTTCACCAGAACACAAACCTAAACACTCAACTTGAGCATCCGCTTTCTGGCCTTTCTCTTGAGAGAGACGCCCTAACAGCTGCATTCCTAAACAGATCCCAAGCAGCGGTTTTTCGACTTGTTTGACTAAACTAATTAGATCTCGCTGCTCAAGGTTTTTCATTGCTTCGCTTGCGGTACCGACTCCTGGCAAAAACAACTTATCTGCGGCTAAGACCACTTCAGGATCTTTCGAAGTCGCCACGTCATACCCTAAACGTTGTATCGCAAATTTCACTGAGGATACGTTGGCACAACCAGTATCGATAATGACAATTTTCTGATTAAGCATGATTCATTCCCTCGTTAAAGCACGCCTTTGCTGCTCGGTAATTCATTACCTTCGACCTTAATCGCCTGGCGAAGTGTACGGCCAAATACTTTAAATAAGCTCTCAATGATGTGGTGATCGTTATCACCCGTCGATGATAGGTGCAGAGTGCAAGCTAAGGTATCAGTTAACGAACGGAAAAAGTGCACCACCATTTCGGTAGAAAGATCGCCAACTTGCTCACGGCTAAATTTTGCGTCAAATTTAAGATAAGGGCGTCCAGACAAATCTAATGCGCACTGAGCCAAGCACTCATCCATAGGTAAACTAAAACCAAATCGACCAATACCACGCTTGTTCCCCAGCGCCTCTTTTAATGCTTCGCCAAGAGCCAATGCTGTATCTTCAATTGTGTGGTGATCATCAATGTGTAAATCGCCTTTCACATTCAGCTTTAACTGGAAACCGCCGTGAGTCGCGATTTGATCAAGCATATGATCAAAAAAGCCCATTCCAGTTTCGATCTGATTACCACCCGATTCATCTAAATTGACCGCAACACGGATATCCGTCTCTTTAGTGGTTCGAACGACTTCGGCGGTTCTCGCATTCACTGTGAGGTCTTTTAAGATATCTTTCCAGTTCATCGACTCTGGATGGTATTGGATCCCTCGGATCGCCATATTTTCTGCTAGGGCTAAATCCGTGGCGCGATCTCCAATCACGACTGAATGTTTAAAGTCGACTTTGCCACCTTGAAGGTACTCTTTGACCATGCCCAATTTCGGCTTACGGCAAGAGCAGTTATCTTCTTCAAAGTGCGGACAGATTAAAACATCGTCAAACTTGACGCCTTGAGACTCAAATATTTCCATCATCATATCTTGAGGGGCATCAAAATCCGCTTTAGGGTAACTGTCTGTCCCTAACCCATCTTGATTGGTCACCATCACTAAACGATAACCCGCATCCTGCAATGAAAGCAGGCTAGGAATCACGAAGGGTTCAAGTTTTAATTTATCTAAACGGTCAACTTGAAAATCGATCGGAGGCTCAACAATTAAGGTGCCATCTCGATCAATAAATAGAATTTTTTGTTGATTGCTCACTGGAACTTCCTTTTAAATATAAAGCTAAAGGTTAAAAATCTAACCTCAATAATCATGAAAAGAGCGATATCGCCACTTTCTTAAATCATCATCTAGACAGCGTAATAGTTACGAATAAATCCAACCGTTTTCTCACACTCTTCTCGATTGCCAATACTAATGCGAACACAGTCTTTAATTGGGGAGTTTCTTAAAATGATCCCTTTTTCCCATGCTGCTTTAAATAACGCATCACCATCACTAAATTTCACTAATAAGTAATTGCCCCACCCTTCGAAAATTTCGATACCCGCGATGGTCATCAGCCCTGCTTGTAAATAAGCTCGGTTTGCATTCAAATCCAATACTTGAAATTTTGCACGGGCCAACCCTGATTCAGATAAAGCTTGAATGGCTATCTCAGCAACCGGAACTGGAACTGGGTATGGCGCAATGACTTTCAATAAAACATCGATGATCTCTTTGTTCGCGAGGGTGAACCCACAACGTAACCCCGCTAAAGCAAAAGCTTTGGAAAGCGTACGCAAAATCGCTAAATTCGGGTATTGCTCAAGTAAGTCAACCGTTGAGACTTCAGGACAAAAATCGATATACGCTTCATCCATGACCACGATAGCTTTATCTTTTGTCATCTCAAGGAGACGAACGATATCAGCGCGCTTGATCACGTTTCCAGTTGGATTATTAGGGCTACAAACAAACACTAATTTAACTGACTCTAAATTAGATTCGATACCGTTAATATCCAGTTGCCAATCTTGCGTAAGCGGTACTGTTTTTTGTTCAACACCAAATGTTTCCGCACTGATCGCGTACATTCCATACGTTGGTGGGCAGAACAGAATCGCATCCTCACCCGGCTCACAAAAAGCACGAATCAAAAGCTCAATGCCTTCATCGGCCCCACGTGAGGTCAGTGTTTGCTCAGGTTTAATACCAGCATAAGCCGCATATGCTTCGATAAGAGCCTTAGGCTGACATTCACTATAACGATTCAAGCGTGAAAAGTCGGTTTTGTATTCGTTATCAAACGGGGATTCATTTGCGTTTAACCACACATCCCCACTGCCGCCAATTCGACGCGCAGATAAGTAAGGAGTCAATGACTGCACTTGTTTACGTGCAAGCTTTTCCATAGCTAAACTCCCTTCTCTGCTTGGTCACTTATCTCTATCTTTGCAAGCTTTTCAACACGAATGGTCACCGCGCGTTTGTGTGCATCTAGCCCTTCGGCGTCTGCCATGATTTCAACGGTTGGTGCTAAGTTTTTCAACCCATCAGCCGTCAATTCTTGCACAGTCATTCGTTTAGAAAAATCCGCTAGTCCAAGGCTAGAGTATGTTTTCGTATAACCATATGTCGGCAACACGTGGTTGGTACCCGATGCGTAATCACCAGCCGACTCAGGAGACCAATCACCTAAGAAAATTGAACCCGCATTGTCTAACAAAGGAAGCAATTCACGAGGGTTTTTAGTTTGAACAATTAAGTGCTCAGGACCATAGTAATTTGAAATCGAAATACTTTGGGTTAATGATTCAGCAATAATAACCAAACTTGATGACAGTGCTTTTTGAGCAATATCTGCACGAGAGAGTTGCTGTAGTTGCGCTTGCACTGCATCCGTCACCTGGTCGGCAATCATGGGTGAAGGCGTAACTAATACAACTTGTGAATCTGGCCCGTGCTCTGCTTGGCTCAATAGATCAGCCGCTATAAAGTCTGGGTCAGCGTTTTCATCGGCAATGACCAACACTTCAGAAGGACCCGCAGGCATATCTATCCCCGCGCCTCGGAAGTCATTGCTCACCTGACGCTTGGCTTCTGTGACATAAGCGTTCCCCGGACCAAATATTTTATCTACTTTAGCCACGGATTCAGTTCCATAAGCCATTGCCGCAACGGCCTGACCACCACCGACGTTATACACTTCATCTATGTTACATAACTTCGCGACGTATAATATTTCATCTGCAATAGGAGGTGGAGAACAGAGTACGACTTTTCGACAACCTGCAATTTGCGATGGAACGCCAAGCATCAATACGGTTGAAGGGAGCGGCGCACTTCCTCCTGGGATATATAGACCAACGGTATTGATCGGGCGAGTGACTTGCTCACACACGACGCCGGGTTGAGTCTCCACACGTAAAGGTTGAGGCTTTTGGGCTTTATGAAACTTTGCAATATTGTCGTACGCTTGATTCAATGCTTCTTTCATCGAATCACTCAGTCGCGCAGAGGCCTCTTCTATCTCTTGGTTTGAGACGCGGATTGACTCAGGGACAACACGATCAAATTTTTCAGTTAACTCGATTAATGCTTTATCGCCGCCTGAACGAACTTGACGAATAACATCAGCGACAGCGGAGGTAATATTCGCGCCTTCAGTAATAGCTGGGCGTTCTAGAATCGCATCTTGCTGCGATTCACTTAATGATTGCCAAACAACCGTTCTCATCTCAATCACCCCATCATTTTTTCAATAGGAAGCACTAGAATTGAACTCGCACCGAGCTCTTTAAGCTGCTCCATCGTTTCCCAGAATAAATTCTCTGTACTCACTAGGTGTACAGCCACTTTATCCGTATCAGATGATAGAGGGAGTACGGTAGGATCTTCAGCGCCCGGTAACAGTGATTTGATCTGCTCAAGCTTATCGGTAGGGGCGTGCAGCATGATGTATTTTGACTCTTTTGCTTGCTGTACACCTTGCATGCGAGTCAGCAGTTTTTCGATCAGCGCCACTTTGTCAGCATCAAACTCACCGGTTCTTTGAATAAGGGTCGCTTTAGATTGGAAAATGACTTCCGCCTCTTTTAAGCCGTTCGCTTCCAAGGTTGCACCTGTCGAAACTAAATCTGCAATCGCATCCGCTAACCCAGCACGAGGAGCGACTTCAACGGAACCTGTTAGCATACATGTGCTGAAATCAACGCCCTGTTCATCCATGTAACTCTTTAGCAATTGAGGGTATGTTGTCGCAATTCGTTTGCCGGCTAAATCTTGCGGACCGTTATATTCTTCATCTTTATTAATCGCGATAGACAGTCGACAACCGCCAAAGTCTAATCGGCGTAATGCGATAAATTCACTTGGTTCATTCAGTGCTTTACGGTCTAGGCGAACCTCTTCTAATTCATTCTCACCGATGAAACCAAGATCTACCACACCGTCCATGATAAGACCTGGAATATCGTCATCGCGAACGAGTAATAGATCAATTGGCATATTTTCGGAGTGAACAACTAAACGTTCACCCATTATGCTGAATTTAACACCGCACTTTTTAAGTAGGTCTTGGCACTCTTTACTTAAGCGGCCTTTTTTTTGAATTGCGATTCTTAGTCGTTGTGATTGCATTGCTTTATCCCTGTGCAAATTATTGAATATTTATTAAGTCGTTATAAAAATAATGAATTCTGTAAGCATAAAAAAACCCTCGGAAGTTTCTCTCCCGAGGGTTTAAATCTAAATACTTTGACTTAACCTCCGGGAGTTTTCCTGCCTCCCGGGTATGCGCGTATCTCCCGAAAGACTAAACTGGGTGATGATGGTGATGAATGTTCATTACGAATTTGCGCATAGTTATTTACTCTTGTTGGCTTACTGTCTTGTCATTCACACTAACTAAGCTAGTGATGATTTTCAACAACTAATTTAAAAAAATTTAACTGGCTAACCATTTATTTGTTACGCGCACAAAAAAAGGAAGACGAATCTTCCTTTTTTATCACAGATAATCAATGAATTAAGCTTTCTGAGCATTCGCCATTTTTGATTTTGATAACGCGGCTAATAAACAACAAACGGCCACAAAAGCCACCGATGCTGCAACAAAAGAAAGCGCAACAGATGATGTAAAACCTAGCACGATGAAGCCAACACAAGAGACTAGCGCAACAGAAACTGCATAAGGCAATTGAGTCGCAACGTGATCGATATGATTACAACGAGCACCAGTAGATGACAATATCGTTGTATCGGAAATTGGAGAGCAGTGGTCACCAAATACTGAACCAGCCAGTACAGCACCGAGCATTGGTAGCATTAATGCAATATCCGTTGCGGCGGCCATATCACCTGCAATCGGTAACATGATGCCGAATGTTCCCCACGATGTACCTGTTGAGAATGCCATTACACCCGCAAGCAAGAACAGAATTACAGGTAGCCAATGCGTACCGATATTGCCTTGTGCAAGCGATGATAAGTAAGTACCCGTTTTCATATCACCGATGACAGAACCGATTGTCCATGCAAAAACAAGAATCAGAATGGCTCCGAACATTGAACGAGCGCCAATCCACATAGTGCGCACGATTTCAATCGCTGGCAGTTTTTGACGCACAACCGTCACTATAGCCAACACTAGACCAACACTGCCGCCATAGATAAGTGCTTTACCTACATCGGTATTTTCAAAAGCACCTAAGACGTTAAATGCAATTCCGTCCGCAGCCAGTGCTTGGCTACCGGTATAAAGCATTGCCGCCACAGTGGCTGCAATAAGAGCCAGAATAGGTAGCACTAGATCCAATACAGAACCGTTGCTGCTCTCTTTTATATCCAACTCTTCATTAAGATCATGCGCATCTTGGCTATCATTATCTTCATCAAAACCGCGACCTTGAGAAGCGTTAATCTCATGCTCTCGCATTTTGCCCACATCAAGTCCAAACCAAGCAACAGCGAATACCATCAACAGAGCAAATACCGCATAAAAGTTCATTGGAATAAGACGGACATATGCGCCCAATGCAGAATACTCAGTCACACCATGAGTCACTAGGATGCCACCAATGATTGTCATGATATATGCGCCCCAGCTAGAAGCAGGCATAATCACACACATCGGTGCTGCTGTAGAGTCAAGGATGTACGCCAGTTTTGCGCGAGAAACGTAAAAACGATCCGTCACTGGGCGAGAAATCGCACCTACAGCTAAACTGTTAAAGTAGTCATCGACAAAAATAAACACGCCAAGAAATGCAGCAAGCAGTTTTGAACCACGTTTACTTTTAACTCTTGATTGTGCCCATTCAGCGAACGCACGAGTACCACCAGAAAGCGTAAGCAGAGCTGTCATCATGCCTAATAGTAGTAAGAAACCAACAATACTCATGTTCCAAGAGTTGATGCCACCATCTTCAATAAATACACCAGACACTTTCGTTCCGACGTAACTGACTACGCTACCTACTGAATAATCAGCAAGCAAAATAGCGCCCATGGCGATACCGACACCTAAAGAGACTAAAACTCGACGAGTAATAATAGCAAGACTCAATGCCACGATTGCGGGCAAGAGAGAGAGAGGAGATGTTGCAAAATCGATTAAATTCATGATCTTCAAAAACCAGTTATTTTGGTTAGAGATCTACTGCAGATAAGTGACGATTCACTATTAAATCGGACTTATATGTAACTTAACGGAAGGACAGCAATTGCCTAACCCAACCCTACAGTAGCGCTCCATAGTTTAAAAAATAAGACTATGGCAGTGTTGTCCCTATTTGATGACAACCCCAGCAAGCCGTTTTAATTTACAGACTTACTTCGGCAACTACACCTTTCACTGTTATTCATTGGCATCACCCCAATAACAGATACTGATTGTAATTGCACCTCTACGGCAAGAATACAATTTGACTATTGCGTGAATAAAAAAGCAACAAAAAAACTGCATACCTGCATCAGGTAAAACTCATTGTACTTATCTATAGCACCATTGCAACACATCATTCCATGGTTAAAAACATATGTGACATACCATATTCAATACAAATAAGTATGCAGTTGCACAGCACTATGTGTCAAAAGTCACATCTTTTTGACCTATGCTGCCAAATGTATTTTCTTTATTGCATTTATAAATCAAATATCAATTACTTTATTTAACGTCAATATGAAATTAGTCTATTGTTCAAACTATCTATTTTTCTAATAATTCCTAAATTTTAATCATATAAACAATTTAAATAATAATTAATATTGTCTTATTAGCTGATGATGTTTATTATTGTTTAAACCCCCTTATTTAATCGAACAGGAAAAGTCATGTTGGAACTAACTAAAACACTACTTAATATTCGTAGTCTTCGTGCATTTTCACGTGAACTAACACTTGAGCAATTAGAAGAAGCACTAGAAAAACTTACAATTGTGGTTCAAGAGCGTCAAGAGTCTGAAGCGGAAGAGCGTGAAGCACGCGAAGAGCGTGAAGCTAAATTAGCTGAATATGCACAGATGATTGCAAAAGACGGTATTGATGTTGAAGATTTAATTGCCGCTCTTTCTGGTGAAACTAAATCTACAACTAAGAAAAAACGTGCACCACGCCCTGCTAAATATAAATATGTAGATGGTAACGGTGACGAAAAAACTTGGACTGGTCAAGGTCGCACACCTTCAGCAATCCAAGATCAATTAGATGCTGGTAAATCTTTAGAAGATTTCGCTATTTAATTGAATTAATATATTCAAAAAAAAGGCTTCCAATTGGAAGCCTTTTTATTTATCTACGATAATAGAAATTAACGTTCCCAGTACGCTTCTTCTAAACTATCTTCTCTTTCAGGCAAGCCACGAGAAAGTCTTGGTGAATGCTGAACCAATACTTCATAGCTCGCACGGTTTGAATATTTACATACTTGAGAGAAAGATGAATATGTCAAAAATGAATGCTGGTGCTTACTTGAATTTGGCACATTCTCTTTGTGATATTTATTTGCCGCCATATCATGCAACAACGCAGATAACGCAGCATCACCCGCACCATTCGTATTTTTAATTTTTTCAGGCCCACCCATATATGGTGCAATATGTGAGTACACTTTAAGTGGATTTTCACACAAACCTTTAAATGCAGGACGACTAAATTCAAAACGGTTAAATTCAGGCACAGAACCAGGCAATAGTGGCAGCGAGGTTTCACGTTTTGCTTCTTCTTCTGTATAACCCGCCATAAATAAGCCGACAGGACCAGAAGTGCATAAAACTAAGTCAACCCAATCTAATGCTTTATCAGAGGCTGCTAATGGATCGCTTTCACCTGTTAATGCTTCTGCTTCATCTTCATTCATTGCAACAACAGTAACGTGCTGTTGTAAGAAATCTTGCCAAAATTCTGGATCATCCTGAATAACGAATTTAGTACCTAGTGTTAATACCACTGGCACATCATATTGCTTCGCATACTCAATGGCTCGCATTGTCGCATCTGGCATAGGATCACCCGCTTTACAACGAACTAAATAAGCGGTTAATACCAACGCTGATGCATTTTCAAAAATACGCTCAGGAATATTATCTGGATGAAGTTGATTCATCTGACCTTCACTAATAGCAAAAGTACGTTCACCATCTTCTGTAATTAGTGCGAAACAACGACCAATTGCCCCATCGACGCCCTGTAGGTGATTCAAATCCATACGGCTAGAGGTATTACATAAATAGCGGTAACCGTAGCTTCCGATTTTAATGTCCTGACTCATCACACCTAATAAAGTAGAACGGTCATCCGCAAGTACAGAATAATTGTGTAACGTATTGCCAATCGTGCCACCAGCATATTCATTAGTAATAAGTTGGTTTTCCTTCAACTCTTGATATAACGCTTCTGCAGAAGTGTCATCAATAACTAATGAATGTCCCTTACTCAAACCATATTTTTCGATAAGTTCTGAGTTTACTTTCGCCTCAATATCAACCAATGTTTGATCAATACCAATAATATGGGTACGTGACATTTTTTTACTTTCATGCGCTTGACTCACTAGTGGATCGCGAGCGTGGACTGGAAAGTAATGCTTTGATTTTCGTTGGCCAGGAAATTTCATACAATTCGTCTAAGTAAAGGAGAGGGTTGAGATCCGGAATTCTACCGCGACCAAATAGGCGCGGCAATAATGGAGATTATAGCAAACGATTGCTAAAGGTAATTATTATTCACCTTCCATAAAGCTAAGATCTGGTAGCATATCCAAGTGCTCTGAATAACGCTTTAAATTAAACTCAGCATCATTTTTCATGACATCAAAAATCTCTATAGCCAAAGCGCACGCCATCGCCTGAATGGCATCTTCACGCGCCGAACCTGTCATCATAAGACGCATTAGAGTTTCAGTTACTTTCTTTGGGTTACCTTCTTCTAATTGATTTTCAATGGTTTCGATCAGTGTTGCTTCATCGATAAATTCACTTTGTTCTGTCATTTTTTCAGCTCTCATCATCATTAATAGGCGGACTATGCCACATCCTCATCATGACTGGGAATAAAATCTGATTTTCAGCTTCAATTTGGTTGAATTGCGTAACGCTTAATCGAATAAATTGTGATTAACGTCTCGGATCTGTCCCCCACAAATTCTTTCTGTTAGAATCTGCACCCAAGTCAATTTAGTGGTTTTATATAATGTCAGATAACAGCCAAAAGAAAGTCATTGTCGGAATGTCCGGCGGCGTTGATTCATCGGTTTCTGCCTACCTGCTTCAGCAACAAGGTTACCAAGTTGAAGGCCTGTTCATGAAGAACTGGGAAGAAGACGACAACGAAGAATATTGCACCGCAGCGGAAGATTTAGCCGATGCACAAGCAGTATGTGACAAACTGGGCATCCATCTGCACACTATTAACTTTGCTGCAGAGTACTGGGACAACGTATTTGAGTACTTCCTTGAAGAGTACAAAGCGGGTCGCACTCCAAACCCAGACATTCTTTGTAACAAAGAAATTAAATTTAAGGCTTTCTTAGAATTTGCAGACGAAGTTCTCGATGCAGATTTTATCGCAATGGGTCATTACGTTCGCCGAACTTTCCCAACCGCAGAAGAGATCGAGAATGGTGCTAAGCCAGAAATGCTTCGTGGTTTGGACTCAAACAAAGACCAAAGCTACTTCCTCTATACCTTAAGTTCAGATCAAGTTTCTCGCAGCTTATTCCCTGTTGGCGAACTCGAAAAACCAGAAGTACGCCGAATTGCTGAAGAGCAAGATCTCATCACGGCGAAGAAAAAAGACTCAACAGGTATCTGTTTCATCGGTGAGCGTAAATTCACTGAGTTTTTAGGTAAATACTTGCCTGCGCAACCTGGCAATATCGAAAGCCCAGATGGTAAAGTCATCGGTCAACACCAAGGTTTGATGTATCATACTTTGGGTCAGCGTAAAGGTCTTCATATTGGCGGCACGAAAGGTGGCGGTGGTAACGAAGAACCTTGGTTTGTGGGTGAGAAAGATCTTAAACGTAATGTACTTATTGCGGTACAAGGCAAAGATCATCCACTACTTAAATCTGAAGGTTTGTTAGCGTCACAATTACATTGGGTCGATCGCACTCCAATCCGTGAAATCATGAAATGTACTGTGAAAACACGTTACCGCCAGACAGATATTGCTTGTACAATAATCCCTGTCGATGATGAGAACATCAAAGTGATATTTGATGAGCCTCAAATTGCCGTCACTCCGGGCCAATCCGCAGTGTTCTATAAAGACGAAATTTGTCTTGGTGGCGGAATCATCGAGAAACGCATTTAATTCATTCTAAGTTTAGGAGTCGCAACGTGGCTAACACCATTTATGACCGTACTATTGCTTTTGCTGGTATCTGCCAAGCTGTTGCTCTAGTTCAACAAGTAGCAAAGAACGGTTCTTGTGATAATGATGCTTTTGAAGCGTCTATGAATGCGATTGTAAGTACGAATCCAATCAATACCATCGGTGTTTTTGGCCGCGAGTCAGACTTGAAGCTGGGCCTAGAGTGCTTAGTTCAAGGTATTGATAGCACTCCAACAGGGAGTGAAATTACACGCTACATTATCAGTTTGATGGCTCTTGAACGTAAATTAAGTGCTCGTAATGACACCATGTCACAACTTGGCGATCGTATCCAAATGGTGGAACGTCAACTAGAGCACTATGATCTGCTTGATGAACAGATGATCAGCAATATTGCGAGCATTTACTTAGACGTTGTGAGTCCTATCGGGCCTCGAATTCAAGTAAATGGCACACCATCAGTATTACAGCAAACGTCCAATCAACATAAAGTCCGTGCACTGCTTTTATCCGGTATTCGCAGCGCTGTTCTTTGGCGTCAAGTGGGTGGTCGTCGCCTCCATTTGGTTTTTTCTCGTAAGAAAATGGTAGAACAAGCACAAATTTTATTAGCTCGAATGTAAGCAAAGCTCGCCTGGATTGGCGAGCTACTTTTTTATACACCCCAACTTTTATTTACATATCTAGGAGATTCACATGGAATTGTCAGCATTAACTGCTGTTTCACCTGTAGACGGTCGCTACGGAAGTAAAACAATTTCTTTACGCAGCATCTTTAGTGAGTACGGCTTGCTGAAGTACCGTACTGTTGTTGAAGTTCGTTGGTTACAAAAATTAGCCGCGACGCAATCGATTGCGGAAGTGGCTACATTAAGTGCTGAAGCGAATCAATTCTTAGATAACATCGCAGCAAACTTCAGTGAAGAAGACGCTATGCGTATCAAAGAGATTGAACGCACAACGAACCATGATGTTAAAGCCGTTGAATATTTCCTAAAAGAAAAAGTAGCAGACGTTCCAGAACTGCACGCTATCAATGAATTCATCCACTTTGCTTGTACTTCTGAAGACATCAACAACACGTCACACGCCCTAATGCTAAAAGAAGCGCGTGATACGGTTATTCTTCCTGAGATCCGTAACGTTATCGATGCGATTAAAGCTTTAGCTAACGAATACCGCGATGTTCCTCTTCTTTCACGTACGCACGGACAGCCTGCTTCTCCATCAACTATGGGTAAAGAGATGGCTAACGTGGCGTATCGTATGGAGCGTCAATTCAAACAGATCGAAAACGTTGAGATCCTAGCGAAAATTAACGGCGCAGTGGGTAACTACAACGCTCACCTTTCTGCTTACCCAGATGTAGACTGGCATGCATTTAGCGAAGAATTCATCACTGAATCTCTAGGCGTTAATTGGAATCCATACACAACGCAAATTGAACCTCACGATTACATTGCTGAACTATTTGACGCGATTGCACGATTCAACACAATCCTTCTTGATTTTGATCGTGATGTTTGGGGCTACATTGCTCTTGGTCACTTCAAACAAAAAACGATTGCTGGCGAAATCGGCTCTTCAACAATGCCGCATAAAGTTAACCCAATCGATTTTGAAAACTCAGAAGGTAACTTAGGCCTTGCGAACGCAATCTTCAGCCACCTAGCTCAAAAGCTTCCTGTCTCTCGCTGGCAGCGTGACCTTACTGACTCTACAGTTCTTCGTAACTTAGGTGTTGGTTGTGGTTATGCAATCATCGCATACACCTCGACTCTAAAAGGCATCAGCAAGCTTGAAATCAACCAAGCAGCGCTTGAAGCTGAACTAGACAAAAACTGGGAAGTTCTTGCAGAACCAGTACAAACAGTCATGCGTCGTTACGGTATCGAGAAACCATACGAAAAACTAAAAGAACTGACTCGTGGTAAACGTGTAGACGGCGAAGGTATGCGTACATTCATCGATGGTTTAGAAATCCCTGAAGATGAAAAAGTTCGTCTAAAAGAAATGACTCCAGCGAACTACATCGGCCAAGCGATTGAGTTAACTGATAAGCTGTAATGAATATGAGGCATAAGTTCGATTGGGCATAGGTTCCTTTAGGCCTGGCTTAATTGAATGTACTCAATGTATAAAAAAGGTTCCTTAAGTGGAGCCTTTTCTATGTTTGGTATTAGATTTTTTCAAAAAAGAGAGTGACCTTCCCTACTTCAATGCCAAACTTCTTAATGCTAGTGACATTAAATACTCGTTTTTCGTCCTGTCGATACAACCAATCATCAAAGAAGACGGTCACCGTTGAGTCCTCCATTTTTAGTTCGAAGTCATACTGCCACCAAAGTGCGTTACCACTCTCCTGACCAATCGCATAGCCGATAATATCATCCGCTTCTCCTTGATATGTTCCATCATCCAAACGCGTGATTACCCATATTCGTTGTGAAACTTCTCCATCATCAAATACAAAGTCTTCAGTCAATGTCAGTGTTCTGTCTTCTACTTCTCCGAATAAGGAAACCGTAAATCGACGAGTCTGAACGCCTTTATAGTCTTGAACCATCCCCCAAGCCTGAGTGTTCCCAGAAAAGTATTCAAACAACTCAAATTTTGGGGTACTTGCTTGGTAATCACTTATTTCGGATGAACAACCACCGAGGCCTGAAACACAGAAAATAAGCAGTGAAAGCTTTAAAACCTTCCATTTAATCATCATTGGCTTGCTCCTATAAGCTGTGAACGTAAATCTGGATATGAACTTTTTGGGGATAACCAAATGGCAAGAAAAGCATCATTGAGCTCTTCATCTGCTATTTCACCAATGACCTTTTTGTCGCCAATAATTTTTTTGTCACCAATAGCATTTTTCTTACTAATAGCCTCTGTTTCACGATCAACCTCTTTTTGACGAGTAACATCGGATTCAGACATCGCTTCGATAAAGTACATTTTTCCTAATTCGCCATCGGTGACGTACACCAACCGATCGCCCTCTTTAAGATTCGGAAATATTGTCCCTAATATCTCTAGCCACTCTATTTGTTTGTCTTGAGGGTATTTCAGCTCATTCCATTGCTCCTCCGTTGCATCTAATAACTGCTTCTTGGATATAGTTCTTTGGTATTTGATATCTAACGCGATGGGATGAGGAGTGATATCCCTCGCTTGAATGTATCGTCCTGTTGGACTGTATAAGGTCGATTTATAGACATCGAAAAATAGCCAAGAGAGCTGAGCCTCTCCTATTTTTTTCCACGACTCCCAGTTTGTTAAGGTAGTGTGAGTTACAGGCTTTTCGACTATCGATATACTTGACGTTCCGCTGCTTGATAATGTTTTTTCACAAAAAAGCAAGGCACTAAAAAACAGGAATAGCGATAACCCTTTTCTTGTTGGATTATTCGAAGCCACATGCTCGCTACAGTTGATATTTAATTTTTTGATTACCATGATCATAAACCTTCAACGTCACCCATATAACAATGGCCCATTCAATCATCAATACTAATACACTGCTGAATGGATCAAACCCAAACATCACCGCCCCGAGTTGTTCTCCTGCGTAATAACTTAAGCCACCCGCGATAGCTCCAACAAAAATAATGCCACCTCGCAAATAGTCTCGAATTAATGGATAGAGCTGGAAGGCATACCATGCGTATCCAGCCCAGAGCAAAACTAGCCACACAGGGATATATTGATCATCAAACACCAATACACCAATGAGTGAATTAACGCTGTCGAAAATAACGCCAAGTATCGCAATACTGAAACAAGACCAAATAGGCAAGCCTTGATATCTACACGATAATACAAAAGTGATGACCACGCTGACCACTAACCAACTGATCCAATCTCCTTGCCCCAGAACAGCCATAAACCAGAGCACTTGAAACCAGGTCGAAATTAAAAAAATTCTCATACTTGTGGTCTTTGAAGTGTGAGATGAATAGTACTGATACTTCTCGCTAAAAACCCACCTTCGCAATAGCATAAATAATATCGCCACATCCGAATAAATGGTTCATCGTAGCCAAGCTCTCGTAATCTAGGCTCTGCAAGATTAAATCGAATCTGCCAATCTTTTAATGTTTTGGCGTAGTCCAATCCAATATCAAATAAATCTCTAATGATTAAATCACTGTACTTAGTCGTCGCACTGGACAGGCAAGTGATGGATGGTAGAAATCCGCCCGGAAATATATATTTCTGAATAAAATCAACGCTATTGCTATAAGACTGGTACCTTTGGTCGGCAATGGTAATCGCTTGGATCGCCATCAATCCATTTGGCTTTAGAAGTGACTGACATTTTTTTATGTATGATGGTAAATACGATTTCCCTACGGCTTCAATCATTTCAATTGAGACTAACTTATCAAACTCACCTTCAAGCACCCGATAATCCTGCTTTAAAAGCGTAATCTGATCTTCTAAGCCTGCACTTCGTATTTTATCTTGAGCATAGTGAAACTGCTCTTCAGATATCGTTGTGGTTGTCACTCTGCACCCATATTTTTCTGCCATATAAATGGCCATCGCCCCCCATCCTGTGCCAATTTCTATAACATGATCACTTGCTTGTAATTGCAGCTGCTGGCATAGCCTTTCCATTTTATTAATTTGAGCCGCTTCTAAAGTATTGTTTGAGCCGCTATATAATGCAGAGGAGTAGAGCATTTTTTCATCGAGGAATGTTTCATAAAGTGCATTCCCTAAATCATAATGCGCGTGAATATTTTTTTGTGATTGTGCAACGCTGTTACGGTTAAACCAATGACTCAGCTTATGCACTACAGAGCTCACCCAACTACTTTTTGATTCAATACTGTCGAGAGCGCTCATATTAAGTGCCATCAACTGCATTAAATCCGTTAAATTTGGACTCTCCCACCAACCATCGATGTACGCTTCACCTGCGGCAATACTGCCTCCTTTCATTAGACGAACATAAAAGTCTGGATGATTGATTTCAATCGTCGCGTTTGGTTCGCCTTTTCTTGGTAAGCCAAAAGTATGACTTACTGATTCACGACTACTTGTATAAGATTCGATAAGGGTTAAGCTGCCCACTTCAAGATGTTGCAGGCATTTAAGTAAACCATCCCTTGTCACTCTTTGCAGGTAAGATTGAGTTTTGTGAATATTCAGTGATGAAGCATCTAACATGATGATTTCTCCTTATCTTTACTTTTTCCTTTACTTACTAATGTGTTATCTAGCGCGTCTATGTTGTTTTCTTGCGTTGTTGCCTTCTTGCGTATAACTGAGTGTCCATAAAACGGCGCGCCCTTTAGCCACAATTTGAGCGCATGCCAATAGATACCGAGTACCACTTTTATCGCCATCACTGGGGTGCGGATTAATAGACGTATAAGGTTGGAGGAGCTAAAAGACTGCGGTTTCATAGCGAGTGTCGCCTCGAACTCTTTTCTCTCGCGATGACACTCCAGGTGGATCATCAAACGCTTGTCTACAGGCTTTAACTTCCAAACGTATTTTTGATCCATCGGATTAAACGGAGACACATGAAATGATTTTTGATGTTGCCAGTGCAGTTCATTGTCACCGGGTTCGGCAGGAATGGCGTAGTAATGCCGCTCATTCCATGGCGTGTTACTCACCTCCGCCAGCATGTACTGCCAATGGTTATCTTCATCAAATAAATAGTAAAAATTCACAGGACTGAAATAGATCCCTAAATATCTCAAATGACAGATTGCTAGCACTTTTCCCGATAATGTCACTCCGGTTAACTCAGACACTTTCATTTGGACCGCTTTTTTTAAACAACCCGATCCAAGATAATCACTCCGACGAAATTGCGCCCAGTGCCACCAACGCGATCCGAATCCCCAGATGTTTTTTTCCAATACTGGCAACTCATCAATATCAATGCATGGCATAAAAAGCGGGTAACGAAGAGAATGCAATACCGGTGAAAATCGACGGTGTTGAACATGCCCTACCATCAACTGGCTTGAATATTGACCACTCATGTTAAGCCACTCCCTGCTGATGAGAGCTACTGTCCTGACTACATTGATCAAATAGTTCGTTTACCACATCAACAGCACTCCTCACTCCATCTTCATGAAAACCGTTATGCCAATATGCACCACAAAACCAAGTATGATATTGCCCATTGATTTCATGTCGGCGGCGTTGCGCTTCAATCGTGTTAGTGGTGAACACGGGGTGGTGATAGGTAAAACGTCGTAGAATTCGTTCTTCTTTAATATTGTCACTGCTGTTTAATGACACACAAAATGTTTCAGGGGCAGATATGTGTTGAAGGATATTCATGTTATACGTCAGCGAAGGTAATCGACACTGCTCTTGATCGGATTCATCAAGTACGTAATTCCAAGATGCCCAGGCTGCTTTTCTTTTGGGAAGCAGGTTAATATCGGTATGCAAGGTCACCTCGTTCGCTTGATATTCCATCTTCCCTAAAATGTCCAACTCTAGCGGTGTCGGATCGGCAATCATTTTCATTGCTTGATCGCTGTGACAAGCAAAGATCACCTGATCATAAAATTCATGCTTACCGTTCACTTCCAAGGTGACTCCAACGGCATCTCGACGAACCGAAGTGACAGGGCTATTAAGTCGAATATTGGCTGAGAACCCTCTGGTTAAAGGCTCGATATATGCTCTAGAGCCTCCTTCTATCACATACCACTGTGGTCGGTTTACCACATCAAGTAACCCGTGATTAAGAAAGAACTGCAAGAAAAAACGAAGTGGGAATGAGCGCATGTCAGCTAAGGTCGATGACCAGATTGCCGCTCCCATTGGAAGGATGTAGTTAGTGCAGAAATAGTCACTAAAACCATTTTTTTTCAAAAACATGTCTAACGTTTGACTATCACAAGATAAATCATCAACGCTGAGTTTCGCTAGCTTATTAAATCTGAGTATCTCACCAATAAAACCGTAAAATTTCGGATTAAACCAATTTCGTTTTTGAGCAAATAACGATGTTAAAGTGTGCCCGTTATACTCCAAACCATTCGCGTCATTTCGAACGCTAAAGCTCATTTGAGTCGGGCTTCCTTTCACCCCAATGTCATCCATCATCTTAATAAAATGCGGATAGGTTCGATCGTTGTAGACAATAAACCCCGTATCGATCGCGTATGACTTTCCCCCAACCGTCACATCCACGGTTGCAGTGTGTCCACCAATGTAATCATTCGCTTCAAACAAGGTTATATCGTGATGCTTGTGAAGATGGTAGCCACAGGTTAACCCTGAGATCCCACACCCTATAATGGCAATTTTCATCATTAACTCCTTTAATCTTTTATTAATTTAGAAACTAAAATGGTTTGCCAGTGGTAAGGCAGAAGTGAAATCATTCGTAGAAAATAAGTAAATCGCTTAGGGAAATAGATCGTTTTACATCCTCTTTCTACCCCATTGCGAATCGCTTTCGAGGCTTGTTCGACAGAGATTAACATTGGCATAGGAAAATCATTTTTAGCCGTCAAAGGTGTTTGAACAAAGCCGGGATACACCGTCAAAACGTCAACACCTTTTGGACTCAAACTAAGTGATAAGCTTCGAGCAAAATAGCTCACTGCGGCTTTTGATGCGCCATAGACTTCCGCCCTAGGTAGAGCGACTTCACTGGCTATTGACCCCACAATCACCAATCGATCATTAGGCTTAAAATACCCTTGGATTGATTCGATGCAGTTCGCCAGTCCGATAACATTCACGCTCATCACTCTTGCCATAAGTTGAGCATCTATAATGCCTTTATCTATATATTCGCAATCACCTGCATTCATTATCCAAAGAGAGGTTGTTATATCTAACGTCCCTAGCCTCTGTTTGGTCTGATCTAAATCGGTAATATCAAAACACAATGGCGTAATGTTGTGCCCTGATGTGACAAGGCTATTGAGCTTTTCTTGATTACGCCCACATGCATAAACGTGCCATCCTTGCGAGGCATAATCTAAAGCGAGTTGCTCACCAATCCCAGAGGTTGCCCCTGTAATAAAAACGCTAAGGTTATGACTTTTCATTGGCCCAACCTCTGTTTGATTGAACGAATAACGCTTCCCAGCAGAGGAATGTTTTCGTAGATCATCTCTCCGAGGTCAAAATAATCGCGGTGATAAATCACTTTATCATTCTGAAATTTTAAGTGACTGGCTCCATTGACGGTAACGGTTTGGCCACCTTGTAGCTTAGGGTGTTGCAACGACATTGACCAAGTTAGAAACCCAGAATCTCCCACTTGCTGCTGAGTATGGATATCAAAGTCGCATCGATGGACATTTTGATAGAGCGATTCAAAGTAACCTAACAATTCATTCCAACCTTCCAGCCGATGTGCTGCATCTTCAAAAATGACATCTTCATGGTAAATACCATCCAGCAGATGTAAGTTGTCTCGGCTTAACTTCTGATAAATATCACTCACGACTTCAATATTCATCGCCACACCACTCTTATACAAAAAATCATTATGTATAAGTTAGTACAAGAATTTAGATTGTACAAAAAAATAATTGTACAAGTATTTTCCTTATTCACATCTAATAGGCACAAAAAAGGCTTGGTCAGTAACCAAGCCTTTGTATTTAATTTATTTAGATCACGTTATGTTTTACATATTACGTAATGATTCAATTCGCTTATCAAGTGGAGGGTGACTCATCAGCAACTCCGTCATTGAACGCTTACCATTGATACCAAATGCCATCATTGACCCTTCAAGTTGTGGCTCATGGCTTACCTTCAATCGTTCTAATGCGGCGATCATTTTCTGCTTGCCCACTAATTGCGCAGCACCTGCATCGGCATGAAACTCACGATGACGGCTGTACCACATTGTAATGAAGCTTGCTAAGAAGCCGAAGACCAATTCTAGTACCATTGAAACACCAAAATATACCATCATGTTGCTTCCGCCTTCGCCCTCTTCGCTATCATTAGATGCGACAATGTTGGCAATAAAGCGGGATAAGAAGATAACAAAGGTATTAACCACACCTTGCATCAGTGTCATCGTCACCATATCCCCATTAGCAATATGGCTCACTTCATGCGCTAATACCGCTTCTGCCTCATCACGAGTCATGCTATGCAGCAAACCTGTTGAAACCGCGACTAATGAATCATCACGCTTCGCACCTGTTGCAAAGGCATTAATGTCTGGAGAGTCATAAATCGCCACGGTTGGCATCCCAATACCCACTTGCTGCGCTTGACGGCTCACGGTTTCCATCAGCCAATGTTCCGTTTCATTGCGAGGACTTTCAATAACAGAACCGCCCACTGAACGCAGTGCCATTTTCTTTGACATCAGCAAAGAGATAAAAGAACCACCAAAGCCAAACACTGCCGCCATTAGTAGCAGACCAGAAAGACTACCTGGTTGCATCCCAGTGACAGCATAAACAATATTCAGAACAACACTCAGCACCATCACAACCGCTAGGTTGGTTGCTAAGAACAACATTACTCGTTTCATTACTTTTCTCCGAAGGAAACTTCTTATTTTTATGTTATACGTGGAGTATAGCTCTCACACACGATGAATATATACATATAGTCTTAGATTTGGAAAACAAGGTTAAGTAGTAAATTGAAACATTTAATTACTGACGTTTCTCTGTTCACTAAACTCCTTAGACTTTGGTCTTATTGAGATGTGGTAACAATAGGGTTAGATTCAGTCTATTAGTGATATACGAAACATACCCCAAGCGCAAGGAAAGGATAAGATCATGGTTGAAGGCACTAATTTTGAGATGGCAATTGACCTACTCTGCTGCCACTTAGGTATATCCGAAGATGAAGCAAAACAGCAACTTGGCATAAAAACTGATACGCACACCCAGCAACAGATCAGTGAAATGCAACAAGCTCTTATGGGGCTAACTAACGACAAGTAACCGTTATCATCGATTTAAGACGGAATTTAACGACAAAAAAAGGGCTACGAATCACGTAGCCCTTTTTATTTGTCTAAGATTTATGCCAAAGCGAGACTTACGCTAAAGCTAGAATGGGATCGACATTAATGTATTTGCCAATATCTCTCGACTTAACATTTGGTACATAAGGAATTTCACCAAGTTTAGGTGCATCAATCTTATCTTCCAACATGCCGATAATATCTGCGTAATGCTCAGTACCTGGATTAATACGGTTAGCCACCCAACCCACAAGATTTAAACCATCAGCAATGATAGTTTCAGCCGTTAGCATGGCATGGCTCAAGCAGCCTAGCTTGATACCCACAACAAGAACAACTGGCAATTTCTCTTGTTTTACCCAAGTCGACAAGCATTCAGTATCCGAAATAGGAACTCTCCAGCCACCAGCACCTTCAACCAGTACAATGTCTGAAATCTCTTTATGTTGAGCAAGTTTCTCACTTAACAAAGGATATTCAATGGTCACATCTTCATGCTTAGCAGCAATATGTGGAGAGCACGGCAGCAATAAAGCGTATGGATTTACATCTTCATATGCTACGTCATTGGTCGCCGCTTGCTGTAAATGCAGCGCGTCTGAGTTACGCAGCCCTTGTTCAGTTTTTTTACTTCCGGCAGCAACTGGCTTGTAGCCAACCGTCGATAAACCTTTGGCAGCTAGTGCCTGTAAAATAGCCTTTGAACCGACTGTTTTACCTACTTCGGTATCCGTACCTGCAATAAAAAATGCATCAATCATAGATTAATAACCCCTAAACAAACTTGATATGTTGCTGGTAAAAGACCTTGTTGGTTTTGAAACTCTCGGTATTCATGTTCAACTTGCTGTAATACTTTGCGACTGGTCAAACCATGTGAGCGTCCGCTTACGTGGTTCGCACCAATCCCCTTAAGATCACGCATTAATTCAAAAGCGGTATCGTACCAAACTGTGATGGAGGGCAAGTCTAATTGATGCTTCAAGCAGTAAGATTGCGCTAACGCAATTTTTACCTGATTGATACAAATAAACTCATTCACGTGTTGATATGTATCAATTTTTGACCACGCTTGGCTTAGTTCAAATAACGATCCCTTAATTAGTGTTGAAAATACGCAGTGACCACTAGATTTAGTGACACGCTTAATTTCGCGCAGTGGTACTGATAAGTCATCACACCACTGAAGCGCTAAGCTGGAAAAGACGACATCGAAAGAGTCGTCATCAAACGGTAGACATTCAGCATCCGCATGTCGATAGTCGGAAACCATCGATCCACACCTTATTTCTGCTTGTTGGAGCATCGCCTGTGACAAGTCAGCACACGTCACCTTTGCGCCTCGTTTGGCTAATTCATAAGAGAAATATCCCGTTCCACAACCTAAGTCTAAAACTGCCAGACCAGTTAGGTCCTGTGGCAATTTATCAAGTAATCGCTGACCGACATCTCGTTGAAATTCTGCATGCTTATCATAAGATTCAGCGGCTTTACCAAAAGCTTGAGCGATCGCCGTTTTATCTTGTATTGGTTTTTTATTGATCACTGGTGAATCCATTAACACTTCACATTTCATTGATTATGGATCTCTACGGCTGCGGTGATCGCTTCGGCTAAAGCCAAAATATCACTGTTGGTATGCTTAGCGGTTAAGGTAATTCTTAGTCTCGCTAGCCCGTTAGGAACCGTTGGAGGGCGAATAGCCGTTACCCATAACCCTTTGTCTTTTAAACCGTTCGCAATCCCTACGGCTTGATCCGATGATCCACAGATAAATGGTTTAATAGGCGTTATCGTCTCGGTAAAGCCTGCCAGTCCAGCCAATCTCTCTGAATACAACTCTTGCAAGTCACTTAACTTATCTCTTCGCCATTGTTGAGACTGAATCATGGAAATCGCATGACTGATTGCATGAGCCTGAGCGGGAGGAAGTGCTGTTGAATAAACGTGATGTCTTGCAAACTGAGTCAAGTAATCACCAACTTCTGCACTGCATAGTATCGCTGCCCCTGAAAGCCCGACCGCTTTTCCAAAGGTCACCACTAATAAATCAGGTTTAACATCTACTTGTGAGCAGCTCCCTGCGCCATTCTCGCCATGTATACCGATACCATGGGCATCGTCGACCGCTAACCATGCGTTATTTTGTTCACACAACGTTTTAATTGGTTTAAGAGGAGCGGTATCGCCATCCATACTAAACACGCCTTCTGTCACCACAAGCGCACTATCTGATGCCGCCAGTATTGATGAAAGGTGTTTTGTATCGTTATGTCTAAATCTCTTTAAGCTTGCAGCCGATAACATCCCGGCTTCCATCAACGATGCGTGATTTAATTTGTCCTGAATCAGGATATCTTGCTTATCAAGTAAGGAGAATATCAACGCTTGATTAGCACTAAACCCTGAATTGAAAAGAATGGCCCTTTCAAAACCTAGCCATTCACAAAGCTTGGATTCAAGGTTCTGATGAGCGGAACTAAACCCCGTGACTAGCGGTGATGCGCCACTCCCGGCTCCAAATTGATCAAGCCCTTCCTTCCAAGCTCGAATCAATTCAGGATCGCCAGCGAGCCCTAAATAGTCGTTATTAGAGAAATTAATAAATGGCTTGCCATCATGCACAAAGCGCGTTTGATTACCCGATGACATTGGCTGCAACACGCGAGTGAGCCCTTGATTACGTCTCTGCTCAAGGGCGAATTTAATGCGTGAACTAAACGCTGGCATCATAAAAAATGTCGTCTTTCGAAGGACGTGAAGCGACACGTTCAACGACTTGATCAAGTAAGTCGTTCTCTTGAATTTCATCCGGTTTTTGGCTTACTTGCTCACTATTAATACCCAGCTTTTTAAATAGCTGCATATCACTATCTTCATCTGGATTTGGTGTCGTAAGTAGCTTACATCCGTAAAATATTGAGTTAGCACCGGCCATGAAGCACAGAGTTTGCATCTGCTCATTCATGTTTTCTCGGCCAGCAGACAAACGTACTGCTGATTTCGGCATCATGATTCGAGCAATTGCGATCAACTTAATGAAATCAAATGGTTCAACGTCATCAACGTTTTCCATTGGCGTGCCTTTGACTTTGACCAGCATATTGATTGGCACACTCTCAGGCTGCACTGGCAAGTTAGCAAGCTCAACCAGTAGTCCTGCGCGATCATTAGTGCTTTCACCCATACCAATAATACCGCCAGAACAAATTTTCATTCCCGCATCACGAACGTGGGAAAGTGTATCTAAGCGATCTTGGTAAGTACGCGTGGTAATGATGCTGCCATAAAATTCAGGTGACGTATCAAGGTTGTGATTGTAGTAATCCAAACCAGCTGTTGCCAACTCTTCAGCTTGGTCTGGGGTCAGCATCCCTAGCGTCATACAGGTCTCTAAACCCATCCCTTTCACACCTTTGATCATTTCCATCAAGTGTGGCATATCACGCTCTTTTGGATTTTTCCATGCCGCGCCCATGCAGAAGCGTGTTGAACCTGCTTTCTTCGCTTTTTCAGCGGCATCTAACACGCGTTCAACTTCCATTAATCTTTCACGATCGACATCGGTACGATAGTGAGCACTTTGTGGGCAGTACTTACAATCTTCAGGACAAGCGCCCGTTTTAATAGATAATAGAGTGCTCACTTGAACGTGATTATGCTGTTGATGTTGACGGTGGATAACTTGCGCTTCAAACAACAAATCCATAAAAGGCTTATCCAAAAGCTTTCGAACTTCTTCTACTGTCCAGTCATGACGAACTTCCACGTGCCGATCCTTATTCCACTATTGATATTTTAATAATATGTGCATTGCTACTTGGCTAGTCTACCGACAAACAGTAGACTGTCAACGATCAACAAAAACACAAGTTTACAAGTGATTAATATTTACACAATGCATTATGGAATGGCTATGGATCTCGAATTTGACCGTCAACACATCTGGCACCCTTATACATCAACACTGAACCCGCTCACTTGCTATCCTGTCACAAATGCTGATGGCGTATTCATTGAACTTGAGAACGGTAAACGACTTATTGATGGTATGTCTTCTTGGTGGTCTGCCATTCACGGTTACAACCATCCTCACCTTAACCAAGCCGCCCACCAGCAGATCGATAAAATATCTCATGTCATGTTTGGTGGTATCACTCATCAACCTGCAATCGATACCTGCAAAAAACTGCTTAAACTTGCCCCTGATAATCTTGAACATGTTTTCCTTGCCGATTCCGGTTCGGTCGCTGTAGAAGTGAGTTTAAAAATGGCCCTACAGTACTGGCATGCTAAAGGGGAGCAGCGACCAAAGTTCCTGACATTAAGAGACGGCTATCACGGGGATACTTTCGCGGCGATGTCAGTGACTGATCCTAACAACTCAATGCATAGCCTCTATAAAGGTTTTTTACCTGAACATATTTTTGCAAACTCGCCAAAAACGGAATATTGGCAGCCGTGGGATGAGACTGATATTGACGATTTTAAGCAGAAAATCACCGACCACCACTCGCAAATAGCCGCTGTTATTTTAGAGCCCATTGTTCAAGGTGCGGGGGGGATGCATATTTATCATCCTGAGTTTCTCAAACAAGTACGCTTATTGTGTGATGAGTACAATGTACTGCTGATTTTAGATGAAATCGCGACTGGGTTCGGACGTACAGGTAAACTGTTTGCTAGTGAACACTCTGGAATTCAACCGGATATAATGTGTGTAGGTAAGGCATTGACTGGTGGCTATATGACACTATCAGCCACTTTAGCGAGCAAACAAGTCGCAGACACGGTATGCGGAGGCGAAGCAGGTTGTTTTATGCACGGCCCTACTTTTATGGGAAATCCGCTGGCTTGCTCAGTGGCTTCTGCAAGTCTGGATCTGATTGAGCAAGGTAACTGGCAAAAACAGACAAAGATGATTGAAGAGCAATTTTCAAAACAGCTACCGCCACTAACAAAACATGAGTTAGTGAAAGATGTTCGTTGGCTTGGAGCTATCGGAGTCGTTGAAACTCATCGCCCAGTTAACATGGAAAATATTCAAGCTCTATTTGTGGAACATGGTGTTTGGATCCGCCCATTTGGTAAACTCATCTACATGATGCCACCTTATATAAGCCAACCAGAGCATATCGAGGCATTAATTCATGCCATTGATTCTGCCTTAAATGATGACCAATGTTTCGCCTCAAAATAAGAGCGGTATAAACAAAAAGAGCCGCGAATCATTCACGGCTCTTTTCATATTCGTTTAAAGTATTACTGCACTAACATTTACCCATTTTACAAGCAAACGGACCAGACAATAGATCTTCATCTTTAACACGAACCTGCCAATCTTGATGCCATTGCTCAAGTTCATGAAGAGGTAAAGGTCGACTCATAAAGTAGCCCTGCCCCATGCCATCAGTAATCGAACGTAAATGCATCCATACTTCTCGGGTTTCGATGCCTTCTGATACGGTTTCCATACCCAGTTTTTTTGCCAAAAATAGGCTAGCGGCAACAATAGATTCAGCACTGCGACTCACCAACATCTTCTGTACGAAACTTAAATCAATCTTTAATTCAGTAAAAGGCATGTCATCTAAAAGCTGCATTGAAGAGTAACCCGTTCCAAAATCATCAATTGCGAGCTCAAATCCCTTCATGCATAAACGGATAGCAGAAGAAAGCGTATAACCAAGATGCTCAATCATATCAGTTTCGGTCAATTCAAACCTTAATCGCTGAGGCAACGATGGGTGCTCTACCTGTAACGCCAATACAGTATCAACAAAACTCGCATCCATAAGGTCTTGCGCGGTGATATTGATCGCCACACGACGGTTTCCTAGGGTTGGCAAGTCACGCAATGCGCACTTTAATAACAGCAGGGTCAGTTTTGTTGAAAGCCCATATTTAATGATCTTTTCAACAAAAAATATCGGAGATAACAAACCGTGCTCAGGATGGTCCCAACGAACCAAAGCCTCAGACTCTAGCCACTCACCCGTTTCGAATTTAATGAGAGGCTGATAGAAAGGGATGAACTGCTCTTTATCTAATGCTTCAAGTATGTCTTCACGGCTAAAGTCAGGCAACGGTTTTGAGAAGTAGTGCTTAGGCTTTAAATTTTGATTTAATATGGCATCAAGCTTTACTTTATTGATCGGCTTGCTGATCGCCCCTAATAGGTTCATGTTGTAAGCCGTACACATTCGACCCGCTGCTTTTAAAACGACTTCCGTTACCGCACTCGATATGATGACTTCACCACCATAATCCGCTTCAGCAAGTAACCTTAATAGCGTGATACCATCAATACCTGGCATATTTAAATCGCAGATCACCATATCTGGAGTCTGTATTTCGATTAAATCTAACGCTTCCTGCGCACTTCCGACACCTTCAGCTTCGACATGATCAAACTGTTTCAATAAGGCGAGAAGCGCCATTCTTTGAAAGTTATGATCTTCAATGACAAGAATACGTTTAGACATTTATGGTTATCCATATATACGAGCAAAAATATAGAAAGTAATAAATTAATTTACTCTTCTATTAATTTTTTGTTCTGCTCAATTGTTAAATTAACTTCTTTAAATAGCGATTTATTACCTGCAATTCCTTCTTGCTGTTTATAGTCATCATGACTAACAATCTGTTCTGCAACTTTTATATTGAACCGGTAGTCACCCCATAGCTTGAATAAATACTCAATTGGTAAACCATCGAATGATTTAGGGAATGTGACTAATGTACTTTTCTGACTGCGCCAATCTGCAATCAACTTTTTAGCCATTTTGTTTTGGATATCTCGCAAAAGCGATTGAGGCTCTTGATCTGATACCGCAACTAACTTTTGCAAAGTACTCTGCATTTCTTGCCACATACCTAGAACATGCAGCGTATGATATGCCACAAAGAGAGTCTCGAAACACTCTTCAACTTCTTCGCAGGATTGCAGTAACTCATATGCAGCAGAATATTGGCCGCTGTTTGCTAAAGACCATACCCCTAAACGACTTTGCAGGGAGTTATCCGGCTTAGTAAACTTTTTGTTCCGAGTTAACATACCCCAGATTTCACTGGTAGAACGGTTACTAAACTCAGCTTCTTGTAAAAGGATCCAACTAAGCAAAAAGTACAGGTTTGGTTCTTCCCAAATTGAATGGCTAGATTTAAAGGCAAGCTCCTGAATTAACTTCGAGATATTTTCGTTAGCAAGAAATCCAACATGCTGCAAAATCAGAGCATACAAACGAGGAAGCCTTTGCGGCGACATTTTATGTAAATGCAGCATACTCTCCGCAGCTTGTTCATACATGCCCTTTTCAAACTGAAAACGACACTCTAATTCAAGCACAGGAACAGAGAAGCGATTAGCTTTACGTAGGGGCAGCAATACTTTCTCCGCCTCTTCGATATTGCCCGCCTTCAGCATTAAGTCAACGTACATAATATGCGCGCGAACATAACTATTGGCTTTTATGTAATTCACCAATAATCGTGATGCGATATCATCTTCACCTACCGATATAATTTCACTACACAATTTGGTTAACGCTAAATTGTATATTTTCTTACTCTTCGCTTCTTTTAACGTCGGTAGAGCCTCTGATAAACCCGCTTGATGATAACTATCAACTACTCGTGTGATGAATGCTTTTTCATCCATGCAGGCTTTCAATGATTCTGTGAGTACATCTACTCTCAGTGGTTTAACGATAAAACCACTTGGTTCAAACTCAGAAAAGCTACGAATTACAGTTGCTGAATTGTCAGCAGTGACAATCAAAATGATCGGATCGTGTGCAAGCAGTTTCTCGTGATAAAGCCTTTCTAATAACTGGAGGCCCGTGCTTCCTTCACCTAAATTATAGTCAACAATTAGAATGTCGAAGGCCGTGACTCGGCACTCTAGCACGGCTCTATTCGCCTGACCTACCAAACGAATTTTGTCTCGATTAAAGCCAATTTTAGTCAATAGGATACGGCTAGATTTACAGATAATATCGCTATCATCAACAACCAATAGATCCATGTTTTTCAATAACTTCATAGATATCCTATTAAACAATTTGTTCAGCTTCAGCGTTCAATTGTGCCAGCTTTAAAGTGAGTTCGGCTTCAAGTTCATCGTACACAAGATCGTTCCCATGTGTAGCCTCAGATTCCAATCGCTCTAGAGGAATTGAAAAAGAGTGACATGCAAGCATTCTAGCTGCACCTTTCATTCTATGTGATATCTCTTGTATATCAGAGTGATTTTTCTCATCAAATGCGGTCAACAGTAGATTCATATCTTCGTTCTGACTTTTTACAAAATCGAAAGCAATATTTTTGGCCACTTCTTCATCACCAAAAATGTCAATGATAGCGGGAATATCGAGTAAAGCTTCTTCTGGCTTATCCACTTCACTACTCTTGAGGTGCTCTTCACCCCAGAAGGTCTCTTCTGAATCATCATCGCCTGCAAAATCAAACTCAAAACCATCGATGGCGGATAAGTCATCTGAACCGCTACCTTGCACTGGCTCAGCAACTTCAAACTCGTTCTCAAATGCAGCCAGTGCTAATTCGTCCGCACTTTTTTGATCTATTGCGCTATGTTCTTGAGCTATTAGATCATTTTCGCCAGCAACGTCTACATTATCTTCAATGAAAACATTATCCACCTGTGCTGGCAAAATTTGTGGTAACCAATGATCTAGCGTTTCAGTCAACTTCACCTTACTCACAGGTTTCGATAAAAATGCAGACATACCAAGCTCAATACACTTCTCATCTTCCCCCTGAATTGCATTCGCAGTAAGGGCGATAATTGGCATAGCTTCGCGACTTTCAGCACCCTCTTTGGCTCGAACCGCTTTTGTTAACTCATATCCATCCATTTCAGGCATATGACAGTCTGTAAGAAGCAATCCATATTCATCACTTTGCAATGCTTCAAACGCTTGAGCACCATCATTAACAACATCAGCGGTATAACCCAACTGAGACAGCATGGTCATGATCACTTGGCGGTTGATCGGATGATCTTCAGCAACGAGGATAAGTCGTCCATTTTCAATCGCTTCTTTACGACTTTGAACAACCACCTTGTTTTGATTTTCAGCCACATTCATCGAAGCACCGACAGCAACAGGTGTTTTTAGGCAGTGATAAAGCTGATCTGGAATGATTGGGTTAACAGACATTGCCCAGAAACCATCGTAAGGTTCAGGCGAAAGCATCCCTTTTCTTCTCTCAAGAACAATACATTTCACTCCCGGAAGCTGATTTTTAATCCAGCTGTGTTTCAAATCTAAACGCTCGTATTCAAAACGAGTAATGAATAATGAACTGATGCGATTTCGAGATGCTAGAAAAGCAAGTTGATTCTTATCATCAAATGCTTCGTGGTCCATTTTGACATCACAGTGAGACATATACTCAATGAGATCATCAAGTTGATTAAACTCGCCAACTACAAGGCTCTTCTCACCTTTAAAGTTCAACGACTCTTGTTGCTCAATCGCTTTAACAGGAATAACCACGCTAAAGCATGAGCCTTCACCTAGTTGGCTAACGACGGTAATTTCGCCGCCCATCTGCGCAACAAGCTCATTAGTAATAGATAGACCTAAGCCTGTACCACCAAACTTCCTTTGAGTACTTTCGTCCGCTTGAACAAATGGCATAAACAAGCTGTTTTGAGCATCCTCATTAATTCCCACACCAGTATCTGATACAGAAAAACGCAATGTTTGATATGAGCCTTCATGTGCCAGCAGATCAACCGCCAAGCGAATGTGCCCTTTTTCAGTAAATTTAATCGCATTATTGATGAAATTATTTAGAATCTGCCCCAAGCGAACATCATCGACATGAACAATGCTTGCTACTTTTGGAGACAACCAGTACTCAAATTTTAACCCTTTAGCATGGGCATGACTGGCTTGTGTCTGAGTAATTCGAGATAACATCGAATGGATATCAGCATCGATTGGAGACAGCGTTAACTTGCCCGCTTCAATTTTCGAGAAGTCTAAAATATCATTAACGATATGCAGCAAGTTATCAGCCGATTTTGTTAAACTGCTGTGGACTTTCAGAGCATCATCACGCATTGGATATTGGCTAAATATTTCCAGTAAACCAATAATTCCGCTGATTGGAGTTCGAATTTCATGGCTCATATTCGCCAAGAATCGAGACTTAGCTTCTGTCCCTGCAATGGCTTTTGCTTTTGCGGCCTCTAGCTCGGCTTGTTGGTTTTTAAGCTCAGTGATATCGGTCAGTACGGTATTCCACGTAAAGTGATCACTATTTGAAGTAATTCGACTCTGAAGGTGTAACCATTTATCTCGATCTTCTGACGTAATATGCAGTTCATACGACATAGAACCTATATCTGCACATACTCTAGTATGAGCAATAAAGTCATCGCGTTGCTGTTCATCTAATACATTTAAGAATTTACGATGATCCTTGACGAGTTCTTCAGAGCTCACTCCGACTAACTCTTGAATACCCGCACTCACAAATGTGAAGTTGAGATCATCTAAATCTTCTTTACTTTGAACGTGTTGAATAACCGCTCCGCTAACGTTATCAGCTAGATACTGAACCCGCTGTTCAGCTTCACGAGCTCTTAGCTCTGCATTTCTTAACTCTGTAACATCATTAAGAATGGTAACAACACCGTCGGCACTGCTACTCTCCGAGAGTTGATATGGGCATTTCCAGTATGAGAACTGTCTTTCTTTGCCACCAATAACGACATTTTTTTCCATTCGAGGGAGCATTTCGCCCGCGAGAACTCTCTGGTCTTCACTACTATGGTTAACGATCTCATCAAGTTCTTTACTTTCAAGAGAACCACCAGCAACAAACTGAGCAAGATCGTCATCACTGGCACTCAACATCGAAATAGCAGGGTTAGTCGTAACGATATTGCCATCAACATCTTTTACCACAATCGGGAATGGGATGGCATTGAGCAACGATCGTTCAAATTGAACTCGTCGTTTTAATTCTGTTTCCGCTTCGACCCTCTGCTGAACCTCACCTTGTAGCTTACGGTTCCAATAAAAAACCACACCTATAATTAACAGTGATGCCACTGAAATAATCGAGATCCATAAAACAACTTTCTGAGTTTGTACTCCAGTTTGGTATGAAGTACTCATCCATTTTTTTTCAATTTCAACCATTTTACTTGGCGGTATCACGCTAAGCGCTTTATTTATGATATTAAGTAAAATCTGGTTTTCTTTATTCACAGCAAAAGTAACAGGAATAAAGGAACGTTCATTAATGTTATTAATGACTTTTAATTGGCCGGCATACTGGCCTTGTAGATATGGGGAAGCAAGCAATAAGGAGCTAATTGCGACATCAACTTTACTTTCATTTAGGGCCGTAACAAGATCATAAACACTATCGTATTCAAGCACGGTACAGCTTACACAAAACTCTTTAGCCATTGACTGACCGTACGTTGCCGCAATGACCCCAATGACATCACTTTTCTCTAAGTTATCGAATGACAACTCTTTCTCATAATCGTCTGAGCGTCCAATAAGTACCCAAGGTTCTCGCATGAACGCTTGGCTTAATAACATCTTTTCACGTCGTTTAGCGGTAGGAGACAGTGACGACATCATCTCAAACTCACCGTCTAGGAATGCCCAGTAGCTTTCCCTATGAGTTGAGTAGTATTTCGGATCGAATTTGATCCCTGTTAATCGGCTTACTTCTTCAAGAACATCCGCTGCGATCCCTTTGTAAACACCATTTTCAACGACTTCAATCGGAGCCCAATCACTTTCAACACCAATGCCAATGACAGGGTGATTATCGATCCACTGCTGCTCTTCTTTTGATAACGTTAGTGATGAGGCTTTACGAATATATTCTTGCTGTCTTTCATCTAACCAGCGATTAAGAATACGTTCATGTTCAGGTAAAGCATTCACTTCACGTATGCCTTGGTTCAATCGCTCCAGCATTTCACTATCAGATTTTGGCACACCTACATACAGTGTATCGACTGGAAGATCATCCAGCATGTACATATCCACATCTTCCAGGTACGGACTGTTTTTGTAATGCTCATATAACATTACGCCATCGCCAATTTGAGCATCTGCCAAGCCTAAAGCAACGGTTCGAATCGCTTCTAAGTTACTCGGGACAGATAACGAACTCGCGCTAGGTAAAACGTTTCTTAAAAAGCTTTCATCAGCAAAACCTTTAATTGTTGCGACCGTTTTGTTTTCAAGCTCTTTGTATGTCGTCACTGGGGTTGCGCTGATAGCAGCACGACGCACCGCAAACATAGGTTCAGTAAACGTCATGATGGATTCACGTTCTAATGTCGCTGTCACCCCAATCATTACATCCAGTTCACCTTTGATGTATGCATTCATAACATCGCTGAAAGTAGCGTAAGGCAGTATTTCGACTTTGTAGCCTGCTTGTTCTGCATAACGGCGAAAAAGGGATGGAAGCAAACCGACAATTTCGCCATCTTCATCAGCCATCGCTAATGGTTCAATATATCGAGAAGGGAAACCAATGGTTAAGGTTTGTAACTTGCTGTTATCAATATTATTTTTAGTTTCAGCTAGACTAAATTGAGATGTAAGAATTAAGAGAAGACACAAAAAAATGTTTTTGATCATCTTGACCTTCATGTGCATAACGATTTTCTAAATAAAATTCCGTATTTATTGTAAAAATCTTTGCGATGGCTTAATGAATTGATCACCTAATCATCAATTCACGTGATATTGGTGCATATACTATCACTTACTGTACCGTAAATAAAACCCACCTCCCCTTATTTATAAAATACACCTCACTGTTTAGAGAAGAGGACACGTCTCGCCTGGTTTTACTATCTAATGAGAGGCCTATATTCGTCAAACTTAAACTCCAGATATAAAAAAACCAGCACGTGGCTGGTTTTTTGTTTATTCATTCAACGGTATATTTTTAACCGATGCATTAACCGATGTGCGTTGCGCCGCCCATGTATGGTTGTAATACAGTTGGAACCGCGATACGGCCATCTGCTTCTTGGTTGTTTTCAAGAATCGCAACCATAGTACGTCCTACCGCCAAACCAGAACCATTCAATGTATGAACCAGTTCAGGCTTCTTCTCGCCTTTACGACGGAAACGAGCTTGCATACGACGAGCTTGGAAGTCACCCATGTTTGAACATGAAGAGATTTCACGGTACGTCTCTTGCGCTGGTACCCATACTTCTAAATCGTAAGTTTTGCTAGAGCCGAAACCCATATCACCAGTACAAAGAACCACTTTACGGTAAGGAAGTTCTAACATCTGTAGAACTTTCTCAGCATGGCCAGTCAGTTCTTCTAATGCTTCCATTGAATCTTCAGGCTTAGTAATTTGAACTAATTCGACTTTGTCGAATTGGTGCATACGGATAAGACCACGAGTATCACGGCCGTACGAACCTGCTTCTGAACGGAAACATGGCGTATGAGCTGTCATTTTAAGTGGAAGCTCAGCTTCATCAGTGATGGTATCGCGCACCATGTTTGTTACTGGAACTTCCGCAGTTGGAATCAGCGATAGTTTCTTAAGAGGTACGTCACTCACTTGCTCAGTTAGCGGGCTAGTGTGGAATAGATCTTCACCAAATTTTGGTAATTGACCTGTACCAAACAAGCTGTCTGAGTTCACTAGGTATGGTACGTACATTTCTGTATAACCATGAGTATCGGTATGCAGATCTAACATGAACTGTGCAATAGCACGGTGTAGGCGTGCAAATTTACCTTTCATTACGATAAAGCGAGAACCTGAGATTTTTACTGCGCTAGCAAAATCCAAACCGCCAGACATTTCACCAAGATCAACGTGATCTTTCACTTCGAAGTCGTAAGTTTTTGGCTCACCCCAACGTGAAATTTCCACGTTCTCATCTTCATCTTTACCGTTTGGTACAGAGTCATGCGGAAGGTTAGGGATCGCGTTTGTGATCTCTTCTAGGCTAACTTGAAGTTCAGCAAGCTCTTTTTTTGCTTCATCAAGATCTGTACCTAAGCTACCGACTTCTGCAAGGATACGCTCAGCTTCTTCGTGCTCGCCCTTCGCTTTTGCTTGGCCGATGGACTTCGATCGAGAATTACGTAACGCTTGCAGCTCTTCAGTTTTCATTTGAAGGGACTTGCGCTTTTCTTCAAGTTCACGAATTTTCTCTACATCAAGAATAAATCCTCGACGCGCCAATTTTGCCGCTGTTTCATCCAGCTCAGCTCGAAGTAATTTAGAATCCAGCATTGCTAATCCTATGCTTTAGTTATATTTGAGGATACGGTAGAAACTCTACCGTTAAAGAATTTTTTATACTTGGTAACGATATCCAAAAAGCTCTACTTTTCATAGCGCTTTTGTGGGCTTTTTGCGTCTAAATCCGCCAGATAATCTAACTTATCACCAATTTTCCCCTCTAAACCTCGATTTGTTGGGAAATAGTAACGAGTATCGGCTATTTCAGGAGGGAAATATTTTTCTCCTGCCGCATAAGCACCAGGCTCGTCATGAGCATAACGATATTCCGCGCCATAGCCCATGTCTTTCATCAAACTTGTTGGAGCATTACGTAGATGATGAGGAACTTCATACTCAGGCTGATTATGGGCGTCTAGCATGGCATTTTTCCACGCGACATAAACGGCGTTGCTCTTTGGTGCACACGCTAAGTAAACAACAGCTTGTGCGATCGCCCTTTCACCTTCAGAAGGACCAATTCGAGTAAAGCAATCCCAAGCAGACATCGCCACTTGCATCGCTCTTGGATCGGCATTACCAATATCTTCAGAAGCGATAGCAAGTAAGCGACGCACGATATAGAGAGGGTCACAACCTGCGGCAATCATCCTAGCTGACCAATAGAGCGCGGCGTCAGGGTTCGAACCTCGGATGGATTTATGAACCGCAGAAATCAAGTCGTACCAAATATCCCCTTTGTTATCAAAACGAGCGACTTTTTCACCCGCCACTTCTGCAAGCAAAGGTAATGTGATGCTCTTCTGCCCTTCACTATTATCTTCTGCCATATCATACAGAAGCTCGAGATAATTAAGTGACATTCGGGCATCGCCATTTACTAATTCTGATAGGCGATCCAGTACATCATCGATAAAATCTGCCGAGATCTGACCTAAGCCTCTCTCTTTATCTTCAACCGCTTGATCGATCACTTGACGAATATCTTGCTCACTGAGAGAAGTGAGTTTGTAGACTCTTGCTCGTGATAACAGAGCGTTATTGAGTTCAAACGATGGGTTTTCGGTCGTCGCCCCAATGAAGGTGATCGTTCCATCTTCAATGTGAGGCAGAAAAGCATCTTGCTGGCTTTTGTTAAAGCGATGGACTTCATCTACAAATAAAATTGTACGTCTTCCTGCCATTTTATTTTCACGTGCTTTATCAATGGCCGCTCGAATATCTTTCACACCAGAAGTCACGGCGGATACCCGTTCAACTTCCGCATTGGCATAATTTGCCGCCACTTCCGCTAGCGTTGTTTTTCCTGTACCAGGAGGCCCCCACAAAATCATTGAATGAATGTGGCCAGCTTCTAATGCTCGACGTAATGGTTTTCCAACACCCAATATATGCTGTTGACCGATATACTGTTCAACCGTTTCTGGTCTCATGCGAGCAGCAAGAGGACGAAAATCTTCATCCCCGGAAAAATCTAGACTGTAATTACTCACGATAATGGCTCATTCGTTGAATATCTGACTCGGATGAATCAGTTGCGTTGATCGTCAACATCAACCCCATCAGGGATCTCAAAAGTAAACGTCGCTTTATTCGGTGTCGTCAAATTTACGTTTTTAAACTCAAAACGTCCTTGCTGGCCATCTTGCTCAATGACATTAAACCCTTGAACAACGCCTTTGCTGTTAATATCAATTTGGAATTGACCTTGATTCGAATCGACAGCCGTTGGAGTGAGAACAAATTGATCGCCATTTTGGTTAACTTGATAGTTATCCCAATCACTCTCTTTACTGCGAGTCAGTAGCACAAAAGGAGTTTGCTCTGTCGCCTGAGCTTGCCAATAAATGCTAACTTGCTCAATAAATGGACTGTAATACCATAGGCTCTTTCCATCTGACACTAGAACATTTTCATCGGGTAATGTTGTTGTCCAGCGGAACAGACCTGGTCGCGCGATCTCGACTGTCCCTTCTCCCTCCATGACAAGATCACCCTCAGGGCTAATCACTTGCTGGGAAAAATCAGCACTAAACCCTGAGTTCAGAGCCAAACGGCTACTCAATTCATCTTTAGGGGCCGCAAACACTGAGCAGCTCAAAAACAATAATAACGATAATTTTTTCATTCAGATTCTCTTATAGGCATACATTGAGTAGACCATCAGACATTTTCAAAGTTCAGTGAACTAATTAAGCCGCAACAACACAACCACTTGGCTGTGTTGTTGCTGTTCACTATTACTCAATATTTTAGACGATTACATATCTTTAATTGGAGGGGGTGCAATCACTTCACGATTACCATTATGGCCCGGAGCACTCACGATACCTTGAGCTTCAAGTTGCTCCACAATTCGTGCGGCACGGTTGTAACCGATCTTAAACTTGCGCTGTACGCCTGAAACCGAACCTCGGCGAGACTCCGTTACATGTTCAACCACTTGATCAAACAGTGGATCGGTATCTTCATCTTTTTCCAACTGTTCACCTGGAAGTAGTGAATCTGCCGTTTGTTCGCCATTAACGATCTCATCAATGTAGACAGGTTTACCCCGCGCCTTCCAGTTATTCACCACGGCATGCACATCATCATCGGACGCGAATGCGCCATGTACACGAATGGTATGGTTTGAACCTGGAGGTAAGTAGAGCATATCACCCATACCAAGTAATGATTCTGCGCCACCCTGATCGAGAATGGTTCGTGAATCAATTTTGGTTGATACGGTAAAACCAATACGTGTAGGAATGTTCGCTTTGATGATGCCCGTAATCACATCAACTGATGGTCTTTGGGTCGCCAGGATCAAGTGAATGCCTGCTGCACGAGCTTTTTGAGCAAGTCGAGCAATTAACTCTTCCACTTTCTTACCCACAACCATGATCAAGTCGGCAAACTCATCGACAACCACCACGATATACGGCAAGTTTTCAAGCAATGGCGCTTCTGTATCCATACTGTCTCCCTCTTTCCAGAAAGGATCGTGAATAGGATGTCCAGCTTCTGCTGCCATTTTTAGCTTTTCGTTATAGCCTTTCAGATTACGAACACCGACAGCTGACATTAACTTGTAACGTCGCTCCATCTCTCCAACGCACCAGCGTAATGCGTTCGAGGCATCTTTCATGTCGGTGACCACTTCTGATAATAGATGCGGAATACCTTCATATATTGATAACTCAAGCATTTTCGGGTCAATCATGATAAAGCGAACTTCATCTGGCGATGCTTTGTAGAGCATGCTCAAAATCATGACGTTTACCCCCACCGACTTACCCGAACCGGTTGTACCCGCAACAAGAACGTGTGGCATTTTGGATAAATCCGCCACAACCGCTTCACCTGCAATATCTTGGCCTAGTACAACAGTGGTTGGCGAAGTTGATTGCTCAAATTGAGGACTATTAATAACGTCTGATAAATAGACGGTTTGTCTGCTGACATTTGGTAATTCAAGACCAACATAAGGCTTACCAGGTATAACCTCAACAACACGAACCGCGATGGCAGAAAGTGAACGAGCCAAATCCATAGACAAGCTTGAAATCCGGCTGACTTTCACGCCTGGCGCTAAATCTAACTCAAAGCGAGTGATCACTGGCCCTGGGAAAATATCCACAACCGTCGCTTTAATCTTGTAGTCGGCAAGCTTAGATTCAACCAAACGAGCAATCTCTTCTAACGCATCTCTATCAATGAAGTTCTCGCGTTTTTCAGGATGATAAAGAAGTTGAAGTGTCGGCAGTGGCTCTGCGGGTTTAGGCAAGTTGATCTCTTGCTGAACCAAGAACGGGTTTTGTGCCCCAGCCATATTTTCTTGTGCAGCAGAGATGATCTCTTGGAAAGCTTGTACATCTTTATCAGGATGCTCAAGTTCACCTTCCACGACTTCAATGTCAGATTCAGTTGCATTGACTTCAGCAGGAAGATCAACATCAGAAAATACGGCAACCTCTTCCGACTCATGATGAGTAACGCTGTCGCTATCTTCTTCAACAATATCTAAATCGGAAATAACTGGTTCAATGTAATTTGGCGTGTCTACGTCGGTAATTTGTTCAAGCCCAAACTCTGAAATTCTAGGCTGATTAACCTCATCTTCCACGACAAAATCTGCGATTGGTTCCAAAAAGTCAGTGTTAACTTCATTCTGATATTCAGGCTCTGGCTGAAATTCTGTTTGAGGAGAGTACAAAGGCTCTTGTTCAGCATTGACCTCAACATTCTCTGATGCAAATGAAGCGACACGGCTGCTCTCGTCTTCAAGATTTTCTTGGGCAAAGTCATCTTCACTTTGAGCGGCGTATTCTAACTCTTCAATCGTTGCAGTGAGTTGCTTAGAACGATCGACTGATAACTCAGGCTCTTCATCATAATGCTCAGGCTGATGCGATGAAGCTGGAATACTGGCTGCAATAGAAGGGCCTCTTCCAGAAGTAGACTCGGCAGGCATATGAATATTGTAACGAGGCTTCACATCGCGTTCAGCTTCATCAATATCAATGGTATCCGTATAATTATTGGCTTGAGATTCATCTTCAAGTGAGCTTGCACTCTCTTGCGAGACTAAGTGTTCAGCCGATTCAGAGCGAGATTCTACATCAGGTAAGTGAGCTTTCTCTGTCGTAAATTCTTGGTGATCAATATCATCAAGAACAGGTTCAAGAACTTCTCTGTCAGTACCGCGAAGCTTATTTAGCCCCCAAGTACATGCCCCAATCGCACCGTTACCTAGCCCTTCAACAATACTTAACCACGAAATACCCGTCAGAAGGGTAAAACCCGCCCCCCATAAGAAGAGAAGAACTAGGGTCGTTCCGAGAATATTCAAAACAGGCAATGATAAGTTTGTGAGTACATCACCCACAACGCCACCTGATGAGAAATACCATATATCATCAAAGTTGGTATCAGCTAAACCGCAACTGGTTAATATCAATATAGACAAACCGAGTAATCGAGTGCCCCATAGCACAAAATCTAAGTCGTCTTGTTCGCCTCGCTTACGGCAAAGAACCCAAGCAGCAATGATAACAATAAGAGGGATTAAGTAGGCAAGTGAACCGAAAATGAAAAATAGTGTATCTGCTATCCACGCTCCGACGATACCACCAGCATTTTGAATGTCACCGCCCCATGCCGTTTGCGACCAAGAGGGGTCTGCTGGGTTAAATGTGAATAATGCAATAGAAAGTAAAATGGAAGCGAGCACGCCTAAAATTAAGCCACACTCTTTAAGGCGTTGTACGCCATCTAAACGTGAAGACTGAGGCTCTTCACTAGTCTTAACTATGGTTTCGACTTTATCTGTGTTCTCTCTGAACATAACCTACTTGATTCTTTGATGAGTAAAAACAGTCCGAGCGGCAAAAGCCGCTCGGTTTGTTTAGCAATTTAACCATATCAAGGTCAAAAACCCAATCAATGATAGCCATAAAACCGAAGCAGTATCAGCTTTAGGGCTAACTTAGGTTTTTAACTTGAATCAGCGGGTTTTAATAACAAGCTGATTAGTTTGTTTCACTTCTTCCATAACTACGTACGTACGAGTGTCGTTTACTCCAGGTAGACGCAATAATGTGTCGCCCAAAAGTTTACGATATGCACTCATATCGGATACGCGCGTCTTAAGAAGATAATCAAAATCACCCGAAACTAAATGACACTCTTGGATGTCATCTAATTTTTGTACCGCAGTATTGAACTGTTCAAATACGTCCGGAGCACCACGATTAAGCGTGATTTCAACAAATACCAATAAAGAGGCATCTAGGTACTGCGGATTTAACAGCGCTGTATATCCCGTAATATAATCTTGACGCTCCAAACGACGAACACGCTCTAAACATGGTGTTGGTGAAAGACCAACACGTTTAGAAAGTTCAACATTTGATATTCGACCATCTTTCTGCAATTCATTAAGAATATTGCGATCGATACGGTCTAGTTCCTTAGACGGCTTCTTATAGTTGTCTGCCATTTTTTATTCCACCTTATTACTTCCTTGCAAAAAAATATACTACAACTTTTTAATATTTAGTATCAAATCCTAACAAAACATCACTATACTAGACATTAATTCGACAGAATTACCCTACACACAGATAAAACAACCAAAATAAAATAAGGAGTCAGGATGATCATTGGCGTACCAAAGGAAATCAAAAACCACGAATACCGTGTTGGTATGATTCCAGCTAGTGTGAGAGAGCTAATCTCACATGGCCACCAAGTTTTTGTAGAAACCAATGCCGGTAACGGTATCGGTTTTTCAGACGATGATTACATCGCTGTAGGCGCATCCATTCTTCCTACTGCTGCCGACGTTTTTGCGCAAGCAGAGATGATTGTAAAGGTTAAAGAACCTCAAGCTGTAGAGCGAGCTATGCTTCGCGAAGGGCAAATATTATTTACTTATTTACACCTTGCACCAGATTTTCCACAAACGGAAGAGCTGATCAAGAGCAAAGCTGTCTGTATAGCGTATGAGACTGTAACAGATAATATGGGTCGCTTGCCACTATTAGCTCCAATGTCTGAGGTTGCAGGTCGAATGTCTATTCAAGCTGGCGCGCAAACTTTAGAAAAATCTCATGGTGGTCGTGGTCTTCTACTCGGTGGTGTACCGGGTGTTGAACCAGCAAAAGTTGTCGTTGTAGGCGGTGGTGTTGTGGGTGCTAACGCAGCTCGCATGGCCGTTGGCCTTCGTGCTGACGTAACCATTTTAGATCGCAATGTTGATACGCTACGTCGCTTAGATGAAGAGTTCCAAGGTCGCGCAAAAGTGGTTTATTCTACAGAAGACGCAATTGAGAAGCATGTTCTAGAAGCAGACCTTGTTATTGGTGCTGTGCTTATCCCTGGCGCTGCGGCTCCAAAATTGGTAACAAAAGAGCACATTGCTAAAATGAAACCTGGCGCGGCCGTTGTTGATGTGGCGATTGACCAAGGTGGCTGTTTTGAGACTTCTCACGCAACGACACACGCCGATCCAACGTACATCGTTGATGAGGTTGTTCACTACTGTGTTGCAAACATGCCAGGCGCGGTTGCTCGTACTTCAACTTTTGCGCTAAATAACGCAACTCTGCCTTACATTGTTAAGCTCGCAAACAAAGGTTATCAGCAAGCACTTACCGATGATCACGGTTTCCTTGAAGGCTTAAACGTTATTCACGGAAAAGTAACATGTAAAGAAGTAGCAGAAAGCTTTGACTTAGAATACGTTGAGCCTGCTGCTGCGATTGCAATGTTTAACTAATGAAAAAATGAGTGACATGCTAGCTATCTGAATAGGTAAGGTAACGAAAAGAAAGCAGCTTAGAAAAGTCACTACCAAAATAGCCCGTTGCTCACACGGGCTATTTTTTTATCCATCATTATCGCTTTTGAGCATGTACAAGGATATTTCTTGGTGAGACCTGTTTATTACAAAAAGTTTTAATCGACACGTCATAACCCTTTTCTTCAAGGTAAAGCGCCTTATCGTAAGCAAGCCACAACTCTAGCGGACGTCTGAATATTTGCTGAACCAGACTTAATTTCTCCATTTTCCAAAACAACGCCTCACCCACATCCATATAGTGGTCAAAATCCACCTTCGGTATATCAAAGTTCTTAGCGTCGATTGCCCACTTGCAAAACGCTTCAAACCCCTCTGATAACTGGGATTTTTTAATGCTCGGAATCGGACAGTACTCTTCTTGATGCAGTTCATTCACCAGCATGTGGTTCAAACCTAGGCGGTAAGTCATTTCAAGTTGGCGATGACGCTTGACTCTCTCCCCACCCGTCACGGTTTCTTGCAGCGGGATCCTCAGTTCACTTTGCGTCAGTTTTAAGGGGGACTGCTTGGCTAATATCGACATGGCTTGATATTCATCACTGCGAATTAAATGATAACAACAAGGTGAAAATGTGATTGCAGGAAGCTGATTTTGAGTCGCCAACTCTAATAAACGGACATGCAAATCGCCACAAGCATGGAGCGCAACCGCATGTTGCTTACAATTAAACACTTGGCTTGCATCTGTAGAAAAAGCGTCCCCTTGAATAAATTGCATATTCAAAGCTTGCTGATTTGCGGCAGCCGTTCCGCTGTCACACAAACTCTGCTGCCATTCAAAACTCGTGACCTTCTCTTTCGATTGTTGTGACAAGATCCGCCCAAGAAAGCCTTTACCCGCACACCACTCTAACCACTCCTCTCCCTCATGCTCGCTTAACGCAGCGGCACTCATGCTTTTTATTTGATCAAGTTTTCTTCCTGGAACTCCAACTTCAAGGTTGCGATCTAAAATCAACAAGCTTTGTGTCGCACCGCTTAATTGTGTTAATTGAGACGCGATGCATGTTTCCGGAATGAAATGAGCGACTGCCTCAAGCAAGGCTTTATCATCACTTTTGAACATTTCTATATCAGATCGTGATAATCCATCAAGCCATAGAGACAAATCAGGATACTCATCAAGCCAAAGAGAAGCGTCATTTGAACAGGCGTGAAAGGGCTCAAATCGCCATAATGACTGATATGACAATAAAAAATGATCGAGCAATTGAAATGATTGGTGCATGCGTTCCCCCTAGCCGTGCATTGTAGGGGGAAGCCAAAGACTTGAACAGCCTTGTGATGCGATGTTTAACGAATTGGTAAATCTATATCTTTAAACATCTCTTCAATTTCAGCATTCGATTTAAGAGAGATCGCTTGCTCGACCACAGGCTTAGTCAAGTGTGGTGCAAAACGTTCCATGAAATCGTACATATAAGAGCGCAAGAAGGTTCCTCTTCTAAAGCCAATACTCGTGGTACTTGCACCGAAAATATGGCTCGCATCAATAGCAACTAGGTCGGTATCTTGTTCTTTATCAATTGCCATACTGGCAATAACACCAACACCAATCCCCATGCGTACATAGGTTTTAATCACATCGGCATCTGTTGCGGTAAAGACCACTCTAGGAGTAAGTCCGACTCTATTAAATGCGGTATCGAGCTCAGAACGACCAGTAAAACCAAAGACATAAGTCACGAGCGAGTATGCAGCAAGATCCTCTATACTAATTCTTCTTTTATTCGCTAATGGGTGATCTTTAGTCACAACAATCGACCGATTCCAATGGTAACAAGGGAGCATAATCGCATCTTGATATAAATGGAGCGCTTCTGTCGCGATTGCGAAATTTGCTGTACCTTTCGCGACCGCTTCCGACATTTGGCTTGGCGTGCCCTGATGCATATGCAGTGAAACTTTAGGATAACGGGCAGTAAAGCCTTTGATAACGTCAGGTAGAGCGTATCGAGCTTGAGTATGAGTGGTTGAGATGTTCAACGTCCCCATCTCTGGATGAGTATGCTCGCCAGCCACCGCTTTGATACTTTCTACTCTAGCCAATATCTCTTGTGAGATTCGAATAATGTCTTCGCCAGCAGGGGTTACTTGCGTCAAATGCTTACCGCTTCGCTCAAAAACTTGTATGCCGAGTTCGTCTTCGAGCAAACGCACTTGCTTACTAATTCCTGGTTGAGAAGTGTAAAGGCTCTCGGCCGTCGCTGATACGTTAAGATTATGGTTTACTACCTCAACAATATATCTTAATTGCTGTAATTTCATTTTGACCCTCGTAATCCTTTACCAATGGCTAATATTGCACGCCGACAGATAAGATACGCCTTAAGCTATGTAATATAATTAATAGTTATAACGTGTAATGCAGATAATTGGTAGTCAAAATAGAGAGTTGTCGGCATCCGAAGCATAATTGCATAATACACTTATCCGTATTTTGCTATTAAAAGCACATTATTATTAAATTTGTAGGTGCAGTTGTACAATGGAATCGTGTATCCTTAAATACTAGCCATTGAATTATAAAGCAGATATCAAACATATGAATATTGGTTTAATCATAGCTCTTGTAGCCGTCTTATTGGTGTTAGTCCTTGGCTATAACATCATGCTTCAATATAAAATGAAGGTCGAGACGTCGAAAAAACAAGAATCATCTCGTTACTTGACTCTTATTGATGCAACAGAAGATCTCATTGGGAATGCTCACCACGTCCCTTTCAGTAAAGATCTGCTCGTTTGTCTGAATACGCGAATTTTAGATGCACTTGAAAATATGTATCAACTCGATCCTAGAAATAAACAGCTTGCGCAGCGTATTGTTCACACAAAGCAGCAAATCACTCAACTAAAAGAAAATTATCCCGATGGTGACACCACTTCTTTTAAAGTGCCGAGCAGTGACAAACAAGCGATAGTGATGCTTAAGCTGGTAAAACGTCTTCGTGATACCGTTCGTAATGAGCACAATAAAGGTCGATTTGAAACACAGGCTTACGTCGCAGAAAATGCTCGTCTTGAAACGATTCAGATTCGTATCAACATCGAGAATGTCGTAAAACGTGCCAAAGATTCTATCGCACGAGGTCAAACTGGTACTGCTGTACAACTTTTGCGTAAAGGCATTGATGCTCTCAGCACAAAAAATGATGCTTATTCAAATCAAGCACGTGAAAAACTGCAGTTAATGCTGAACGAGCTTGATAAAAAACGCCAAGTTAAAAATGCTGAAGATCTTCAACAGATTGAAGAGAAAGAGCGTGATGATGACATGGACGCACTTTTTGGTGAGAAGAAAAAATGGTAAGCCTTCGATAGGTTTCCTATTCACTCATTATCAAATTTAGCCACAAGGTCGCCATTCGCGACCTTTTTTCTACAGTGACACTTTTTCAACAGTGAAAGTAATGATCAATAATACTGCTATTCAAGAGCTACTCGCTCCCATTAAACAATTCTTACATTGCGAAACACCCGATGCTTGGATCAATGAGGCGAAGAAACCTGAAAATCTTAAGATCATCCTACTCGACCATTTGCTTTGCGAACTTAAAGCAGGCCAATCGGCTATGTATTTAATCCGTAAGTACGCGGTGGATAAAGAGAGTGCAAATACACTGTTAGAGTGGTTTAAACCTTATGAGGCTTTTGCTTACCGCAAAGAAGGTTCTCTTGAGAGCCTTAAAGGAAAAAGTAATATTTCAAAGGCAATTATGGCTAAAACTAACTCACCTTATAGCCAAGATCTTATTGATAAAATGGTTCTCCTTATTAAAGAAGAGCTACACCACTTCTATCAAGTTCTTGAAATAATGGATGAGAGAAATATTCCTTATGAAAACATTTCGGCTGGAAGATACGCCAAAGGGCTGTTGTCTAAAGTGACGACTCATGAACCAAATACGCTCGTCGACAAACTGATCATTGGTTCACTCATTGAAGCGCGATCTTGTGAACGATTTGCTAAACTTGCTCCACATTTAGATGAGGATATGGCAAAGTTTTATATTTCTCTTTTACGCTCTGAAGCACGCCATTACCAAGATTACTTAACGTTGGCACAACAAATCTCACCTGTCGATATCTCGAAACGAGTGCAAGAGCTAGCTCAAGCAGAGACGGAATTAATTTCGACACCTGATGATGATTTCAAGTTTCACAGTGGTGTGCCTATCTTAGAGTAAGCAAATTGAAACAGCTCAATTATCCGTTATTGCGAGTTGAGCTGTTTCATCTTATACATATTATCATCGGCATTCTTGATCAGTTGATTCACGCAAGACGTATTTTTCGGATAAAGGCTCACACCAACACTTACTGAAATTTTTGCGGCCGTTTCATCTGATATTTCAATTTCCTGCTCCATACAGCCAATGATATCTAATTTTAACTGTTCAATGACTTCTGGGTCTACAGAGTCCAGAATAATAGCAAACTCATCACCTCCCATACGAAACAGATCGGCATCAAATGGCTGAATAGTATTAGCGAACCTTTTAGATACCGTTCTTAATAAAATATCCCCGGCTTGATGACCATAAGTATCATTAATCAACTTAAATCCATTCAGATCCATTACAAACAGTGAAAAGTGCGATGTATTCTGAACTCGCTGTTTAAGGCGCTTGAAAAGTGACAACCGATTGTTTACCCCCGTTAATGAATCCGTCAGAGCGAGATTACGGTGGATAATGCTCTCTTTCTTGAATAAGACAATAACGATAGCGATACAAAAACACAAAATGATAACTAATAGGACTTGTACATTCGCGAGTTGGTTTCCTTTATCAATTTGCACCAAAAAGTCCGCGTTCTTTAATTGATAATTTTTGTTCAAGAATGTCACCAACTTCATGTATAAACTATTCAACCGAACATTATATTCATCCGCAGTGTTTTCATCATTTATATTGGATAGGTAACCATCAAGCTCCTTATAGTCATTGTATAGCTGATCAAAAAACTGTTTATTTTTTGGTATGTTATAAAAATCTTGCGAATCAGAGCTAGTAACGATCAACTCAAGACGTGTCCAAGTGATGTCATACTGAACTTTGACTTCGTTAAGCACTTGTTTTGATGTCAAAGTGAAAGGAGATAAAACAGCCAGTTGAGAGAATTCTTTTTGAAGCTGTAGTAGATGCCAGGTTGCTTGATCTTTTCGAGAGTAATAATCACTGACCAAACCTTTAGTTGAGAATATAACCGTAATATTCATCAATAATAGCGCTAGTGATAGCCAAATTAAGACACGCTTTGTTCTCTGGACGTTCGTACTCTGTATAAATGGATTATTATTCACACTCTTCAATCGATACCTCATTAATTTGCCAAATCATCTTATTATGGTATTCAGGTACGTTTAGATGCGGAAATTTATCCAAATCATAGAGCAACATAAACGGCCCTCGCTTACGAATAGAGATAGCATCACCATTAATTGAATAGGCGATGATTGGCTGATATTCAACTAAGTCATTAACTTCAATCGAAGCTCTAAACTCATTCAACGCTGAAAAATAGAGAATCTTTGGTTTCTGTGGTGCAAATAAAGCCGTTAGATCACTTACTTTAACACCGCTAAATTTAGCGGGTTCAGCATCCCAAGGCAGGTGAGTGGTGAATGAAGTAACAGGAAACTGATTCATTAACTCTTGTCGCGAAATAGTTGTCGAATGCTCACATGACAATGCCAAATTCAAACGATTGGCCAAAGCGCTATTGACGTTCGCAAAGGTACAGAACAATAACCACACTACACTGGTTCGTAGTTTCATTAGCATCCATTCTCAATTATTGGTTTGTAATTATATTTTTTTTTGATGAGTAATTGTCAACTTTTGCAGCATTTCAAAATACAGGTCAAAAAATTAAATCATTTCCAATGAAAAAGGTAAGTAGATATTACTTACCTTAATTCAAGGTGGGCTAAATTAAGCTAGCATTAATTTTCTGAAGAACTTCCGCAGGCTGTGCCGCCTGGGTGATTGGGCGTCCTATCACTAAATAATCCGATCCAGCTTGGATTGCATCATAAGGAGTCATGATTCTTTTCTGATCCCCAACATCAGCGCCTGCCGGGCGGATCCCGGGAGTCACCAATTTGAAGTTTGAGCCTAAATCACTCTTTAAGAGCGAAGCTTCTTGTGCTGAACAAACGACACCATCCAAACCTGAACGTTGAGTTAGACGAGCCAAGCGCATTACTTGCTCTTGAGGTGCAACATTTAAACCAATTCCAGCTAAGTCGCTCTGTTCCATACTGGTAAGTACGGTTACACCAATCAATAACGGGCGATCCTTCCCATATGGCTCAAGAATTTCGCGTGAAGCTGTCATCATCCGCTCACCACCACTCGCATGGACATTCACCATCCATACCCCTAATTCTGCCGCAGCACGAACAGCTTTTGAGCAAGTGTTTGGAATATCATGAAATTTTAAATCCAAGAATACCGAAAAACCACGTTTATGTAGCTCACGGACAAAATCAGGCCCAAAAAGAGTAAACATTTCTTTGCCAACTTTTAATCGACATGTCGTTGGATCAATTTTATCAATAAAATTCAGAGCATCAGTCTGTTTATCATAATCCAGTGCTACGATAACTTTTTGGTCGTTCATTTAATCTCCTAATAATTCTTGTCACTACTTTCTTAAACGTACAAAAATGCAGCCCGTAAGCTGCATTAAAAATAATATGTCTATTCACCATCCAAGCCACGAATTGGCTTGATCGTCCCCCAACCTTTGCAAGAAGGACAGTGCCAATACATTGAATGAGTAGAGAAACCACATTTACGGCATCGGTAATGTGGCTTTATTTTAAGTTGTTCCCCAACCATAGATTGCAAGGTTGTCAGGCTGTCTTTCGCCCTTCCCTCTTCAGCTTCAGCAATATGATAATCTATAAGGCGGTAAAAGCCCTTCATCGTTGGGTTTTTCACTAGCTGTCGAGTTAGTAGCTCTTGTGCTGTTCCAATACTTTCATGATTCGCGACCAATTGTGCTAACATTAATTCCGCTGAAACGCCCGCCTTCTTATCAATACAAGCCCTTAGGAACTCAACCAATCCCTCTTCTTGTCCTAAGTGGTGATAACAATCTGCCAGAGTAGGAAGCACTTCACTGATAAAATCAATGTCTTGGTTCAGCACCATTTCCATATACTTAATGGTTTGCTGATAGTCCTCTGATTCCAAATATAATTTTCCAAGTGAAATACTTGCTCGTGCACATTTAGGATCCTCGACCAACGCTTTTTTAAAATGCTGAATAGCTTTGTTCGTTTGCCCCTCACCCTGTTCCTGCATGGCAAGTTCACATAAGAAGTGTGCGATCTGAGATTTGACTCTTTTTCTACCCATTTTGACCAAAGCTGTCGCATAATGAATGGCTTTGCTCCACTCTTTGGTTTGTTGATAGATAGTAACAAGCTGCTGTAATGCGCTCTCTTTATGCTCAGGCTCTTCCACCAATTGCTCAAAGATTTTCTCAGCCCGATCTAAAAAGCCAGAAACCATATAATCTTTTGCTAGTTGTTGAAGTGCTAAATTTTTTTGTTCTAACGTTAGGCCTGTACGAGAAATAAGGTTTTGGTGGATACGAATAGCGCGATCGACCTCACCACGCGAGCGAAATAGATTCCCTAGCGCTAGGTGCGTATCGATTGTATCGTCATCGACTTGAAGTAATTCGATAAAGTGATCTACTGCTTTATCTGATTGATCAGAAAGCAGCAAATTTAATCCCGTGACATATTGACGAGAGATTTGATGAGATTGGGTTTGCTTATCTTGCTGAGCACTACGGTTTCCCATATACCACCCGTAGGCAGCTGCAATCGGCAATAATAAGAAAAGTAACTCAAGCATTAATGGTCGCCTTTACGCAATAACTCAAGCTTTCGTTTCAACGACTGGGCTTGATGTTTTGAGTTTATTAAGTTGCTTCCTTAGACGACGAATTTGAAGTTGAGATTTTAAATGAAGGCTACCGAAAACCAACCAACCTAACCCAAAACCACTGACAAATATAACACCAAGCAGTGTTGATAAGTTAAAGCTGCCTTGCGCGACTAAGTAGTTGAAAGTAACGACTTCTTGGTTTTGTGCTCCGAGGGCAAGTGCAATTAGGAAAAGGGCTATAACTGCAATTATTTTTATAATTTTCATACGTCTCCATCCTAAGGAAATTTGGCTGATACGATTATGCAGGAAAACAGGTCTGCAAACCATGGATATTAGCAATATTCTAGTTATAAAAAAGCGGTATACACTTAAGTATACCGCTTTTTTATAATTAGAATGGAGGCTTAAAGACCTAGATTTACACGTTCACGTAACTCTTTGCCTGGTTTGAAGTGTGGAACATATTTGCCTTCCAGCTCAACCTTTTCTCCAGTTTTAGGATTACGTCCTAGACGGGGTTCTCGATAGTGCAGTGAGAAACTACCAAAACCACGGATCTCGATTCGATCACCACTTTCCAGAGTTGATGCCATATGTTCAAGAATATCTTTTACAGCATCTTCAATCTCTTTTGCAGATAAGTGTGTTTGCTCTGCGCAGAGTCTCTCAATCAATTCAGACTTAGTCATAGTTTCCCTCATTTCTTTTATTACTTTGATTGCTATATAAATATAAGACATATAAGCAATAAATGCAGGCACATATCGAAAAAAAAGGAGCCTTACGGCTCCTTCTTAAGCGATTGGATTATTCGCCTTTAGCAGCTTTGAATGCATCAGCCATAGCATTACCGAAACCACCATCTTCTGGTTTGTTCAGTGTAGCCATTGCTTCTTGCTCTTCAGCTTCGTCTTTCGCTTTGATAGATAGGTTGATTACGCGGTTCTTACGGTCTACACCAGTGAACTTAGTTTCAACGCTGTCACCAACGCTTAAGATTAGAGACGCATCTTCGATACGGTCACGAGATACTTCAGAAGCACGGATGTAACCTTCAACGCCTTCTAGAAGCTCAATTGTAGCTCCTTTAGCGTCTACTGCAGTTACAGTACCAGTTACTAGAGTACCTTTCTTCGTGTCTGCAACGTATGCATTGAACGGGTCATTTTCCATTTGCTTAACGCCAAGAGAAATACGCTCACGTTCTGCATCAACTGCAAGTACAACAGCAGAGATTTCATCGCCTTTCTTGTAGTCGCGTACTGCATCTTCACCAGCAACATTCCAAGAAATGTCAGATAGGTGAACAAGACCGTCGATGCCGCCGTCAAGACCGATGAAGATACCAAAGTCAGTGATAGACTTGATCTTACCAGTAACTTGGTCGCCTTTAGCTTGAGCTTCAGCGAATGATTGCCATGGGTTAGCTTTACACTGTTTCAGACCTAGAGAGATACGACGACGTTCTTCGTCGATATCAAGAACCATAACCTCAACTTCGTCGCCAACATTAACAACTTTAGAAGGGTGGATGTTCTTGTTAGTCCAATCCATTTCAGAAACGTGTACTAGACCTTCAACGCCTTCTTCGATTTCAACGAAGCAACCGTAGTCAGTCAGGTTAGTAACACGGCCAGAAAGTTTGTGACCTTCTGGGTAACGCTTAGCGATTGCTACCCATGGATCTTCGCCTAGTTGCTTAAGACCTAGTGAAACACGAGTGCGCTCACGATCGAACTTAAGAACTTTAACTAGGATTTCGTCACCAACGTTTACGATCTCAGATGGGTGCTTAACACGCTTCCACGCCATATCAGTGATATGTAGAAGACCGTCAACACCGCCAAGGTCAACGAATGCACCGTAGTCAGTAAGGTTCTTAACGATACCTTTAACTTCAGTACCTTCTTGTAGAGTTTCAAGAAGTTCGTCACGCTCAACACTGTTTTCAGATTCGATAACAGCACGACGAGAAACAACAACGTTGTTACGCTTCTGGTCTAGCTTGATTACTTTGAACTCTAGTTCTTTGTTTTCTAGGTGAGCAGTGTCACGAATAGGACGTACGTCAACAAGAGAGCCAGGAAGGAAAGCACGGATACCGTTTAGTTCAACAGTGAAACCGCCTTTAACTTTACCGTTGATGATACCAACAACAGTTTCAGCTTCTTCGTAAGCCTTCTCAAGAACGATCCAAGCTTCGTGGCGCTTAGCTTTCTCACGAGAAAGTTGAGTTTCACCGAAACCATCTTCAACAGCGTCAAGCGCTACGTCTACTTCAGCACCAACTTCAACTTCAAGTTCGCCAGCAGCGTTCTTGAATTGTTCAGCAGGGATTGCAGATTCAGACTTAAGGCCAGCATCAACAAGAACGTAACCGTTCTCGATAGCTACTACAGTACCTTTAACGATACTACCTTGTTGGAATTCAGTTTCATTTAGAAACTCTTCAAAGAGTTGAGCAAAAGATTCAGTCATTATTTGATCTTCAATAATTAAACGTCCATGGGTATCCTACCGCATGGGGTTGATAAATTCGCCGGTCATCATCCTTGCGACCAACGTTCTTTACTCACCCAGTATAGATTACTGTGTGAGTTTAGATTCAATATATTTCAATGCTTTTTCTACAACTTCGTCAATAGACATAGATGTTGAATCTAGCACGAGTGCGTCTTCAGCAGGGCGCAATGGGGCAACCGCACGGTTACGATCTCGATCATCACGCTCTTGTATTTCGCACAAAAGGTCGTCAAAGTTAACATCTAAGCCCTTAAGTTGCAACTGTTTAAGGCGTCTTTGAGCTCGTTCTTCCGCACTTGCATCCAAGAAAATTTTCGCTTCAGCACCCGTAAATACTACCGTGCCCATATCACGACCATCAGCAACTAAACCTGGAGAGGTGCTAAATGCACGCTGACGACGCAGTAATGCTTCTCTAACTCTTGGTAATGCAGCAACTTTAGATGCAGCCATACCTGTTTCTTCTTTACGAAGCTCACCAGAAACGTCTTCACCTTCAAGGATAACTTTAACTAAATCACCTTCAGCAATAAATTGCACGTCAAGGTGGGTCGCAAGAGGAACTAATGCATCCTCAGACTCTGTATCAACGCCATGGTGAATTGCAGCAAGAGCAAGGACTCGGTATATCGCGCCCGAATCAAGTAAATGAAAGCCTAGTTTATCTGCTAGCAACATACAAAGTGTGCCTTTACCTGCACCACTTGGTCCATCAACGGTAATAACCGGTGTATTTGAGGACATGTTTTACTCCACGTCTATTGTAGAAATTTTAATTGTTAGCCTCGATATTCATCATGGCTTTTATAGGCGACGTATTATAGTTTGAATCTAAACAATGAGCGAGACTCAAACAGAAAAATTTCGATCTTATTTAATACTTCACGCCACCAGCCCTAAGAATCTTTATGGATTGAATACCATCGCGCCTACTCTCGTTCTCCGGCACATAAAAAACGCCCACTCCAAGAATCAGAGTGAGCGTTGTCTAGATAAACTCAAATTCGTCTATACGATTGGACGTTGTCCACGGCTGATCCATTTCATCAAAACATGGTCAGCAGCTTCACCAGCAACACCGGCTAGTTTGGCTGATAGTTTTTTCTTTTGCACATAATGGATAGCAAGTACTGTTTTATCTTTACATGCGCTAACCACTAGATCATCAGACGTACTAATTTCATCCACTAAACCTAGAGCTTTTGCTTGTGTACCAAACCAGTGTTCGCCAGTCGCCACTTTTTCTAGATCAAGATCAGGGCGGTGGTCACGTATGAAATCTTTAAATAAGCCGTGAGTCTCTTCTAACTCTTCTTTGAATTTGTCACGTGCTTTATCACTGTTTTCACCAAACATAGTCAATGTGCGTTTGTATTCACCAGCAGTAAGCTGTTCAAATTCAATATCGTGCTTTTTAAGCAATTTATTGAAATTAGGTAGCTGTGCAATAACGCCAATCGAACCAACAATCGCAAAAGGGGCAGAAACAATCTTATCAGCGATACACGCCATCATGTACCCACCACTTGCCGCCACTTTATCAACAGAAATCGTCAATGGTAATTTTGCCGCTTTTAAACGATCGAGTTGTGAAGAAGCTAAGCCGTATCCATGCACCATTCCACCACCAGACTCTAGTCTCAGTAGTACTTCATCACCATCCCGAGCCACAGCGAGAATTGCAGTCACTTCTTCACGCAAAGAGGTCACTTCTTTTGCATCTATACTGCCATTGAAGTCCAGCACAAACAGGTGAGGTTCGCGCTTAGTATCAAGTTGCCCATCTTTCACGGCTTTTTTAATATCTTTATCACGAGACTTTGCTTTCTCTTTTTTTACTTTCTTCTCTGCTTTGTCTCTAGCTTTGATAAATGCCTCATCATGTAAATGATGTTCTAGCTGCTCAACAGTATCTTTATGTTGATCAGTAAGATTAGTGATTTCTAGTTCACCTTTAGCGGTTCCTGATTTTCCACTCACTGATTTCGCAATGACTAGAATAGCAATTATCGCTATTACTACGGTCGCAATCTTGGCCAAAAACAGGCCATAGTCCAACAAAAATTCCAATGTCATATCCCCTAATGTGTGAATTAGTGTATTGTAACCATCTTGTCACGATTACCAAGAACTTATACCAAATCAATTGATATTCTGTTCGTTTATACGTCAGCAACTATTTGGTGCATTTACTAAAAAGGATGAGCATAGTGGAATATTCAGTCTCACAAGATGCCTTAAAAGATAAAGTCATACTCGTTACAGGTGCGGGGGCTGGAATTGGCCGTCAAGCCGCTTTAAGTTTTGCTGAACATGGTGCAACCGTAATTTTATTGGGTCGAAATGTTAAAAACCTTGAATTTATCTACGATGAGATAGAAAAGGCAGGCTACGCTCAACCAGCCATCATTCCGTTAGATTTGAAAGGCGCGACTAAACAAAATTATCTCGATATGGCCGACACCATTGAAAGCCAATTTGGACGTTTAGATGGGTTATTGCATAACGCAGGCGTACTAGGGACATTAAGTCCATTTGATCAAATTGAAGAAGATACTTTTGATGATGTTATGCAGATCAATGTCAAAGCTGAGTTTTTAATGACTCAAGCTCTACTTCCTGTATTGAAAAAAGCGGAAGCAGCACGCGTTCTTTTCACCTCTTCAACGGTTGGACACTCAGGGCGTACTTTTTGGGGTAGCTATGCGATTTCAAAATTTGCAACAGAGGGGATGATGCAGATCCTTGCTGATGAACTAAGTGCGACGCCTATTCGTGTCAATGCGATTAACCCAGGAGCAACGCAAACTCGTATGCGTGCGAAAGCTTACCCTGGCGAAGATGCTAATCAGCTAAAAACACCACTGGACATTATGCCTCATTACTTGCGACTAATGGATCCGGCAGAGACATCGATTAACGGCCAGTGCATCGACGCTCAGCCTAAATAGTCCGTAGTCCGTCATTTTTATCTATCAAATATAATAAAGGGAGCAATTAATGCTCCCTTTATTATAGATAAAATTTACACACTCATCCGCAATCGTTCTTGCGCAACCTCTACTAACAAATCTGGTTGGAACTTAGAAATAAAGCGGTTACAGCCGACCTTTTCGACCATCGCATCATTGAAGCTACCACTTAATGATGTATTCAGCGCGATGTACAGGTCTTTCATGCGAGGATCGGTTCGTACCTCATGAGTTAACTTATAACCATCCATCTCAGGCATTTCGGCATCGGTAAACATCATTAACAACTCTTTAGTGACGTCTTTCCCTTCATCACACCATCGCTTCAGCAGTGTTAACGCTTCAAGGCCATCGCAGCATTCGATAATATTAAAACCAAGAGGAGCAAGTGTCCCCTTGATTTGGTTACGAGCGGTCGATGAATCATCCACGATAAGAACGTTTTGCCCAACCATTAATGGTGCTAATTCATCATCTAACACCCCATCAGATATCGAGACATCGTAATCAATGATTTCAGCTAATACCTTCTCAACATCAATAATTTCAACAATTTTCGTCTGTTCTTCTTCTGATATATGGGTAATCGCGGTGAGGTAATTAGAGCGGCCTGTTGTTTTCGGTGGAGGCTGAATTTCTGTCCAAGCCGTGTTGACAATATTGCGAACTTCACCGACTAAGAACCCCTGAACCGATCGATTGTATTCCGTAATGATCAAATTCTGCTCATGCGGTTTTCCGTGGATCGGTGGGAAACCAATCGCCCCCCTCAAATCGATAACAGGTACAGATTCACCTCGCAGTGATGCAACCCCGGTAATATTGTGGTGAGCGCCAGGCAGTTTGGTCAACGGAGGCACTTTTAGAACCTCTTTAACTTTAAATACATTGATAGCAAATAACTGCCTACTATTAAGACAAAATAGTAAAAGTTCTAAGCGATTCTCACCAACCAAATTTGTTCTTTGGTCAACTGAATTCAAAACTCCGGACATATAACTTCCCAGTAATTACTTATGTTACATCGTGTTTAGTTACCATAGCTTATTTAAGAATGCTTAGGCAAAGCCACGTAGCCAAAGTGCTACGTAGCTGACAAGTTCAACATTAACTTGATAACAATGTAAGCGAAGGGTTATCCCTCTACGACTTTCATTAATAATAAACCATCGTAAAGAGCCTGCTTAATTAATGCAGCACCTGGCATGGTTGCTTGCTTGTAAAAACGAGATTCGACTAACTCTAAATCTTGGTGGTAAACAGGCAAACTTTGTTCTTCAATACAGGTCTGTATTGCTGGGTATAGTACACTCTTTGCCTGATTTATCACTCCCCCTATCAATATTTTTTCGGGGTTGAACAAATTGATAACTATCGCAATGGCAGAACCAAGGTATTTTCCAAGTTTCTCAATAACATCAACCGCTAACGGGTCGCCATCCGCCGCTGCAGAACAGATGCATTCAATCGTCATTTGCTCACGCTGAGATAATATGGACTCTTCCCCATTCGCGATTCGGAATGCGACTTCTTCACGTATTGCTTTAGAACTCGCCACCGTTTCTAAACAGCCGCGATTTCCGCAATGGCAACGCTTACCATTAGGATCAATTTGAATATGCCCCAACTCACCAATGTTGCCATGTCTACCTTCAAGTACACGACCGTCTAAAATGATCCCTGCACCTAAACCGTGGTGAATGGAAATCAAAACTGAATTATCGTTTTCTTGAGAGTGACCAAACAGCTTTTCAGCCAGCGCCCAAGCCCTTGTATCGTTAGCTACAAAAACAGGTAACCCTGTGGCTTTGTATATCTCAGGCCCTAACGCAAGGTTCTCCACATTATAGTGTGGCATCTGCAACACGATCCCTTGCTCAGCGTTTACCAAACCAGGCAGAGTGATTGCGATACTCGTAACACGATCCAGTTGTTCTGAATAGGTTTGGAAGAATTCATCAATTTCATGCAACAGTCTTGCAAGTACGTCGTCTTGGTCAATCTCATGAATATCGATTTTGGTATCAATGAGGACATCACCACCTAACTCATGCAGTGCAATCGTCAGATAACCTCGTCCTAGACGCATCGATAAAAACTGCCAGCCTTCATTATTTGTTTGTAAGCCAACGGCAGGACGGCCTCTTGAAATCGCTTCTTGAACCGTTGTTTCATGGATCAGGTGAGCTTCAATCAACTCACGAGTGATCTTAGTTATACTCGCAGGTGCCAATGCGCTTTGCTTTGACAAATCGATACGAGAAATGGGACCTTTAAGGTCTATTAATTTATATACACGACCAGCATTGACCTGTTTGATATGATCAATATGGCCCGGTTGAGCCATGTACATTTTGTGCTCCAAAAATAACAACCTGCCAATTTTTTTACTTTGCGAAGTAATTGTGAAGTCATTTGGTATATTGTCGTGACAGCCATCACGGATATACATGAATCTTTGGGTTTTCAATCAAATATTGAACGGTTATTTACCCTACAAAACATGAACACCTCACTTTTTTTTCACTAAGAAAAAACCCAGTTCACACTTCTAAAGTCGTACTAAATGTAATCAATTATTTTTTAAATCATAATTATTTAAATTGCTTATACTTAACGATGTTGCTCAAACTCGTCGCGTTACCATTAGGAGAAAATAATGACTTCTAAACCAAGAAGAACAAAAATAGTCACCACTCTTGGCCCTTCTACCGATAAAGACAATAACCTCGAAGAAATCATCAAAGCAGGTGCCAACATGGTGAGAATGAACTTCTCTCACGGCACAGCTCAAGATCACATTGACCGAGCAAATAAAGTTCGTGCCATTGCTGCAAAACTCGGAACTCACATTGCTATTCTCGGCGATTTACAAGGTCCAAAAATTCGTGTTTCTACGTTTAAAGATGGAAAAATCGCCCTAGAGATCGGGGACAAATTCACACTAGATAGCGATTTAGGACTAGGCGAAGGCAACCAAAATGCCGTTGGTCTAGACTACAAAGAACTGCCCAATGATGTCGACACTGGCGATATACTGCTGTTGGATGATGGCCGAGTTCAACTAAAAGTAACAGCAGTTGAAGGCAATAAAGTGCATACCGTGGTTACGATTGGTGGACCTCTATCAAACAACAAAGGGATTAATAAAAAAGGAGGAGGCCTGTCAGCAGAAGCGTTAACGGAAAAAGATAAGCGAGATATCATTACCGCAGCTGAAATCAAAGTCGATTACCTCGCTATCTCATTTCCACGTAATGGCGAAGATATGAATTATGCACGTCGATTGGCACGGGATGCTGGTTTAGAAGCTCACCTAGTCGCAAAAGTAGAACGTGCCGAAACCGTCGCAAGCCAAGAGAGCATTGATGACATCATTATGGCTTCAGATGTTGTTATGGTCGCAAGGGGAGATTTAGGGGTTGAAATTGGCGATCCGGAACTCGTTGGGGTACAAAAGCAACTCATACAACGAGCAAGAAGCTTAAATCGCACGGTAATTACGGCCACCCAAATGATGGAATCGATGATCAGCGCTCCTATGCCGACCCGTGCAGAAGTTATGGATGTGGCTAATGCGGTTTTAGATGGTACAGATGCCGTTATGCTTTCTGGTGAAACCGCGGCAGGGCTATATCCGGTAGAAACCGTGAAGTCTATGGCTGAAGTGTGCGTCGGTGCAGAAAAAATGGCCGTGGTTAAACGCTCAAATTACCGTATTGATAAAACCTTTGTGACCGCTGAAGAGACCATTTCAATGGCAACCATCTATGCCGCCAACCATATGGAAGGCATTAAAGCGATGGTCACGATGACTGAATCAGGGCGAACTGCGCTTATGATGTCACGACTCAGTTCCGGATTACCTCTTTTTGCACTTTCACGAAATGAGGGCACCTTAAACCGTTGTGCTTTATATCGTGGTGTAACTCCGCTCTACTTTGATACCAATGTTGAGGCTGGATTTGATGTTGCGATGGCGGCATTACAATCACTCAAAGAGCAAAAGTTACTGAAATTTGGTGACTTAGTGATTATTACTCAAGGTGACATTATGGATGTCGCAGGTTCGACGAATTGCATGAGAATTTTACCTGTAATGTAAACTGAACTTCCCATCCATATTAAAGAGCCCAGAATAGACACTCAACATCTGGGCTCATTTCTGAATAGATTCATTGAGATAAGTACCTTGCTGAATTGCAGTGTATTGTTCTACAAATCGATAACCCGCATCGACGCCCATTTGGTAGTCAAACAACAAATCTTCTGACTTACTCATTAAAGAACTTGAGCGAAGTGATTCCGCTGGAGCAATTTGAATAACAAAAGCATCATCAGGAGGCGCATTTAAAAAATCTTGTGTTAAAGAATAAGTTTGATAATGAACCATTAGCATATCAGCCAAACCAGAATCAAATTTATCGCCGACCAAGTGACTTAAGCGATATATATCATCAGCGCCAAATAGCCACCGACCACCATTCAATAAATCCAAATGGCGATGATCTCTCTTTTGTGCCTTAGAGCGCGATATCTGCTGTTGGAAAAAACTTCCCCAATCAGACCGCCATTGATCCATTCTTGACTGCCACTGCCCTTGGATGGTGTCAAAAGAGTCGCGAAACCACTCTATTTCAGTCGAAGAGACACTCTTACTCTGCTCTACATCATCGATAGCCTTACGGGCGGCATCGACAGCCTCAGTCCGTATAACCACCAGATTACGAGCCTCTTTTCTCCACGCCTCTTGAACAGGAATTGAAGCTGATACCCCACCGTCGATATAGTGTTTGCTATCAATAATGATCTCTTTGGTGTAAAGCCTAGGGATTGCGCATGTGGCGATCATCACTTGATACCAATTGTCCGTCAGTAGGGGTAAGTAAGCATCTGACAAATTTTTTTCGTCGGTCACAGCAGCGTAAGCTTTTCTCTGAGCGAGCACTCTTCGCCCCATATCGACATCCAATTTATATGGATACGCAGAGATGCGATCAAGCGCCCATTCCATATCCATTGGCTGCTTGCTTCGTATATAACTAAAGAGATTAAAGAAATTGGGGTCGGTGGTTAAATCCATAATGAAGGATTTTCCGAGGCCGTGTTGACGACACAGATAAGCACAAAGATTGAGAGCACCAGCCGATGTGCCATAAAATTCATCAAATTCATCGAAATTAGAGAGAAGCAGCGCATCAATAACGCCAGAGGTGAAAATGCCTCGTTGCCCACCACCTTGGGCAACGAGCGTTGTTTTACCCGATATGTATTTCGAGAGTTGAACAGCGTCAATTCGCGAATCTACATTAGTTATGATTCCACTATTTTTTTTCATTCGTACCTTTCTATTTCACCCATCAACGGCCTCAACTCAATATTGCAACCATTCCAAAGGCGATTAAAATTGAATAGATAGCAGCCGTAATAAATAGAGCACTTTTTAGATCTTGTTCCATAACCTTCTCCTTATGTTATAAGAAAGTAATAACAGCTGTGTGAAGTATGTTCAAGAAATCAACAAATTATGCGTAAACTTATGCCATTGCTATCACAATAAAGCCTCATCGAATAAGGATTGTATTATGACGAGATTTCACATCACCTCTTTGCTTTATTTACTCATGGTCGCACCTTTTACTTCATCTGCCGCAGAGTTTTTCATTACTCCTATGGTTGGCTATACCCTTGGTGGTGGTGTTGAAGATGAGTCAGACAATAATTATGATCTTTCGGGGGCGGTAAACTACAGTATTGCCCTAGAGACACCGCTGGATCAGGGGCGAATTGGGCTCTTTTACTCAAATCAATCATCCGAACTTGATGACATAAAGTTGACATCTTCTGTCCAGTACCTCCACTTTCAAAGCAGTATTTATTACCCTGCAACCAACAATATTTCAGGCTATCTCGGCCTCGGCATTGGCGGATCTTATGTTGATGTCGATTGGGTCAAAGATAAATATGGTTTTTCCGCAAGCCTATTTGGAGGCGTCGAATATCAACTCAGCAGCAATGTAGCTCTGACCAGTCAAGTCCGCTGGCTAGGGACCGTTGTGGATAATGAAACTTCAGGACAATGCACTCTTCCGACCACTGGGAACTCTTGTACTATTCGCTTTAAAACCGATTGGATGAATCAATTCCAGACTAATGTGGGGCTCAGAATCTCTTTTTAGCTTAAAAATGATCAGTTCAAGAATTTGGTATTTATAGGGTCGTAATCGGTGGTATTAACTGAGAGGTGTACAAATTTCAGTCATACGCTCTATTTAATTTTTAAGTCTTTTATCCTACTCTCTCAATAAATACCCGAACAATCACACTGAACCAAGACATTCACCACTGCTCATTCACTAAAAAACAAGTGAATTAACAATATATCAACCAACAGACCCTCATTAAATAACATCTACATTCTATTGCCTTAACCAAATTTAATCGGTAGTCTCAATGACATGCGTAGCTGATAGTTTCAGTTTTCGCAAACACACATCGTATAATTAAGAACAATATTCTGAGTTCTCTCTAAGTAAACAACATATATAACTACATTTTTGCTAAATCATGGAAGATAGAGCAATCATTCAATAGATTTCCTCTATTGGACTTTCTTCCACTATCTAGCACCAAGCTAAGAGAGAAGCTTCATACCTCAGGGAGTTGAAAAGGAGTAATTTATGAAGCGAGAACAGTGGGGATCCCGTGCAGGATTTATCCTAGCAGCAGTCGGATCTGCGATCGGTCTTGGAAACATTTGGCGTTTTCCTTACATGGCCTATGAGAATGGTGGTGGTGCCTTTTTTATCCCTTACCTTTTTGCCATGCTCACCGCAGGTATCCCTTTCATGATCCTAGAGTTTAGTATGGGTCAGAAGTACCGTGGTTCAGCACCAACCACCTTAGCAAAAATCAATTCAAAGTTTGAATGGCTTGGTTGGTTCCAAGTTGGCGTAGCTGCCGTTATTGCGGTTTATTATGTGGCGGTTATTGGTTGGGCTATCTCTTACTTTGGTATGTCGTTTACTCAAAGTTGGGGAGCAGACACGAACGCTTTCTTCTTCAGTGAATACCTTGCTCTTGGTGATAACACTCCAACAAGCTTAGGTAGCATTCAATGGGGTATCGCGGCTTCGATGCTTATAGCCTGGGCAATCACTTACGCTGCCATTGTTGGTGGTGTAAAAGCTGGTATTGAACGCGCTGCAAAAATTATGATGCCAATTTTGTTCATCATGGTTGTTTTGTTAATTGCACGCATGATCTTCCTACCTGGTGCTCTAAACGGTGTTAACTACCTGTTTGAACCCGATTTCAGCAAAATTTGGGATGTTAAAGTTTGGGCTGCTGCTTATGGTCAAATCTTCTTCACCCTAAGTATTGGCTTTGCCATTATGCTTGCTTACTCTAGCTACCTGCCAGAGAAATCAGACATCACAAACAACGCGTTCATGACGGTGTTGATTAACTGTGGCTTCTCTATCCTTGCTGGTATCATGATTTTCTCTGTACTAGGCTATATGGCTCAAGAACAGGGCAAACCGCTAACAGAAGTAGTAAGCGCGGGCGTAGGGCTTGCATTTGTAACGCTTCCGGCTGCAATTAACTTGTTGCCTGCTCCTTACATTCTGGGGCCGCTATTCTTCTTTGCTTTGGTTGTGGCTGGTCTTAGTTCACATATCTCAATCATGGAAGCAGTAACCTCTGCGGTAATCGATAAGCTGAACTGGAGCCGTAAGAAAGCGGCCAATATTGTCATTGGTTCTGGATTTGTTATTTCAATGGCATTTGCAACCAACGGTGGCCTACTGCTTCTTGATTTAGTAGACCATTTTGCAAACAACGTTGGCATCGTAGTGAGTTGCCTAGTTGAAATCGTACTCATGACTTGGTTATTGAAAATTGCAGATGTACGCGAATACGTAAATAAAATCTCTGACTTCACGATCGGTACTTGGTTTGATGTGTGTCTACGCTTCATCACTCCTGTTATTTTAGCCATTATCGTTGCTACTAAACTGCAAGCATTACTGACAGATGGCTACGCAGGCTACGACTTAACACTTGGTTGGGTAATGATTGGTCTATTGCTCGCTGTCGGCGTGGTAATTAACGTAACTAGCCGCAAGGAGGCTTAATTATGACTACTAGTGCAATTATTATGATGGTTCTTGGTCTTGGCATTACTTGGGGTGGCGCTGCTATCTGCATCAAGAAAGCGATGGACAAGAAGTAACTTAACATTCATCTCTGAATGACAAAATGCCGATAGTTTTCTATCGGCATTTTTACATCTGAACATTAATCGTGATAAGTCTTTCAATAGAGCAAGTCCAACACGACTAGACCTACCTCTCTATACTCAGCCTACCCCACAGAACTCACAATTATGACCAATAATGATTGGATGACATCTTAAGACCCCAACTCCACCATAAATTACACTCCAACCGATACCAATACTATGACGTGCCTTTAACAATAACATCATCATCAGTCCTTCTAATGCATCGAATGCAACGACTAGAACCGTGCACGAATAACTAAGGTCCATTGACCTTTCGAGCTGGTTTATGCAGTTTGTTGGGGCTCTATATAAGGCTGAGGCTTTGAAATGTCGTTACCTTACCTGATAAGCTACAAACACTTCCCGAAAGGTTCGGTGAAAGGTCAACAGACCCTAATATATGGACTCATGGCTGAAGAGAAGCGCATCGAACCAGTAAAGTAAACAAGTGCATTACGAAGTTCATTAATATCGCGGGAAGAAAGTCACGCGAATACACAGCGGTGGTGTAGCCAAAGTCGGTAACGATGCACAAAGAAGTGAAAACTCTTTGATTAAGAGTAAAGTTTAAAAACGAGCGTAAAGTCCTACACTTGCAAGATCAAAAAAAGGAGACCGTAGTCTCCTTTTTAGTTAATTCAGATTAATGATTACGCGTTGTTGCGAATCCACTCATCCATTTCTGTTTTCAGGTTGTCAGATTTAGTACCGAAGATAGCTTGAACACCACCAGATACAACAACAACACCAGCAGCACCAAGCTGTTTCAGTTTGTCTTGGTTAACTGCATCTGTTTCAGCAACAGAAACACGTAGACGAGTGATACAAGCATCTAGGTTAGTGATGTTTGCTTTACCGCCAAATGCTGCAACTAATTCACCCGCTAGTTCAGAACCAGTAGCTGCAGAAGCAGTGTCTTCGCTTTCGTCTTCACGGCCAGGAGTTTTAAGGTCCATAGCTTTGATTACTGCACGGAATACTACGTAGTAGATTACAGCGTATACAAGACCAAGACCAACTAGAAGTAACATGTTCTCAGCACGAGGAGATTGAACAATAAAGTCAATGAAACCGTTAGAGAATGTGTGACCGTGTACAACACCTAAAGAGTTAGTTAGTACGTAAGCTAGACCAGAAAGTACCGCGTGAATTCCGTATAGTACTGGAGCAATGAATAGGAAAGAGAATTCAATTGGTTCAGTAATACCTGTTAGGAAAGAAGTTAGAGCGGCAGAAGCCATGATGCCCATTACTTTTGCACGGTTTTCAGGTTTAGCTGAATGCGCGATAGCGATAGCAGCAGCAGGAAGACCGAACATTTTGAATAGGTAACCACCAGCTAGTTGACCGAAACCGTTACCAGCAGCGCGAGATGCGTCATCAGCAGTAAGGAAACAAGTCATGATACCGTTTACAGTTTCGCCAGCGTTATTTGTACATTGACCTGCTTCATAGAAGAAAGGTACGTTCCAAATGTGGTGAAGACCGAATGGGATCAGAGAACGCTCAACAATACCGTAGATACCAAATGCAGTAACTGGGTTTTGGTTAGCTGCCCAATCAGAGAATGCTGCGATTGCAGAACCCACTGGTGGCCAAATAACAGAAAGGATTAGACCAAGAGCAATAGAGATGAAACCAGTTACGATTGGCACTGCACGCTTACCAGCGAAGAAGCCAAGATATTCTGGAAGCTGAATCTTGAAGAAGCGGTTAAATGCCCAACCTGCTACACCACCAGCTAAGATACCACCTAGAACACCAGTATCGATTTTATCTACACCAAATACAGTAGCCATTACTGCTAGTGTCGCTGTCATGATACCGTAACCAACGATAGCAGAAAGGCCTGCAACACCGTCGTTATTTGTAAAACCTAGTGCAACACCTACTGCGAATAGTAGTGGCATTTGGCCGAATACTGAACCACCAGCTTGTTCCATTAAGTGAGAAACCACTTCTGGAAGGAAACTAAAGTTTGCAGCACCAACACCAAGTAAAATACCTGCAACCGGAAGAACTGATACTGGTAGCATCAGAGCCTTACCGACTTTTTGCAGGTTGGCAAAAAGATTCTTAAACATTTTTATGCTCCTGATAAAATTTATAAGTTTTTTATGGGTCCTAACGGCACACCCCCGCAGCCTAAATGTTAGCACCCAATGAAAATGTAACCATGTGTTCCGTTATATTTTTCGCCTCTAAATATATATTGTTGCCCCCCTAAATATCTAGCTACTTACGAAATTTAGTTTCAAAACCCATTATAGATCACAGTGCAAAACCCACTCTGCAATGCTTTACAGGTAACTTAAATCATTGTTATTAATCAACTTTACAATCAACAAGGTTTATTTTACTGCGTAAATAAAATATTGACAGTTGTTATTTCATGTAACAAATTTACATTTTGACTTATTTGACATCTCGGCTTCAACAAAATCCGTAAACATTAGCAAACACAGCATAGAATAAGATAAAAACAATAAAAAAGGAGCTTTCGCTCCTTTTTACAGTCCAATTTGATTTTTCATCGCAAAAAAAGATCGTGGTAGTTTTTGGTGGTTTTTTCAGCAACTGAGGATAACGACGCCCCTTTTAACTGTGCAATATAGGATGCAACTTCCACAGCATACGCTGGTTGATTCTCTTTTCCACGATGCGGAACTGGAGCTAAGTAGGGAGAATCCGTTTCAATAAGCAGCCTTTCTAACGGCAATGCCGCCACCACTTCTTTCAACTCTTTGGCTTGTCTGAACGTCACTATTCCCGAAATTGATATATAGAAGCCAAGCTCCATAGCAGATTCAGCAAACTTTAAATCTTCAGTAAAGCAGTGGATCACACCACCACATTTATCTGCGCCGCCATTTTTCAAAATCGATAAAGTATCTTCACGCGCATTGCGAGTATGAATAATAAGTGGCTTGTTCACCTCAACTGCTAATTCAACCTGCTGCTCAAATCGCAATTTCTGCAACTCCGCAGTCTCTGGTTGATAATGATAATCTAGACCCGTTTCACCAATCGCAACCACTTTGGGATGTTTGGCGTATTCATATAACTTGTCGAGTGAGAAGTCACTTTCGACATCGAGTGGATGAACACCACAAGAGGCATGAACTTGCTCATATGGGGCAATCATCTCAAGCATTTTAGGAAAAGAGTCTAAAGTTACCCCTACCGATAGCAGTGACTCCACTTTAGCTTGCTTAGCTTTGTTAATTACGTCTTCAATTCCATTGTGTAAATCAGTGTAATCAAGCTTATCTAGGTGGCAGTGTGAATCTACGAACATGATGCCTCTTGCAATTTCAGTAACCAATTAATAACCATCAACTCTGTGTTTAAACCCGTATGGTTTGAAAGCTGATCCATCAAATCTTTTAATAAGTGTGACAACTGGTAGCTTGCTTCATAAGTTAATAATTTGGCTAATGCATCGCTCCCAGGAAGCAAATCACGACTATTTATACCAAAGTGAGCTTTTTGAGTATCACTGAGCAAATACCAGATCCAGCTCAACTTCGTCAACGTGTCACTTTCCAGTGCTGACCACAACTCATAAACATCCGTAGATTTTCCGTCAATAAAAGTAATAAACGCGGACTCAACACCACGATAGCTTTCAACGCCATTCTCATTGACAAATTCTAGAGTTTTAAGAGGAGCATGATGATTCAAACTTGCTACATAGTTTGGAATTTCATTGCTAGTTTGTTGGCCAACCCAATCCGTCAGGTCTGCAGATGAAGGTAAAACAATTTGCATTTGCTGGCAGCGACTAATGATGGTGGGTAAAAGCTTATGAGAGTTCTCTGTCACCAACAAAAAAACGCAATTATCTGCGGGCTCTTCTAGTGTTTTAAGTAGAGCATTAGACGCCGATTCGTTCATAGCTTCAGCTGGCGTCACGATGATCAATCGAGTTCCGTTTAACTGTGATGACTGCTGAGCAATATGATTACATTGTCGGATCTGATCAACCGTGATTGATTTACCTTCCTTCTCTGGTTTTATCCAGTGTAGATCCGGATGGCTACCCGACTTTATCAGTTCGCAGCTATGACAAAATCCGCACGCCTCACTAGTGTAATTAGAACACATCAGCGCTGCGCTAAAGTGCTCCAATAACTGTAAGATCCCCACACCATTACTCGCTGAAATCAGCATTGAGCCAGATAAGCGCTGGTTGTCTAACTTATCTTTTAACTGTTCCCATGTTGGTTGCAACCATGGATAGAGTGTACTCATAAGTGAACCTACTGAGCCTTAAGCCATGTAATTAAAGTCGCTTTAATATCTTTAGCAACATTAGCAATCTCTTGCTCAGCATTAATGACAAACACAGAATCATCAGATGCCGCTATTTCTAAATAACGCTCTCTTGTACGGTCAAAAAAACTAATATCCATTTTCTCTATACGATCGAGCTCTCCGCGGCCTCTTGCACGTTCAAGACCAACGCGAGGATCAAGGTCAAGATATAGAGTCAAATCAGGTTTAAATCCTTTTAGGGTTGTCTCTCTAAGGTTTTCCATCGTCGATCTTGCGATTTGACGACCACCACCTTGATAAGCTTGAGATGACATATCGTGGCGATCACCTACCACCCAATTTCCGGCATTTAGAGCAGGCTTGATGACATTTTCCACTAGTTGAACTCGAGCAGCGTACATAAGCAATAATTCAGTCATGTCTTGAAGCACTTCGCCGTCATGTTCCTCTTTCACTAATGAGCGCATTTTTTCGGCTAAAACCGTACCGCCAGGCTCTCGCGTATTAACAATTTGATCGACTCCAAACTGATTGAGCGTATCTAAAATTGCATTAATTGCGGTGCTTTTCCCCGCCCCTTCTAGCCCTTCGACTACAATAAATTTTGTTTGATTCATTTGTTCTTTCTTAATTGTTTTAAGTACGCTCTAACCGCACGATTATGTTCAGCTAGGGTTTTAGAGAATACATGGCCGCCAGTTCCACTAGCAACAAAGTAGAGATATTTTCCTTTTTCAGGGTTCAATGCTGCCTGAATTGATGCCTCACCGGCCATTGCTATTGGTGTTGGTGGCAAACCGTTAATTACATAAGTGTTATAAGCGGTCCGAGCTCGTAAGTCCTTTTTACGAATATTGCCTTTGTAGTTGTCACCCATCCCATAAATAACCGTAGGATCCGTCTGCAAACGCATGCGTTTATTCAATCGATTGATGAACACAGAAGCGACTCTTTCACGCTCAGAAGCAACCGCGGTCTCTTTTTCAATGATTGAAGCGAGGATTAAAGCCTCATAATCACTTTTCAAAGGTAGCTTATCCTGACGTGATGACCAGTGTAGGTCCAATACTTGCTTTAAGTTTGCATGTGCTCGCTTCAATATATCGAAATCCGACGTTCCTAAAGTGTAGTAATAGGTTTCAGCTAAAAATAGGCCTTCTAACTTATCTCTATCTATCCCTAACTTTTGGGCAATTTCGGTTTCAGATAAACCCGCTAGACTGTGATCCAAATACTTCGCTTGTTTAAATTGCTCTAACCATTCACTGAATCGGCTACCTTCCACAAAAGTAATCGAAAATTGGTGCTCTTTTCCTTCAACGAGAAACGCTAACACTTCTCGCAGTGATTGTTCAGGCTCAATCAAAAAAGTACCCGCTTTAATGTGAGTCAGCTCAGGATGTAATCGGCGTACTAATTTTGATGTTGGGTTACTTACAATCCAGCTATCCGTAACAAATTGATTCAGGACACGATTAAAGCTCATGCCTGGTTTTATGGTTACAATTTCCTCATCTTGGATCTGAACAGGTTGATCGAGAAATTGTTGAATTTGCGATGTGGTATAAAAAAACGCGCCTGCCGCCAATACCGCTAGTACTGTAAGCAAGAGTAGTAACTTCTTAATCACGAGTTAATCGTCTCCTGAAATATTGTTGTCATTGTTCCTATCGAATAAGCCCTGTGCTGATCCGAAGAAAAATTTATTTGAGTAACAGGGACGACACCTAAAATAGAGTTGGTAATAAAAATTTCATCGGCGTCGTAAAGCCTAGTAAGCTCAAAGTGTCCTATTTTTGTCTCAATCTCATTTCGTTTTGCGAATTCAAGTATTTGTTCACGAATCACACCCGCGACACCACAGTTAACAAGACTCGGGGAATATAACACATTGTCTTTCGCCCAAAATAGATTCGCCATTGTTGTCTCGATAACATAGCCATTGATGTCCATCGCAACGCCATCCACAAATCCACGTTGCTCGGCTTCAGACTTCATTAAGATCTGCTCAAGTCGATTATTATGCTTGTGGCCGGCTAAATACGGATTTAAGCCTAAGCGGTGTTCACAAATGGTTAGGGCTATTCCGCTCTGTGAAAATAACTCATATGACTCAGGAAAGCTGAAATCACTGATCGTTACCGTAATTGGTGAAATATTGTTAGGGCTATACCCTCTCCCACCTTGACCACGACTGATGTGCAACTTAAGCCCCGCTTTGGACACTTTTTGGCTTGCCTGCTCTAACCAGGTAAAAATGAGATCCCAATCGGGCCTAGGAATCTGCAAAGCATCAAGGCTCCGGTTCATCCGCTGAATATGCTTTGGCCAATATTGAATCTCACCGTTTAGTGTGAGCATCGTGGTAAAGCACCCATCTCCGTATTGAAAAGATCGATCACTTAAAGAGATTGTGTCACTTGGTTGTCCATTCACCCAGTACATTTTTGCTATCCCACAAACAAAGAAACGGCTCAATGCTAAGCATCAAGCCGTTCGAAAACAAGTCTAAATGTGACCTATTGGGTTAACTTAAATCTTTTTGAAGATTAAGCAACCATTTGTACCACCAAATCCAAACGAATTACACGCAGCATAAGTAAGATCTGCTTTACGCGCCGTATGTGGAACAAGATCAATACCTAAATCATCTTCAGGATTATCTAGATTGATTGTTGGCGGAACAATTTGATCAACAAGAGTTAACGCTGTAATAATCGCTTCTACAGAGCCTGCTGCACCTAATAGGTGACCAGTCATCGATTTAGTAGAAGAGACTAGTACTTGCTTAGTTCCTGCTTCACCAAGTGCTCGTTTGATGCCTTTAACTTCTGCAACATCACCCGCTGGTGTTGATGTACCATGAGCATTGACGTAGCCAATCTGCTCACCCGTAACATCGGCATCACGCATGGCAGCTTCCATCGCAAGTGCACCACCAGAGCCGTCTTCACTTGGAGACGTCATGTGATAAGCATCACCAGACATACCAAAGCCAACGATTTCACAGTAGATTTTAGCACCACGAGCTTTTGCGTGTTCGTACTCTTCAACAACCATCACGCCAGCACCATCACCGAGAACAAAACCATCACGATCTTTATCCCATGGGCGAGACGCTTTTTGCGGTTCGTCATTACGAGTAGAGAGCGCTTTTGCTGCTGCAAAGCCGCCCATACCAAGAGGCGTTGATGCTTTTTCAGCACCACCAGCTAGCATGGCATCCGCATCACCATAAGCGATCATACGTGCTGCATGGCCGATATTGTGTAAGCCTGTTGTACAAGCTGTTGAGATTGCAATGTTCGGACCACGTAAACCTTTCATGATAGACAGGTGACCTGCAATCATATTTACGATGGTTGAAGGCACGAAGAAAGGACTGATTTTACGAGGACCTTTTTCCGAAAGCACTTTATGGCCTGCTTCAATTAAACCTAAACCACCAATACCTGAACCGATAGCTACACCAACTCTTGGTGCATTCTCTTCAGTAATGGTTAGGCCTGAATCACTAAAGGCTTGGATTCCTGCTGCGATGCCGTATTGGATAAACAAATCCATTTTACGTGCATCTTTTTTAGACATGTACTCTTCGCAGTTAAAGTCTTTGACTAGACCTGCAAAACGAGTTGAGAAATTGGTGGCATCAAAATGATCGATATTATCGATTCCACTTTGACCAGCTAGCAGGGCTTTCCAAGATGATTCTACAGTGTTGCCTACCGGTGACAACATACCCATGCCAGTGACAACTACACGACGCTTGGACACGATTTTACTCTCCGGGAATTGATGAAAGGGTTCTATATGAGGGATAGAAGGCTTTAGAAAAAACACAGGCGGTCTAGATGACCGCCTGGGAGAGAATCTTACTGAGCGCTGGTCACGTAGTCGATAGCAGCTTGAACAGTAGTGATTTTCTCAGCTTCTTCGTCTGGAATCTCAGTGTCAAATTCTTCTTCTAGAGCCATTACTAGCTCAACTGTGTCTAGAGAATCAGCACCTAGATCGTCAACAAATGAAGCTTCGTTTTTAACTTCTGCTTCGTCAACACCTAGCTGTTCGATGATAATTTTTTTTACGCGTTCTTCGAGGTTGCTCATTTTTCTTTTCCTTTACAGAGTTCGCTTTATGCGATGTTTTCCGTAGTTTATTCAAAACTTTAAAAGTTGCAAGGAAGACCTTGCTGGTCAAACCACAATTTACGCGATTTTAACCGAAAATACATACATTTTTGACCTAAATCATGCATAAATTTTATGCAACGACTTAAACCATGTACATTCCACCATTAACGTGAAGTGTTTCTCCAGTGATGTATGCTGCCGCTGGAGATGCTAAGAATACTACAGCTTCCGCAATTTCACGAGGATCACCTAAACGACCTGCTGGTACATTTGCTAGTGTAGCAGCACGTTGCTCATCATTCAGCGCTTTTGTCATATCTGTTTCAATAAAACCGGGTGCAACGGTATTTACTGTTACACCGCGTGAAGCAACTTCACGAGCCATAGACTTAGTAAAACCAATTACACCAGCTTTTGCAGCGGCATAGTTTGTTTGACCAGCGTTACCCATGGTACCAACAACAGAACCGACGTTAACGATACGACCTTGACGCTTTTTCATCATGCCACGCAATACCGCTTTAGACATGCGGAAAATAGGCGTTAGGTTAGTATCGATGATGTCATTCCATTCATCGTCTTTCATACGCATTAGCAAGTTATCACGAGTGATACCTGCATTGTTAACAAGAATGTCAATCGCACCGAATTCATCGTTGATGGTTTTCAGTGTAGCAGCAATTGAGTCAACGTCAGTGACATTAAGAGCAAGACCTTTACCGTTCTCACCAAGGTACGCACTGATTGCATCTGCGCCGCCTTCAGACGTAGCAGTACCGATAACTTTAGCACCACGCTCAACTAAAAGTTCAGCGATTGCACGACCGATACCACGGCTTGCGCCTGTAACCAGTGCAACTTTGCCTTCTAAATTCATCATAACTTCTCTATTAAGTGGTTATTTACTTAGCAGCTTCTAGTGATGCAGTATCATTAACTGCTGCAGCTGTCATAGTTTTTACGATTCGTTTTGTTAGACCAGTAAGAACTTTACCAGGGCCTAACTCAAGAAGTTTTTCAACACCTTGTTCGTTCATCGCTTGTACGCCTTCAGTCCAACGAACTGGGCTGTAAAGTTGACGAACTAATGCTTCTTTAATTTTTGCAGGATCTGTTTCAGCCGCTACATCAACATTGTTGATAACTGGCAGCGCTGGCGTGTTGAACTCTAGTGCTTCAAGCGCAATAGCTAGTTTGTCTGCTGCTGGTTTCATTAGAGCACAGTGAGAAGGAACAGAAACAGGTAAAGGAAGTGCACGCTTTGCGCCTGCTTCTTTACATAGCACACCTGCACGCTCTACTGCTGCTTTGTTACCTGCGATAACAACTTGGCCTGGAGAGTTAAAATTAACAGGAGACACAACTTCATCTTGCGCTGCTTCTTCACACGCTTTAGCAATCGCCTCATCACCTAGACCGATGATAGCGTACATTGCACCAACGCCAGCGGGTACAGCTTCTTGCATAAGCTGGCCGCGCAGTTCAACTAACTTGATCGCTTGTTTAAAATCAATAACGCCAGCACACACTAATGCAGAGTATTCACCTAGGCTATGGCCCGCAAGGTTTACAGGTTGCTCTAAACCCAGTTCTTGCCATACACGCCAAATCGACACAGAAGCGGCAAGTAATGCAGGTTGAGTTCTGAATGTCTCGTTAAGATTTTCAACAGGGCCATCTTGAATAAGAGCCCACAAATCATAACCAAGCACATCTGACGCTTCTGAAAAAGTCTGCTTAACAACATCATACTTTTCGCCAAGATCAGCCAACATGCCAAGAGCTTGTGAACCTTGACCTGGAAATACGATAGCAAATTTGCTCATTTCATTTACCTTCAGAAATTCAATATATAAATGCAATAAAGGTGAAAGTGACTTACTTTTACCTATTAATTTTTTTAATGCTAACTAGAATTTAACTAGAGCTGAGCCCCAAGTAAAACCGCCACCAAATGCTTCTAATAGCAACGTCTGTCCACGCTTAATACGACCATCTCTGACCGCTTCATCTAACGCAGTCGGTACCGTAGCAGCGGAAGTATTACCGTGACGATCAAGGGTCATCACTACTTGGTCTAAAGACATCGTCAGTTTCTTCGCGGTTGCGGAAATAATACGATAGTTCGCTTGATGTGGTACAAGCCAATCCAATTCAGATTTATCCATATTATTAGCCGCTAGCGTATCTTTAACTAAACGCGAAAGTTGAGTTACTGCCACTTTAAATACTTCGTTACCCGCCATATGAAGCCATTTATCGACATCACCACCACGCTCAGGTACTTCAAGGCTCAGTAATTCACCAAAGCGACCATCAGAGTAGATATGGGTAGAAAGAATTCCAGGCTCTTCACTCGCACCAACGACGACAGCGCCTGCCGCATCACCAAATAGAATGATGGTAGAACGGTCTGTTGGATCACACGTTTTTGAAAGCGCGTCAGCACCGACAACCAAGACATTTTTACACATGCCCGATTTGATATGTTGATCTGCCACTGATAATGCATAAACGAACCCAGAACATGCCGCAGCCAGATCAAATGCCGGACAACCGACAATGCCTAGCTTACCTTGAACTTGACAAGCTGAAGATGGGAACGTGTGGCTGCTACTGGTTGTTGCAACAATAATCAGATCAATAGCGTCTTTATCAATGCCCGCCATTTCTATTGCTTTCTCAGACGCATAAAAAGCCATATCCGCAACAGTTTCATCATCAGCTGAAATGCGGCGCTCTTTAATACCAGTACGAGTTACAATCCACTCATCTGTTGTGTCTACCATTTTTTCTAAATCTGCGTTAGTACGCACTTTAGATGGCAGATAGCTGCCAGTACCTAAAATTTTGCTATACATGAAAACTAATAATGCCTCTCGAGTAAAACCGCTTCCAAACGATCGCTAATACGGCTTGGTACTTGTCGTTTGACCTCGTGCAAAGCTTCGCCTATCGCGTTGACAACCGCGCTTACATCGGCACTTCCATGACTTTTAATGACAATGCCGCGCAATCCTAGCAAACTTGCGCCGTTATACTGGTCGGGGTTCAATGTTTTTAATTCAGAAAATAACTCAGAAAACAATTTTCTAGCTATCCAGCCTTTAATTGTAGACGCCATCATGTGCGTTTTTAATTTATCAATGAAGAGTTGTGCAGTGCCTTCACAAGTTTTTAGGCAAACATTACCCACAAACCCGTCACATACTACGACATCAGCACTATCTTGTAATAGCTGATTACCTTCAATGTAGCCAGTAAAATTGACAGATTGTGTTTGCGATAACATTTCGGCACAACGTTTGACTAAATCATTGCCTTTGATCTCTTCAGCACCAATATTAAGAATCGCGACTCTCGCAGATGTCCCTAAATGCTGTTCAGCAAGTGCACTGCCCATTACGGCAAATTGGAATAGAGAATCAGCATCACTAGAAACATTCGCGCCTAGATCGAGCATCCACGTTCTTTTTCCTGATGCGGTAGGAAGAGCAGAAACAAGGGCTGGGCGATCGATGCCGGGAAGAAGCTTAAGACGAAAACGAGAAAGAGCCATCAAGGCGCCAGTATTCCCGCCACTCACACATGCGTCGGCTTCGTCATCAGCAACCAGATCAATGGCGACTCGCATGGAACTACCCGCACTGTTTCGAAGTGCAAGAGAGGGCTTTTCTGAGTTTGAAATCACTCGATCGCAATGCTTAATACTCAAACGAGAATGAGGCTGACAATCAAGTAAAGATAATTGAGATGTGATCGTATTTTGATCACCAATAAGGACCACTTTTAGCTCTGGGAAATGCGACAGTGCCTGCACGGCGGCAGGCACTGTTACGCGAGGACCGAAATCCCCGCCCATTGCATCAAGTGCAACGGTTATATTTTGCAAAGGATCAACCTTACTTGTTGATAACCTTTTTGCCACGGTAGAAACCGTCAGCAGTCACGTTGTGACGTAGGTGAGTTTCACCTGAAGTTGCGTCTACAGATAGTGCAGCTGTAGTTAGTGCATCATGTGAACGACGCATGCCACGCATTGAACGTGATTTCTTGCTCTTTTGTACGGCCATTGACCCTACTCCTATGTAAATTCTTAAAAACACTTACCTATAAATAAGTTAGCTTTTTAAGTTTTTTAAAACATCAAATGGATTCGGTTTCTCTTCCACAATTTCTTCTGGAATATCACCAAACACCATATTATTTGAGTTAACGCTACAATTCGCTTCGTCATGCATTGCTATTTGTGGCAATCCAAGAATGAACTCGTCTTCAACTAGTTGTATGAGATCTACTTCACCGTACTCGTTCAGATCTACCAAATCGTACTCTTCCGGTGCTTCCTCTTCACTTTCCTCACTATAATAGGGAGTACAAGTGAATTGTACTTCGCACTCATGTGCGAAAATCTCATTACAACGCTGACACTCTAAATCGACTTCGACGTTAGCTTTACCAGAGATAACGACTAATCGCTGTTCATCAAGCCCAAATGACAATGAGACTTGCGCGTCGCGTTTTACGCTTTCAACAGATTCAGATAAACGTTTAAAAAGACTAGGTTGAATAACTCCAACTAAATCCAATCTCTTTTGTGCCGTTTTACCCGGGTCTACCGAGCGCGGTATTTTTACCTTTTGCATAGGGCGCGAATCTTATCTTCCAAAATGTATTTAGTCAAAGGAAAAGAAGAAAAAAGTGTACTTTTCTCCCCTTCCCGCAAAGAGAGTTATGAAGACGGACATAAGTTCGTATATCCTTCAGCAAGAACTCGAAATAATTGTAAATTAAAATGAAAAATTACCAACTAGTTTTGGCATCTACTTCACCATTTAGGCAGCAGTTACTCTCAAAGTTAGCTATGCCTTTCATTACTGCTCAGCCAGATTGCGATGAAACACCATTAGCACAGGAGTCTCCTCAGGACTTAGTGATGCGCTTGTCAGAGGAAAAAGCTAAATCATGTTCCGTTACTGAACCAAGCTTAATCATAGGCTCAGATCAAGTCTGTGTTATCAATAATACAATTGTTGGTAAACCGCACAACAGAGAAAATGCCATTTCCCAGCTAGAAGCTCAGAGCGGCAAAAGTATTACATTTTATACCGGCATCTCACTCTGGAATACCGAGACAGGTCATTGCACTACTGAGCTCGATACATTTATCGTTCATTTTCGTCAACTCAGCCGTTCCATGATTGAAGCATATGTTGACGCAGAGCAACCTTACTATTGTGCTGGAAGCTTCAAGAGCGAAGGTCTAGGCATTGCCCTCTTTAAACAACTCGAAGGCAAAGATCCAAATGCTCTGATCGGTTTACCCCTTATCACTCTCATCGATATGCTAGAGGAGCAAGGCGTCACCGTTTTATCATAAACGTCGCAACCCCGTTAAAGCTTCTTCGAGACGTTTTTCCATCGGTGCCGAGATGTCCATCTTTTCATCCGATCCCGGGTGAACAAATTTAATATTCGCGGCATGCAAAAACAGACGGCCGAGACCAACCTTACCGGTGTAGGCATCAAATCGACGATCGCCATATCGGTCATCCCATGCAATTGGGTGGCCGGCATATTGGCAATGTACACGAATTTGGTGCGTACGCCCGGTAATAGGGCTCGCTTGCACAAGTGTCGCATCTGCAAATTTTTCCAACACTTTGAAACGAGTCTCAGACGCTTTTCCGTTTGGGTTAACTCGAACAATACTGTTTACTTCGTTTTTAAGCAGTGGCGCATTCACAACTTTACAGCTCGATTTCCAAGCGCCCATCACTAAAGCAAAATAATATTTCTGTACGGTTTTTTCACGAAACTGTGCTTGCAGGTGGCGTAACGCAGAACGCTTCTTCGCCACTAACAAAATACCAGACGTGTCTCTATCTATACGGTGGACTAACTCCAGAAAGCGAGCGTCAGGTCTTAAAGCTCTTAATGCTTCGATTGCACCAAACTTTAAACCACTTCCGCCATGTACCGCAGTACCAGATGGTTTATTCAGAATTAACATATGATCATCTTCGAAGATGATCGCATGCTCTAATTCAGAGACCTTATTCAATTTGGTATTTGGAACGTTGTCTTCTGTTTTTTCTTCAATCGTTACTGGCGGAATTCTAACTATATCTCCAGCTTTTAACTTATATTCAGCTTTAATTCGCTTCTTATTTACACGGACTTCTCCCTTACGCACGATTCGATAAATCATGCTTTTAGGGATGCTTTTTAGTTGGTTTCGTAAGAAATTATCAATACGTTGACCAGCCATATCGTCGTCAATATCGACAAATTGGACTTTAGTTCTAATTTCACTCATGCCGTTATTGTATCACTCAAATGTCTATCACATCACATTTTCTTACTTCTCTTTTACTGTCACCAATTTGCCAAATATTGCTGATTTTTGCATCAAAATTTATGAGAACTAAAAAGCTGTGTATAAAAATAGCCCTTATTTAGCACAAATGTGCGTTTATTGTCTTTAAACCCTATATAAACATAGGCTTACTCAGCTCAAAAAAGAACCTAAAAATATTTATTTTGCCTGTTTATAACAAAGCAGATTGCTGTGAATTCCCTCCACTGTTATAGTTCTCAGCTGCTATTGATTAATTGATTGTTTTTTGTACTCGTCAGTTATCGACAAGCAATAATAATTGAGTAGAAAACTTAGTATCCAGTGCAGCAACCGGCGTAAGACACGAAGAGCTAAGTCACCTTATCGCTCTACTCATCGTAAACTCATGTTGAGTATTCACCGCCACATCGCGGATCATAGGCAACATACCTATGATGACTGAAGTGCCCTAGAGCATCCCTTCCAGCCGGGAGGTTGCAACGTTAAAGCCGTGGGATCAGGCACCATGAGAAACGAAATAAAGCGATAAGATCAAAATAAAAGAAAAGACAACGAGAATTTCTAAAATGAAAAGAATGTTAATTAACGCAACTCAAAAAGAAGAGTTGCGTGTCGCTTTGGTTGATGGTCAGCGACTATTCGATCTTGATATCGAAAGCCCAGGCCACGAATCAAAAAAAGCGAATATCTACAAAGGACGTATTACCCGTATTGAACCAAGCCTAGAAGCGGCATTCGTCGACTATGGTGCAGAAAGACACGGTTTCCTACCTCTTAAAGAAATTGCCCGCGAATACTTCCCTGATGGTTATACCTACCAAGGCCGTCCAAGCATTAAAGAAGTGCTAAAAGAAGGCCAAGAAGTAATTGTACAAGTAGAAAAAGAAGAACGTGGCAGCAAAGGCGCTGCTTTAACAACTTTTGTTTCTCTTGCGGGTAGTTACTTAGTTCTTATGCCAAATAACCCTCGTGCTGGCGGTATTTCTCGCCGTATCGAAGGTGATGAACGCACGCAACTTAAAGCAGCATTAAGCACTCTTGAGCTACCTCAAGGTATGGGGCTTATTGTCCGTACAGCTGGTGTTGGTAAAAGTGCAGAAGAGCTTGAGTGGGACTTAAATGTACTGCTTAATCACTGGGGTGCAATTAAACAAGCCTCTGAGACTAACCAAGCTCCGTTTTTGATTCACCAAGAAAGTAATGTAATCGTTCGTGCAATTCGTGACTACCTACGTCGCGACATTGGCGAAATCTTAATTGATAGCAATACTATTTTTGAACGTGCTCAAGCTCATATTCAGTTGATTCGTCCTGATTTCATGAATCGTGTTAAGAAATACGATGGTGAGGTGCCACTGTTTAGCCACTACCAGATTGAAAGCCAGATCGAATCTGCCTTCCAACGTGAAGTTCGCCTTCCATCTGGTGGCTCTATCGTAATCGACCCAACTGAAGCACTGACTTCTATCGATATCAACTCCGCACGCGCAACAAAAGGCAGCGATATTGAAGAGACTGCGCTTAACACTAACCTAGAAGCGGCCGATGAAATTGCTCGTCAATTACGTCTACGTGACCTAGGTGGTCTAGTTGTTATCGACTTTATCGATATGACGCCAGTTCGTCACCAACGTGAAGTTGAAAGCCGTCTACGTGATGCTGTTCGTTTAGATCGCGCTCGTGTTCAGATTGGTCGCATTTCACGCTTTGGCCTTCTTGAGATGTCTCGTCAACGTTTGAGCCCATCACTAGCGGAAGCAAGTCACCACATTTGTCCTCGTTGTACGGGTACTGGTGTTGTACGTGATAACGAATCTCTAGCACTATCTGTTCTACGTCTTATCGAAGAAGAAGCTCTGAAAGACAACACAGCACAAGTACTTGCTGTTGTGCCGGTTCCAATCGCTTCTTATCTTCTGAACGAAAAACGTCGCTCAGTAAATCACATCGAGAAGAATCAAGGTGTGAAGATCACGGTTGTTCCGAACTCTGATATGGAAACACCTCATTTCGAAGTAATTCGAGTGAGAGAAGGTGAAGAGTTCGATCTGTTATCTTACCTACTGCCTCAAAAACTGGATGCTTTGAAAGAAGCGGAAAGCAAAGAGCCTGTTGAAATTGACATCAAACCGAAGAAAATTGAAGAACCTGTATTAAAAGGGTTTGCCGCGCCAGCACAATCAGCGCCAACACCAGCACCCGCTCCAACACCTGCAGCTAAACCTGCTAAAGTTGAAGAAAAAACAGATTCTCAGCCTGGTTTATTCAGTCGTTTCTTTAAAGCATTGACTAATTTCTTATCTAGCCCTTCAGAAGAAGTGAAAGAAGAAGTTAAGCAAGAGCCAAAACAAGAGAACAATCGTCAACGTCGCGATCGTAATGATCAACGTCGTCGTAACTCTCGTGACAATGGTAACCGCGATAACAAACGTCGCCGTAAACCTGCACGCGAAGAGCAAACTGAAGAGCAAGGCAACAAAGCGAATGAGCAACAGCCTCGTCAACAACAAAACCGCAAGCCACGCCAAGATCGCCGCAACAAGCCGAAAACGGAAGTTAAAGCGCCATCTAAGCTAGCTGAACAGGGCCAACAACTTGCTGCTGAAGCAAACGCTGCACCGTCTGCTGACACTAACGCAAAACGAGATGCTAAACCTGTTGAGAAAACTGCAAAAATCAAAGAGCGCCGTCAACGTCGTAAATTGAATAAGCAGATTCGCGTTAATGGTAAAAAACCAGAAGTTGAAGCAGAAACTCAAGTTCAAGCGGAAGTTCAACAACAGAAACAAGCTGTTGAAAAAATAGAAGTTGAAGCGACTAACGATACAGTTCAAAAAGAAGAACCGAAACAACGTCGTAACCGCCGCTCTCCTCGTCACTTAAGAGCAAGTGGTCAACGTCGTCGTCGTGGTCGTGATCGCAAACCAAATCCATTCCGCCTTCGTCCAGGTGGTGTTGCCTCTCCTGAGATGGCAATGGGTAAGGTAATGCCGATGTACGTACCTAAGCCTCATCACCATGCTGCACCTAAAGTTGAACAAGAAGTGGTTAATACCGAGACTGTTGAACAAAATGCTCCATTAGGTGGCTACGCTTTCCCTGAAACAGCAATGGGTAAAGTGATCATCAAGCGTGAAGAGACGGTTGAAGCAGTTGTAGCGGCTTCTGTTGCAGAAACAAAAGCTGAAACAGTTGAAGTAGAAACTGTAGTTGAACCCGTAGTTGAAACGACTCCTGTTGTTGAGACTCCTGCTATTGAAGAGACAAGCGTTGCAGAAGAAGCAACGGTTGAACAAGCTCCAATAGCGGTTGTTGAGGCGAATACTGAAGAGACTAAGACTGTCGAAACTCAGACTATCGAAACTAAGGTTGAAGCTCCTATCACTGAAGTACCTACTGTTGAAGAAAAGCCAGCTGTAGTTCTTGAAGAGCAACCAGCTGTATCTAAGCCAGTGGTTAAAGCAGCCGTTAAGGGTGTTAAATCTCAGGCGGGTTCAGCAATGGCAAGTGCACCAGGCCCTCAAACTTTAAAAGAGATTGAAGTCGTAGCTGCACCATTTAAAGCAGAGCGTTACCAACCGAAAGGGGCTGGTAGCCAAGTCGCTCGTAGCAGCGCATCTGCAGGAATGACCAAGCCACAAGGTTACTAACCTAGCCTCATATAGTCTAAAGCACTATATCTGAAACAAACGAGTCGCATTATGTGCGGCTCGTTTTTTTTGGTCTAAAATAGAGACATGATGAAGATCATGTATTTGTGACGATTTTTAGCCAATATGCGGTTCATTCTTGAACTTAGTCACACTTTTAGGTAGCATGCGCCGACTTAAGTTCTCGACACCAGATTCTTATGCAGCTCTTTTCCACCACTGTTTAGTACGCGTATAGAAATTTGTGTCGGGTAAAATCCATCTTTAGCATACTGAGCCCCCATGTTTGAATTCCCCCAATTTTCGAAACACTCTGTAAAAAACGATGTGTTATCAGGTTTAACAGTAGCATTAGCTCTTGTTCCTGAAGCCGTAGCATTTGCATTTGTTGCCGGTGTTGACCCAATGGTTGGTCTATACGCAGCCTTCATTGTTGGTTTAATTACCTCAGTCTTTGGTGGTCGTCCAGGCATGATTTCTGGCGCAACAGGCGCAATGGCTGTTGTAATGGTCAGCCTTGTCGCAACACATGGTGTTCAGTATTTATTTGCAGCCGTATTACTTGCAGGTATCCTGCAAATCGCAGCGGGCATATTTAAGCTTGGCAAATTCATCCGAATTGTTCCGCACCCAGTAATGATCGGTTTTGTTAACGGGCTTGCTATCGTTATCTTCTTAGCACAACTAGGACAATTTAAAGCGCCTGATATGTCTGGAGCGTTAACTTGGCTTCCTAGTGGTCAAATGACGATCATGCTTGGTTTAGTTGCTCTAACGATGGGTATTATCCATTTCCTTCCTAAGCTAACGACTGCTGTCCCGTCTTCTCTAGTGGCGATTGTCACGGTAACGGCGCTTGTCGTTGGCCTAGATCTAGAAACACGTACTGTTGTGGATTTCCTACGCACCATGTCGGGCGATGAAGCAGCAACGCTTGCTGGTTCACTACCAACATTCTCAATCCCTTCTGTACCATTTACTCTAGAAACGCTACAGATCATTTTGCCATACGCGGTTATTCTTGCAGCTATCGGCTTAATTGAATCATTGCTAACACTGACAGTACTAGACGAAATGACCAATACTCGCGGTCAAAGTAACCGTGAATGTGTTGGTCAAGGTATCGCAAACATGACATGTTCTGTTTTTGGTGCGATGGGTGGTTGTGCAATGATTGGTCAATCGATGATCAACATTAACTCAGGTGGCCGTGGCCGTTTATCAGGTATTGTGGCTGCTGTTGCTCTGCTGATTTTCATCCTATTCGCTTCTGCCCTAATCGAGATGATTCCTCTAGCGGCATTAGTTGGCGTAATGTTTATGGTTGTAATTGGTACATTTGAATGGGCAACATTTAAACTTGCACGTCGCGTACCTAAACAAGATTTCTTTGTCATCGTTTTGGTTACCGTTGTAACAGTAATGACTGACTTAGCCGTTGCAGTAGCAGTAGGTGTTGTCGCTTCAGCGCTTATGTTTGCTTGGCAACATGCGAAACATATCTACGCAAGCAGTTCACTAAACGAAGAAGGTTCAAAAGTTTACCAAATTCACGGCCCTGTATTCTTTGGCTCTGCGGCAAACTTCTTAGAACTTTTTGACGCACAAAATGACCCTGCAGACGTTATCGTTGATTTTGCAAATTCTCGTGTGACTGATCACTCAGCAATTGAAGCAATTGAAACCATTGCAGAGCGTTACACGGCGTTAGGAAAGACTCTACATTTACGTCACCTGAGCCAAGATTGCCGCGCTCTTCTTCATAAAGCAGGCAGCCTTGTTGAAATCAATGTAAAAGAAGACCCTAGCTATAAAGTTGCAACCGACTTACTTGCTGGCTAATCTAGATTATACCTATCAAAGGCCGATGCGATTTGCATTGGCCTTTTTTATACCTCTTTGTTTTTATATCTCATCATTTTTATGCCTCATGGCTTGCCGCCCCCACCTTCTTAGACCTCGACATCTGCCTGTATTATTTCTTTGTATATGTCTCTATTGACCAACAGAGGAAACTTAGCGCCTATTCACCCAAATTTTGAAGGTTTTTAGCTCTCCAACATTGCGTTATCATGCAAGGAAACTATTCTGAAAAACTAGGCTGAAAAGGAATACCTATGCCAATTGATGACAATAAAGAAGCTCGACACAAAGCGCGCCAACAGAAAGTAAAAGATCAGGTTGATGAAAGAGTGGCGGCAGCGCAAGAAGAGAAAGGGCTACTGCTTGTGATCACTGGCAACGGCAAAGGAAAATCAACCTCCGGGTTTGGAACCGTCGCAAGAGCGGCTGGTCATGGCTTAAATTGTTCTGTTGCTCAATTCATCAAGGGAACTTGGGATAATGGCGAAAGAAATTTACTTGAAAAGCTTGGGGTTGAATTTCAAGTGATGGCAACAGGCTTTACTTGGGAGACTCAAGACAAGCAATCGGATACCGATGCCGCACAGTTAGTGTGGAAAGAGTGCAAACGCATGCTGCAAGATGATTCTATTGATGTGGTGCTACTGGATGAACTGACATATATGGTCACTTACGGCTACATCGACCTCGACGAAGTCATTGAAGCACTGACGCAGCGTCCTAAGATGCAATCTGTTGTTATCACTGGCAGAGCGGCACACCGTAGCCTCATTGAGCTTGCGGATACCGTATCTGAAGTCAGAAATGTAAAGCATGCTTTTGAATCAGGTATTAAAGCCCTGAAAGGCGTCGATTGGTAAATCGATTACCTTTGAGTGCTTATCTTGTTAGTGCTTAGCCATCGAATATTTAGCGATCAAAAAAACGTCCCTATCCAGGGACGTTTATCTATTAAAGTTGAATCTGAATAGCAGACTTAATTAAACAGACCTTTCAACAATCCATTGACGGCTTCTTTGGTCTTTTCGTCTTTAATTTTATCGGTGAGTTTTTCAACACCACGATCAACCTCTTTCTTCGCTTTTTGTTTTAAAACATCATCAAAAACAAGTTTGAACTTAGGGTCTGCCCATTTTCCCGTAATTTTAACAGGGATCGTTACGTCTTTAAGATCATCAATATTTTGACCACCTTGCCCTTCAAGTGAACCAACAATCGATGTTCTCACTAGAAAGTCAGCCGTCTCGCTAATATAATTGGCTTTACCTTCACCGTGGATCCGAAGCAGTGGCGATTGCATGTTTAGATTGTTTGTTGAGACTTCACCATTGTTCAATGTCAACGTCGCGGTCATCGCACTAAAGTCAGTCTTTTGAGCTTCGCTACCCTCTTTAACTTCTTCACCTTTGATTTTGGCATAGTTAGTACGAATCAATTGAGCTACATTGATCCCATTTACCGCGCCATCTTCAAAGTTAATTTTGATCGTCCCGCTAATATTTTTCTTTATGCCTGTTGGCGTTAAGCCTTTACCTTTTACATCAACGTTGATGTTACCGCTTCCTTCCAACTTATCATTGTTCGCCACATCTTTAAGCAATGGCTGAACTTTAACGCCGATGATTTGTTTTTTGGCACTATAAGTCGCTGGCACTTTACGAGCATCTAATCGGGCACTTGCTGTAATTGAACCTTGATAAAGGTTTGAGCTAAATGATTGCAGATCAACCACACCACGATTAATAGAAAACGCAGTATTCACACTCTGCATTCGAGCATTGTTCGCTTTAAATTTGTCGATGGTAATCTTGCCTTTAACATCAAGTCCTTTTAAAGCACTCAGATCGGGTTCAACTTCAGGCCCTGCTTTCGCTGGGGATGGTTCGTTACCTGCCGAGTCCGTCTTATTGTTACTGTCCGTTGCTTGCCCTAGCCCCAAAAACTCATCTAAATCGATATTTGGACTATGAAGTGCAAAACGTACTTTAGGAATATCAGCAAGCGTAATATTCGCTTTACCATCTAACTGGATTTTATTTAGGGTCAGTTTTTCTAGAACGAAGTCCAAATAACCTTTGTTAATGTCAAAGCTAAAGTCTGAATTCATCTGTATTTTCATTGGCGACTGCGGCAAGCTATCTCCAACAAAAGATGAATCTAGTGTGAGTGACTCAACCGCAAGAAGAGAGACTGCACTATCAATAGAAAATACTGCGTCACCTTTCACATCAAGTGCAAGATCCGCAGCGTTACCTTTAACGCTATAACCTAACGAGTTTGGCTGATCAAATTCAAATCGATCTAACGTGATTCTTGCGTCTTTAATCATATTCACGCCATCATCAAATGTGGCATCAAATGCAATGTCTCTAACCGCATATTCCTTATAGCCTTTAGAAAGCTTAAGCTCAGCTTCTCCTTTGGCTGTAAAATTTTGCTGATTATTTTTACCTTTCGCTTCAAAAAGAATCGATGTCCACTGTTCTGCTTTAAACTCAGACATGCTAAAGCCGACATCATAGAGTTTTGTGTACGTTTTGGCTTTATGATCTTGAATTTCAAGAAGCGCGTTAGTGACTGTAATGCCAGCTAAATCGATAGACCATGCACTGCTAGATGAGGCTGTTGGTTGCTCATCGCTTTGAGCCGGATTCTCATTTGCTACGGTTTCAGAAGGGGCGGTTGAAGAAGTTTGAGTAAGCGCATCAAGGTTAGATTTACCATCACTTAGCGTTTCCAGATGAACTTCAGCGCCATCTAGATAAATATTGCCGATCTTCAGGTGTTGGCTAAACAGTGGCGTCACATCTATTTCAATACCAACGCGGTCTACTTTGAAAAAAGTATCGTTGCTGAACCCTTGTGGATTCTTTAGCTCTGTTTTCCCCATTTCAAAACCAATGGTAGGGAAAAACGTCCAGCCGATATCTCCGGAAATATTAAGTTCCAGTCCGGTCTGTTTTTGTGCTTGTTCAGTAATAAGTGGCTTGAATTGATTTGGATTGACGAATAACACCAGTGCGGCCACTGCAAGAACAATGACGAAAATCGGCACACTAATGAACAACAGTAACTTTTTCATAAGCGTTTTCCTTGATTAATATCCAAAAATAAAGTGGCACATAAAGTGCCACTTATTATATAAAAAATGCAACTTACATTCAGCTTTCATTTTACTCAACTCGTTCAGGTTTAAGACAATTTTCTGTCAACCTAACAAATTGAAATAATGATAACGTCGGTAAGATCACTATAGTTATTTGACTCTATGCAAATGACTGATAGCGACTTCGCTTTAATGACTTAGCTTTTCAGCAACTTAGCGATGTGAGCTTTCAATACGTCGATTGCGATACGGTTCTTACCACCACGAGGCACAATAATATCCGCATGTTGCTTAGACGGCTCAATAAACTGCATAAACATTGGGCGTACTGTTTCTTGATATTGTTTAAGAACAGAGTCCATTGTACGACCACGCTCTTCTACATCACGCTTAACACGGCGTAGTAAACAGATATCTAAAGGTGTGTCCATAAAAATAGTCGCATGCATTAGGCTACGTAGACGTGGATCAGTCAGTAATAAGATACCTTCAAGAATGATCACTTTCTTTGGCGTCAACGTCACTGAATTTTCAGTACGTGTATGCTCAGTGTAGCTGTAATCTGGCACATCTACAGCTTCGCCTTTGATAAGTTGCTCTAAATGCTCACATAGTAGGTCATGATCAAGTGCACTCGGATGATCATAGTTAGTTTTCACTCGCTCTTCCATGCTCAAATGGCTTTGATCATTGTAGTAGCAATCTTCCGTGATAACACCAATTTGATGGTCGCCTACTTTTTCACGTAGCTCATTATAAATGGTGCTCGCGATCAGACTTTTTCCAGAAGCAGAAGCGCCCGCGATACCTACGATGACGCATTGATTATTATCAGACATTATTTGTGCACCCAATACTGTATGGTGATAGGAATAGATAAACCGCCTAATTATAGGGACTTCAGTCAACAGATACTAGTCAGGATGAGACCTAAGTCAGAGTATTTATTGTATTTGTACAATTAAAGACCATATAAAATCCTAAATTAGTGATGTGATCACATTATTAGCTAATCGTCATAACATTAATTGCATCAGGCTTAACTTTTCCCTGCCAAAACAGGCTGCATGCAACTCGATCAGCCAGTAGCTGATATTGCTGCGCATGTTCGCTATCAGGTCTTGATACCACCGTCGGTTTCCCCATGTCGATGTCATTTCTTACATCAATATGCAGTGGTATCTGAGCTAATACTGACAACCCAAATTCCGAGGCCATCTGCGCCGCCCCACCTTGTCCGAATATATGTTCTTTTGCACCACACTGACTACAGATATGATAGCTCATATTTTCGACGACACCGACAACAGGTACATGCACCTTATCAAACATCGCCACGCCTTTTTGTGCATCGGCTAATGCTAAGTCTTGTGGCGTTGTAACGATCACAGCACCTGTCACTGGAATTTGTTGAGATAAAGTGAGTTGAATATCTCCTGTACCCGGTGGCATATCGATCACCAAGTAATCGAGCTCTGGCCACTCTGTCTCATTTAGCAATTGAGCTAATGCTTTCGATGCCATTGGTCCACGCCAGATTGCCGCCTCATTTTTATCAACCAAGTAGCCAATTGAGTGAGTATAAATGCCAAATGCTTCTATCGGCTGCATCCACTTGTTATCACGAACACTTGGCTTTGCATCTACCTTGCCGATCATCATTGGGACAGAGGGTCCATAGATATCCGCATCCAGTAAACCAATTTTTGCGCCACTGGTTGCCAGTGATAGTGCAAGGTTGACCGCCGTGGTCGATTTCCCTACCCCGCCTTTGGCAGAAGAGACTGCTATTATATTTTTGACCCCTTTTATACTTTGAGTCACTTCTGTCTCTAATGACTTAACTACGCAAGAAACCGTATATTCAAAAGGTGCTACATTCTTCTGTTCTTGTTCTGTTGCAATCCATGTCGATAAAGACTGCTGAAGCACTTTGGAGGCAAATGGAATCGCGATATCAAACGTACCTGTCGCTTTCACCGAGACAATACCCACGCTACTTGCCCAATTTTCAATCAGCAGTGGATGCTGATACTGATTCAACCAATCACAGAAATCTTGTTTACTCGTAAACTGACGCATATAAGCTCCTTTTTTATTCATGCTACCACCTCATTGATTTTGACAGAACCCTAAAAAAACTAAGGTATTACTCACTCTCATGCCTTGGAGTCAGGCGGCGCATAAGGTAATATCAACAATCAATTTTTATCCCTATCTAGTAAAGCGAATATTAAGTATGGCAACTGACCCAAAAAACGTTTCTTCAAGGAAACTGCTGGTAACTTGTGCCCTTCCGTACGCTAACGGTTCTATCCACCTAGGTCATATGCTTGAACACATCCAAGCTGACATTTGGGTACGTTACCAACGCTTACGTGGCAACACTGTAAACTTCATCTGTGCTGACGACGCTCACGGCACGCCAATTATGCTTAAAGCGCAACAGATGGGTATTACTCCAGAAGAGATGATCGCAGCAGTCAGCGAAGAGCATCAAAAAGACTTCGCAGGTTTTGATATCAGCTTTGATAATTATCACAGCACTCACAGTGAAGAGAACCGCGAGCTTGCATCTCATATCTACCTTGAGCTGAAGAAAAACGGTTTTATCTCTAGCCGCACGATTTCTCAGTTATTCGATCCTGAAAAAGAGATGTTCCTTCCTGACCGTTTCGTGAAAGGTACATGTCCGAAATGTAAGTCTGAGGATCAGTATGGCGATAACTGCGATAACTGTGGTGAAACTTACAGCCCAACAGAACTGATTGAACCTAAATCAGCGGTTTCTGGTGCAACACCTGTAATGAAAGATTCAGAACACTTCTTCTTCGATCTTCCTCAATTTGAGAGCATGCTGAAAGAGTGGACTCGTTCAGGTTCTCTTCAAAACGAAACTGCAAATAAGATGCAAGAGTGGTTTGAGTCTGGCTTGCAACAGTGGGACATTTCTCGCGATGCGCCATACTTTGGCTTTGAAATTCCAGGTGAAAAAGACAAGTTTTTCTACGTGTGGCTAGATGCTCCAATTGGCTACATGGGTTCATTTAAAAACCTATGTAACAAACGTGATGACCTTGATTTTGATGAGTACTGGAACAAAGACAGCAAAACTGAACTGTACCACTTCATCGGTAAAGACATTGTTTACTTCCACAGTCTGTTCTGGCCTGCAATGCTTGAAGGCTCTGGTTTCCGTAAGCCAAATAACGTATTCGTTCACGGTTACGTAACGGTAAACGGTGCGAAAATGTCTAAGTCAAAAGGCACATTCATCAAAGCGGGTACTTACCTAAACCACTTAGATCCAGAATGCCTACGTTATTACTATGCTGCGAAGCTTAACAGCCGTATTGACGATCTAGACTTAAATCTTGAAGACTTCACACAACGTGTAAACTCTGATGTTGTAAACAAGATCGTTAACCTTGCATCTCGTAACGCTGGTTTTATTACTAAGCGTTTTGAAGGCAAACTGGCGGACAACTTTGCAGAACCTGAGCTTTACGCTGAATTTGTAGCAGCTTCTGAGCGCATTGCTGAACTTTACGAAACACGTGAATTTAGCCGTGCCATTCGTGAAATTACGGCTCTTGCTGATAAAGCGAACCAATACATTGATGAAAAAGCCCCTTGGGTTCTAGCGAAACAAGAAGGTAAAGAGCAGGAGCTACAAGAAGTTTCTTCTGTTGGTATCAACTTGTTCCGCGTACTGATGGCATACCTGAAACCAGTAATGCCAGAGCTTGCTGCTCGCACTGAAGCGTTTTTAAACGAAACGTTGACGTGGGAATGTATTGCACAACCGCTAACGTCTCATGAAATCACTAAGTTCAAAGCTCTATTTGCTCGTATTGATCCGAAGAAAGTAGAAGCGATGGTTGAAGCATCAAAAGAAGATGCTGCTGTTGAAATTGCAGCGAAAGAGAAAGCGGAAGCAGAAAAGAACAAAGCAAGCCAAACCGAGCTAGACAAAGATCCAATCGCTGATGAGATTGAGTTCGATGCATTCGCTGCAGTTGATATGCGTATTGCTCGCATTATCTCTTGTGAAGAAGTGCCAAAGGCTAACAAACTGCTTAAGTTCCAACTGGACATCGGCGGTGAAACCCGTCAGGTATTCTCTGGTATTAAGTCAGCGTACAAACCTGAAGAGCTTGAAGGAAAGCTAACCGTAATGGTTGCTAACCTAAAACCTCGTAAAATGAAGTTCGGCATGTCAGAAGGCATGATCCTAGCCGCTGGCCCTGGTGGCAGCGATCTGTGGATCCTTGAGCCACATGAAGGCGCACAGCCTGGCATGCGTGTAATGTAATCACGCTGGAGGGCTTGGTCCACATCTAAGCCGTACCAAATAAAAAGCCAGTATCTGATTGAGATACTGGCTTTTTTATAACTATTCAAACGCTACAATGCGCTTTAAAATCATACGCTTTGTAAATACAGTGTGTTGACCTTTCTGGTACAAATTCGAAAGAAATCAAACAGTGCGATTGGGATTCTTAGCTATCATCTTCTGTGAAGTTAGTTGGTAACGTTTTTTTCATCTCGTTCCAAATATATCCACTTTCAAGACCATACTGTCTAATTAAGGCTGGCAGTTGATCGCGCTCGTCGCTTTGACAAATCTCAAGAAGATCACGGTAGAATTTCAGCGCTAGCTGACGAGATTGCGGACAAGAGAAGTAGTAACTGCCAATGCGATCATATAGCTTCTTCACACCATTAAAAATCAAGCCATAAACTTGGTTCCCGGAATGGAAGGCTAATCGTTGAAACAGCATGTAATCATAGAAATTGAACGTTTTCGCCATCAAGATAACCTGACGTTTCTGTTCATCTTTTTCGTTGTCATCTTTAATGCTTTGCTTAATTTTGTCGGCGTATGGAGAAGACTCAACAAACGCATCCCAAGATTCAGCAGCAAGCAGACTTTCACATGATTCAATCACATTTTGAATCGTACGTTCAGAACTTTCTTTATTCACTTTAAACGCATAGCGCATGAAAATCGGACTGATATTAGAGCGAGCCGCCAAAAGATCTTCCACAATGCTTGTCGCATTGTCGCTATCAAGGGAAATCAAAGTATCAAGAATATGCAAACCTGATGTTTCCATGAACTGGTTTACTTTCGTTGGTTTACCGTGCTGGATAGTCAACCAACCATCACGAGCTAAACGCTGTAAAACTTCACGTAAGGTGGTTCGTGTCACTCCAATTAATTCAGATAACTCACGCTCTGCGGGTAGAATTGAACCCGGTGGAAAGCGGCCATTCCAGATGCTCTCGATAATGTACTTTTCTGCAAAGCCGGCAGGGCTTTTTGCCTTAATGACCATTTATATTGGTATCCGATTATAATTTTTTATATTGATAGACTCATCATACCACTAGTTTTGTGTCAGCGGAAACCTCTCTCAGTGAATCGTAAGCACAAAAACATTTAGAGTACAAACTCTAATACAATTTAGAGCCTTACAATTTTTTAAGTCCAGATAAAGATTTTGGCACTCCCCCTTAAATACACAAAATCGACAAATTAACCGATATATTAGTCACATTTGTCAAATCTCAATCTGCAATGTAATTTTGTAAAAATCTCTCTTAGAGATAGCTTTAAATATCTTTTTTGAATGCTTAATTACGATTATGATACCCATGCGCTATTTTCATAAACATCTATAGAAGCACACACTACTCTGATCGCGTTTTTTAACAAAAATTGCCTTTATATCGTACGTCGGTACAATTCTTGTTGACTAAATGTTATCTAAGAGTAGAGTTGCGTGCGAAGCAAGGAGTGCTTGTAATTACTAGGAAGTGACTTGGCAAAATTACATAATAAACCATAGCGTTGTTATTTTTCTAAGTCGCTGTTTTATAATGGATATCTAGTACAACTCCGTTATATGAATTTCAAACACTTTTGCAATGTCTATTCATTACTAACATTAAGAGTATTAACATGCCGATGTCACTCGGAAATGCGTTTATCAAGAACTTCCTTGGTAAAGCACCTGATTGGTATAAACTTGCCATCATTGCCTTTCTTATTATAAACCCATTCGTTTTTTTCTATGTCGACCCGTTTACTGCTGGTTGGTTGCTCGTTGTAGAGTTTATCTTTACGCTTGCAATGGCACTAAAATGCTACCCTTTACAACCTGGTGGGTTACTTGCAATTGAAGCAATAGCCATCGGAATGACAAGCCCTGAACAAGTTAAACACGAACTTGTTGCCAATATTGAAGTACTACTATTGCTGATCTTTATGGTTGCCGGTATTTACTTCATGAAACAGCTACTTCTGTTCATTTTCACCAAAATCCTACTTGGTATTCGCTCTAAAGCAATGCTCGCTGCTGCCTTCTGTTTTGCAGCCGCTTTCTTATCAGCATTCTTAGACGCACTAACCGTGATTGCCGTCGTAATCAGTGTAGCTGTAGGTTTCTACTCGATTTATCACAAAGTTGCTTCTGGGCAAGGAACTAACTCAGCGCATGATCATACGAAAGATGAGCATTTTTCTGAGCTAACTCGTGACGATTTAGAAAATTACCGTTCATTTTTGCGCTCACTTCTAATGCATGCTGGTGTTGGTACTGCCCTAGGTGGTGTAACCACAATGGTTGGTGAACCTCAAAACTTAATCATTGCCGATCAAGCGGGTTGGTTATTTGGTGAGTTCCTGATTCGTATGTCTCCAGTGACGGTACCAGTATTCATTTGCGGTATTATCACTTGTATCCTAGTTGAGAAACTAAAAGTCTTCGGTTACGGCGCTGAACTGCCAGATAACGTACGTAAGATTCTAGTCGATTTTGATACAGCAGAGCGTAAGAGCCGCACTAATCAGGACGTAGCAAAACTTTGGATTCAAGGCGCGATTGCGGTCTGGCTAATTGTTGGTCTAGCGATGCACTTAGCTGCCGTTGGTCTTATCGGCCTTTCTGTTATCATTCTTGCCACTGCATTTACTGGCGTGATTGAAGAACACTCTTTAGGAAAAGCATTCGAAGAAGCACTTCCGTTCACCGCTTTACTTGCGGTTTTCTTCTCGATTGTTGCTGTAATCATCGACCAAGAACTCTTTAAGCCAATCATCGACTCAGTACTTGCCGTTGAAGATAAAGGAACGCAACTGGCGCTTTTCTATCTCGCAAACGGTTTGCTCTCTATGGTGTCGGATAACGTGTTCGTAGGAACGGTATACATCAACGAAGTGAAGACAGCGTTAGTTGAAGGGTTAATCAACCGAGATCAATTTGATTTACTTGCGGTGGCCATTAATACAGGTACTAACTTACCTTCAGTTGCAACGCCAAATGGTCAAGCTGCATTCCTATTCCTACTAACGTCAGCGATAGCACCACTTATTCGTTTGTCGTACGGACGAATGGTCATAATGGCACTTCCATATACGGTTGTATTAGCTGTTGTTGGTTTGGTCGGTATCGTGTTCTTCTTAGAACCATCCACAGCTTATTTTTACGATGCAGGTTGGATTTCTCACCATATTCCATCCGCAACATCGGCAGTTTCAGGTGGTCACTAAATTTTTTAGTTGATTACGAAACTAATCCAAGATAAAAAGCTCTGAGTATTCAGGGCTTTTTCATTTTTAGTCCGTTTCATTTTTTCGATCAGACCAAATTCAAGTAACTTAAGTATAGAAGGATATTATTTGTGAATGCTCTTGCCGCTATTAAGGCTTTCTCTGCACGCAGACTGTCTTGGCTTCTCTTACTGATCTTTATCGTTTTTTTCGAAGCATGCGCACTGTTCTTCCAACATGTTGTTATGCTATCCCCATGTGTAATGTGTATTTATGAAAGAGTTGCCATGATGGGGATTGGTGGTGCTGCATTATTAGGATTAATCAATCCATCAAATCCTATTATTCGCTGGTTAGGACTGGCGGCCTGGGGGGCAAGCGCCTACAAAGGGTTAGCGCTAGCGATGCAACATGTGGATTATCAATTTAACCCTTCTCCCTTCGCAACTTGTGACCTCTTTGTCACCTTCCCTGACTGGGCTCCATTAAACCAATGGGTTCCGTGGATGTTTGAAGCTTATGGGGATTGCAGTGAAGTCGTTTGGCAATTTTTAACGTTATCAATGCCGCAATGGCTCGTTATCATTTTTGCAGGTAATTTAGTGGCCCTTGCCATCATTATCCTTGCACAATTTGTTAAGCAGCCAAAAGCTTAACTCTTTGCAGATAGCTCTTAATTTGTAGATAGCTCTTAGTTTGTAGATAGCTCTTAATGTATAAAGCTCATTACGCTTCAGCGCCACTAAGTCGTGCTGGCTAGCGTAATGAGCCCTTTCTTTAATCGATATGGCTATTTACTGCAACGCTACTTATTACTACAACATTGCTTAAATTTCTTCCCACTGTTGCATGGGCAAGGATCATTGCGACCAATTCCCTTAAATGGGTTAACTATCTGTGATTTATTGCCAAGCATCGCTTCATCTGCTGCAAGCGCTACTTCTACCACCATGACATCCAATTGATCAGTAAAATCGGCAAGTGCAGGGACTTGATCAAAACCAGCCTCTTTCATCTGCTGTTGTGTCTGCTCTTCATCAATCGCCAACATTAGAGTGGTTAGGAATGCCTGCAACATGCGCATACTCCCCTCACCAATGTTTGCCTCTTCCCACTGTGTCTCAATCACAGGCCATACATTCATGAAGCCTTCAGCGAAGTCCGCTAAATTGTCAGAGAAGTCACCATCATTAAGTAACTGTGTTAATTCAAACTCGCTACGCTGAAGTAAGTTGTGCTGTTTATTAATCTGCTCCACAACGACGGTTTTCACCGTATTTAGCTCTTCACCAAGCAGCGGCTGTAACCAAACTTCAGGATCAAGAGGTTTAGTGGCTAGGTTACTCGCAAAAATCGCACCTTCTAAATACACACTTGAAAGAGGAAAATCTGTGTCGGGTAATGTCAGTAATTGATACATGTCTTGTTTAACTTTTTAAAGATACCATTGCGAGACATTATAAACGTCTCTACCTATTTTGTTAGCCGTTTATTCGATAATAGCCATTATCACAGTACCAACCAATAGAGACGCCGTCAGATCTAGTGACATTTCGAGCTCTAACCACTACAATCGCGCCTCTTAATTTAGTCGGCGGTTGGTTATGCGAGTGATACTGGGCCCTATGGAGGGCGTGTTAGACCATTTAATGCGTGAAATTCTTACAGAGATTAATGATTACGATCTCTGTGTCACCGAATTTGTGCGGATTGTCGATCAACTGCTGCCAGAACATGTGTTTCACCGTTTGTGCCCTGAATTGCTTCAAGGCTCTCAAACTCAATCTGGCGTGCCTGTACATATTCAATTACTTGGTCAAGAGCCTAATTGGATGGCGGAAAATGCGATTACAGCGGCGGAGCTTGGCGCGAAAGGCATCGATCTTAACTTTGGTTGCCCTGCAAAAATGGTGAATAAAAGTAAGGGCGGAGCAGCATTACTGCAACATCCTGAACTCATGTATCAAGTAATCAAAGCTTGCCGAGAAGCCGTACCTACCCACATTCCAGTCACCGCTAAAATTCGATTAGGTTGGGAAGATCCTGAAGACTGTTTTGAAATTGTTGATGCCATTGAGCAAGCTGGAGCCAACGAATTAACCGTCCATGCACGTACTAAATCAGGTGGTTACCAAGCAAGCGAAATAAAATGGGAATACATCAATAAGATTCGAGAAAAAACGAGTTTACCTTTAATTGCGAATGGCGAAATTTGGAACTATCAAGATGGCCAAGCTTGCAAAGCAGCAACCGGGGTTGATTCATTGATGGTATGCCGCGGAGCTTTTAACATCCCAAACCTAGGCAATGTGGTTAAACATAACCATCCGAGAATGCCGTGGCCTGAAGTCGTTAACTTGTTACTTCGCTATTCAGAATTTGAAATTCAGGGTGATAAAGGCCTGTACTATCCAAATAGGGCAAAACAGTGGTTTGCTTATTTACGTAAAGAGTACGATCAAGCAGATGAACTGTTTAGAGAGATTCGAACGTTCAAAAAGGCAGCGCCAATTGTCGAACACATTCAACGCTATAGAGATGCTTTACCAGCGTAATTTACCCCTCACATTCCGTATGAACCTATCGCTGATCTAGCAAAAAGCCGGTGTCAGCGATATGGCTCTGTATTTCGAAATTCGTTTATTTAACGTTAGATATGTGTTCCAACTTGATGATCTGAGACTCTTGTGGTGATAGCACTAATCGGAGTTCTCCGCCATCAATAATGCAATCTTGCTTTTCAGTCAGTAGGCTCATTGCTTTACCTCCTTCAAACCCCAACTGCCAAACAGGCAGAACTAACTCTAACTCCTCATCACTCAGGTTAACTGCGACAAGAATCGTTTCTTGTTCCAACACTCTGGCAAACACAAAGCTCTTTTCATCCACATGCAAAAGATGTAACCAGCCCTTTTGTAGTGCATGACTTGATGTTCTCAAGTGAATTAAAGATTGGTAATAACTAAACCACGGCGAATTTTCGACCTCTCCCCAAGGGAAACAACGGCGATTATCAGGATCATTGCCCCCTTCAAGCCCGATCTCAGTGCCATAATATAGGCACGGAGCACCCACATAAGTCATCAATAGTGTTGATGCGATCTTCATCAATGCTTGATCACCGTTGACCAGGGAAATGAACCTCGCGGTGTCATGACTATCCATTTGGTTTAACTGTGTCAGTTGGTTAGCCCAAGGTAATTTGGCTTTAGCCTCCAGCAGCCAGTCAACAAAATCACAAGCATCGATATCAATGGGATCGTAGCTAATATCTTGTTTGGCAAGTAGCGCTCTTAATGGGTGTGCGAAACCATAATAGTTCATCGACCCATCTTCCTGATCCCCTTGCAACCAAGAGCTCGCTTCGAAGAAATGCTCTCCTAGCACATAAGCATCATTATTCTCTTGCTTGGATGCTTTTCTAAACTCTTGAACATAGTGAGCGTTATTTTTCGCGCCCTCACCCTCTCCAAGCATATGGATCACATCAAATCGCCACCCATCAACGTTATAAGGACTGCGTAGCCAATGCTTGATCACCGCGTCATCCGATTGATAGATGTAATCTTTCACCAGTTGATTTTCGAAGTTCAAAACAGGCAAGTTGCTTACGCCTTTCCAACCGATATACTCTTTCGACTCTCCCTGAAAGAAATAGTAATCCCGATAAGGTGACTCTGGATGATGAAAAGCACCACACTCGGTCTTGCCACTTTTATCAAACCAAGGATGTTCAGCCGACGTATGATTGAATACGGCATCCAGCACAATTTTCATCTCTCTCTGATGGATATTGGCTGTCAGAGAGGCAAATTGTTGATTTGTACCAAGGTGCGGATCGATATTGAAATAATCCGTTGTGTCATATTTGTGATTACTCAACGAACTGAAAACTGGATTCAGATAGATCGAAGTGATTCCTAGATCCTGCAAATAATCGAGCTTACTTTCAATACCGGCAAGATCACCGCCATAGAACTCAATTCCCCCTTCTCCTGGTTGAAGGCTCACAGGCTCTCCCCAAGATTTCGCGATAACGTCACGAGTGCCATTTTTGACTTGGTATTCACCGGTGACAATATTAAGAGCAGGATCTTGATTACAAAAACGATCCGGGAAAATTTGATAAAAAACTTGTTTACTCACCCACTCTGGAGGTTGTTGAGTGGCGTTGTATTTAAAATGAAACTCTTTTGCAGGAATCCGCTTACTGACGCCTTTCGCATCTAGCCAATACTGCTGAGTGCCGATAACAACTTTAAATACGTAGTGAGTAAGTGGGCGATCTTTATTGATGACAAACGTCGCTTCCCAGCATTGAAGCCGACCTTGGCGATGGGTTTTATGCAGATCAACAAGGTACTCCTCATTGTCAGGTTCATGTCTGACTTGAACTTTATCGAACTCAATAGCTTCCGTTTTGAAAACAACGGTGAGTAGATCATTGTCGCAACTCAAACCATCAGTAGTTTGAGCGTGGTAGAGAAATGGCGTATTCATAAGCATCCCACATGTCTGTTTTTTCCCATTTTAAAACATGTACAGATAAGAAAAATCCCCCTTCTCGTTTTCAAAAATCGTTAAAAACTGAAAGGGGGATCACATTTAGTAGGCTGAGCTAGAGGGCGTAGCGCCGATAACATCAGCTTTGACTAATTAATAAGCTTTGGTTGAGTTACAAGCTTTAGGTTGAACAATAAGATCTAATTGAGCAACAAGCTATCATCAGCCAACTCTTCGCCTCGGACTTTAGTAAACATTTCTAGTAGATCGGGGACTTGCATATTGGCACGTTGCTCACCAGCAACATCAAGCACAATTTCGCCTTGATGAAGCATTACCGTACGGTCACCGCACGCCAATGCATCTTTCATTGAGTGAGTAACCATCATGACGGTTAGATTAAATTCTTTAACTATTTTCTTTGTTAAATCAATAATAAACGCAGCCATGCGTGGGTCGAGCGCCGCCGTATGCTCATCAAGCAACAATAGCTTACTATCTGACAGAGTCGCCATAACCAAGCTAACAGCCTGGCGTTGCCCTCCAGACAATAATCCAATGTTATCGCCTAAACGATCTTCTAATCCTAAACCAAGAATACTGATTCGCTCTTGAAAAAGTTTACGGCGCTTTGAAGAGAGAGAAAGATTCCAACCTCGACGCTTTCCTCGCATATACGCGAGCGCCATATTCTCTTCAATGGTGAGATCACCACAAGTTCCCGCTAAAGGATCTTGAAACACACGAGCACATTGAGTCGCTCTCTGGTCAACCGTTTTTCGGGTAACGTCTAACTCATCAATAATAACGTTTCCTCCGATCATCGGTGTTTCACCCGTTACCGCCCCTAGCAGGGTCGATTTGCCCGCACCATTCGAACCAATCACAGTGAGGAATTGATGCTCAGGTACTTCGAGGTCAACCCCTCTCAACGCTCGGTTTTCTAATATCGTTCCAGGGTTAAACGTGACCTGAATATCTTCTAAACGAATCATACCGCCTCCCCTGATGATTTACTTGACTCTGTTCGTGCCTCGATCTTTATCGGCTTACTGAGCTTTTTTGCTTTCAGCTTCCCTTTCATTTTTGGTGCAATCAGCGCCGCGGCAACAAGTACAGCTGTGACTAAGTTTAAATCCGATGCTTGTAGACCAAACATTCCTGAACTCAACGCGAAAGCTACGGCTAAACGGTACAAAACAGAACCGACAATAACAGCAACCACAGCCATCCAAATCTTACGACTTGGTATGAGTGTCTGCCCCAAAATCACAGCCGCTAAACCGACAACAATGGTTCCTACGCCAGAGGTGACATCAGCGAAGCTATTGGTTTGAGCAAATAGGGCACCCGCGAAACCTACGAAGCCATTCGATAGCGCTAAACCAAAGTAAGTGTAAAACGAGGTGCTTCCCCCCTGTGCTGACACCATTCGCGAGTTCACACCTGTCGCTCTTAGTCCTAAACCAAAATCACTATTAAGCAATCGGATAACAAACCAAGCTGAAAACAAGACAAGAACACCAACGACTAATGGCCGGACATACATTGAATCTCCCATCGCTTCAAAAGGCGTTAAAATTGTATCCTCACCAAGCAATGCCATGTTTGGGCGACCCATGATCCTAATATTGATAGAAAACGCTGCAATCATAGTCAAAATAGAGGCGAGCAAATGCAAAATTCCACACTTTATCGCCAAAAAGGCAGTCACCCAGCCCGTCATTGACCCTGCAACGATCGCCATTCCCGTCGCAACCCACGGATCAATTCCCGCCACAATAGCAGTAGCAGCAACCGCAGCACCCATAGGAAAACTGCCATCGACACTTAAATCGGGGAAGTCTAAAACTCGAAATGTTAGGTAGACACCTAACGCGACTAGGCCATAGATAAGACCTATTTCAATCGCGCCAAAAAACGCAAAAGCAGACATAAATTCTCCTTTTCTGCTTTAAGCGTGGCGATAATTCACCACGCTTAACTCCTTATTTTAGAACTTTCGTCGCTCGATCTAAGACTGAATTAGGAATGACCATACCCAATTTTTTTGCCGCGCCTGCATTAATGACTAAGTCAGAACCTTTTGCCACTTTCACATCAAGTGAACCTGGATCTTGACCTTCAAGAATAGCAACGACGTAATCAGATGTTTGTACACCAATTTGGTAATAATCAAAGCCTAAGCTCGCAACAGCACCGCGTTCAACATAAGAAGTTGCGGCTCCAAAAACAGGTGTTTTCGCTTGGTTTGCAGCTACAATCATCCCTTCGATCGCACTTGCTACGGTGTTATCAATCAGTGCATACAGCACATCAGATTTAGCTGAAATAGCTTGTGTCGCCGACTGCACATCTGCACTTCGTAATGCTGTCGCTTCAACCAGTTCGATGCCATGTTTATCAGTACTCGCTTTTAACAGCTCCATCAAGCTGACAGCATTTGCCTCACCAGGGTTGTAAACCACGCCAATAGATTTAACTGTCGGCATGAGCTCTTTGATTAATGCCACGTGTTGTTCAACAGGTGATAAATCAGAGAGACCCGTAACGTTTTTCCCTGGTTTCTCTAACTTTCTAACCAATTTGGCACCGACAGGATCAGTCACCGCAGTAAACACAACAGGTATCGAGCGAGTGGCAGAGACAAGAGCTTGAGCAGTCGGAGTCGCGATGCCCACTAAAACATCAGGGCTTTCACCGACGAACTGCCGTGCAATTTGAACAGCAATTGCCGGGTTTCCTTGAGCCGTTTTAAAATCAAATTCTAAATTTTTACCTTGTTCATAACCTTTGGCTTTTAATCCATCAAGTAAGCCTTGGCGTGTTGCATCTAATGCTGGGTGTTCAACAATTTGTGATACCGCGACTTTCGCTGTTTTAGCTAAAAGGCTGGTCGAAGATAGCAGTGCAGCTCCAGCGAGGAATGCAGTAACAATGATCTGATTTGCTTTCATCTTAACTCCTTGATTTAAGCAACGTAGTAATAGGATGTTGTGATTTTGGTACTTTTTACAATATAAACTGTGCGCTTTTTGCGCATCTGCCAATATTATTACCAGTTAGTTAGCTGAAAGGGAAGTTAGATTTAACAAAAAACCAACAAATGGAATGTCTAATCTATTTTATTGGAAAGTCACAGGTATAAAAAAACGCCTAGCAAATTCATGCTAGGCGCTTAAATGATTGTATTATCGAGCTACAGTATCACTCTAGCCTTGAATACCAACGATAAGCCAAGGGGCATTCGATGTTGTTAAGTCACGTTCTAAGTGCCAAACATCTTCGATGCTCTCTTCAATGCCTTCTGAAGCATCACGGTATCGACCACTAAATTGTAAACTTAATTGAGCCTTAAATGAGTCATAATCTGCACGAACAATCTCAGCATCTACATACATAACGTCTGTATGTTGCTCACCTTCTAATTTTGCACGCTCTGATTTAAGATCTTCAAACAAGCTTGCTGATACATACTCTTCAATCGTATGCAATTCATTATGATTCCATGCACCCTGCAACGTTCTGTAGTGCTCGCGAGAACCATTGATAAATGCAACTTGATCAAACCCCGGTGGGTAGTTGTGCGGGATATCACTTTGCGCAACATTTCCAAAACCACCACCATTAGATTGGGTTTGTTCAAAATTATGGACGTTCGGCTGCTGTTCAAACTTCTGAGAGTGAGCGCCTCCAAATGCTTGCTGCCTTTGATGCTGGTTCATAGAACCTTGCTTGGCACCAAGCATACCTCGCATAAGCTTGAAGATGACAAATGCAATCAAGCCCATGATCAGGATATCCATAAATTGGATCCCTTCAAAAGCACCGCCAAAGAAAGCGGCTAACAAGCCACCAGCTAACAGACCACCTAATAAGCCGCCCATCAAGCCTTTCTTACTTGAACTCTTAGCTGCGGTTTTACCCGTTTGATCTTGCTTCAGCGTATTCGTGTTCTGTTGTTTAGGGGCAGGAGCGGTTTTAAAGCTCTTACCGAATGACTTGCCACCACCAAATTTCTTAGCTTCAGCGATTGGCGTTATAGCCACTGATACCATCAATAGTGCTACAAGCGAAAAAAAACGTTTCATGTTTATCCTTAGGTTTCTATCTTGCCTATCTCGCAATCATACTCGTTAACTATACACAATGAAATATTCAACCTATGCTGGACATGTATCAGAATATTGCGACACCACACAAATTACACTGTTTTTATTAAGATAATCATGGGTGCTTGTTGACGCCTATCCAACAGCTGACTAGTATATTGAACGTTGTTCATTTAAGAAGTTAATCATGGCACGTAGAAACGATCACACCCGAGAACAGTTAGTTAGCCTCACGTTAGATACCGTAAAAGCTTTTTTAGAAGAAAATACGCATCACGAGCTAAGTTTAAGAAAAGTAGCAAATATGATTGGCTACGTTCCAAGCACCCTAGTAAATGTGTTTGGCAACTATAATCTATTACTGCTACATGCCATTGCACAAACACTAGATGAGCTATCCGAACAAGCGAAAACTGTTGTCTCAAAAACAACCAACTCTAAAGATGCACTTTATGAGCTCGCCTATTGTTATCATGATTTCGCGCAGCAACACCCATATCGTTGGCAGCTAATTTTCCAACATAATATGAATGGTGATCAGCTACCTGAGTGGCAAGCTGAGCGTATTGATAATATGACAGGTATGCTTGAGTCATTGCTTGCTGAATTGGCGCCTTCTCGTTCGAAACAAGAAGTCCTACAAGCAAGTCGAGTGTTATGGTCTGGCGTACACGGAATTACACTACTCAGCGTTGATGACAAGTTTTTTTCCTCTGAACCAATTGATGGCAAAGAACTTATTAATAACCTAATCTCAAATTACCTGATGAACTGGTAATTCAAAGGATACAAAATGTCTCATAGCAGCCAGTCTTCGCTGTTAACTCAAAGAAGATTTCTTCCCTATTTTGTGACGCAGTTTTTCGGAGCTTTCAACGACAACATATTCAAAAATGTCTTGTTATTGTTCGTTGCATTTGCCAGCAAAGAAGCACTTCCAGTCTCCAGCCATTTATTCATCAATCTTGCGGCAGGCCTTTTCATTCTTCCCTTTTTCCTATTCTCGGCTTCCGCTGGGATTCTCGCGGATAAGTATGAGAAGTCATGGTTTATCCGTAAAGTTAAGTTAGCTGAAATTGCAATCATGACGTTAGGAGCCATCGGCTTCATTTTTGAAAGCTATGCGATCCTATTGGTCTTACTATTTTTGATGGGAACACAATCTGCATTTTTTGGCCCCGTTAAATACGCATTACTACCGCAACAGTTGAAACCAAAAGAGCTCGTCCCGGGCAATGCCTTGGTTGAAACGGGAACGTTTATCGCCATTTTACTGGGAACTCTTGGCGCTGGCGTTATCGCATCCGCTGAATATGCAAAATATATCGCAGCAGGCTGCGTCATTTTCTTTGCTCTCATGGGTTACTTGGCTAGTCGCTCTATTCCACACTCTCCCGCTTCAGCACCTGATATTCAGTTTAAATGGCGACCTATTGCTCAAACAAAGCAAACCATAAGTATTGCGAAGCAAGATCGTACGATTTTCCAAGCCATCATGGCAATCAGCTGGTTCTGGTTTCTTGGCGCGTCTTATTTAACTCAATTTCCAAATTTCACCAAGATTTACCTGCAAGGTACCGAAAGCAGTGTTTCCTTTCTGCTCGCTCTGTTTTCTGTTGGTATCGCAATCGGCTCACTGACTTGCGACAAACTGTCAGGACATAGAATCGAAATCGGCATTGTACCTATTGGTAGCCTAGGCATTTCAATCTTTGGCTTCTTAATGGCCACCTCTATTCCAAGCGAACTACCTCAATTTACCCACTTTGCTGAATTCGTTAGTTACGCACCGTTATGGCCGCTCTATTTCTCATTACTGTTTCTAGGGATCTCTGGTGGCATCTTCATTGTGCCCTTGTATGCACTAATGCAACAAAGAGCAAAAGTCACTCAAAGGGCGCAAGTGATTGCGGCTCTGAACATCTATAACTCTCTATTTATGGTTGGCAGTGCGATTCTTGGTATTGTCTGCTTATCCGTTCTATCGCTATCAATACCGCAACTTTTTAGTGTTCTCGCCGTGTTGAATCTACTTGTTACCATTTATTTATGTTTTCAAGTCCCTATATTTTTAGTTCGTTTTTTAATGTGGGTACTCACTCACACCATGTACCGCGTTAAGCATAAAAATTTGCACCACCTTCCAGAACAGGGTGGCGCACTCATCGTGTGCAATCACGTAAGCTATATGGATGCTTTATTGCTCAGTGCCGTCTGTCCGCGTTTGATTCGATTTGTGATGGAAGAGAAGTACGCAAACCTTCCTCCTTTAAAACGATTCTTAAAAAGAGCGGGGGTCATACCTATTTCCGCGACAAATCGTTCATCAATAAAACAAGCTTTTACCGATGTTGAACAAGCTCTCTCTGAGGGGCATTTAGTCTGTATTTTCCCAGAAGGCACTCTGACATCAGATGGCGAAATTGGCACTTTTATGCGCGGCATGGACATCATTATTAGGCGATCTCCTGTTCCTGTCATTCCAATGAGTTTGAAAGGATTATGGGGAAGCTACTTCAGTCGACACAAAGGTTCCGCCTGCAAAGGCCTACCGACCCGATTATGGTCAAAGTTAGAAATTGAAGCGGGAACACCGGTTGAGGCAAAGCTCGCGACAACACAGTTAATGCGTGAAAAAGTATCAGAGCTAAGAGGAGATTGGCGTTAAGTTTTTCTGAACAAGAGTTCAAAACATTTAGACTTACTTACCAGCGGCTTAACGGTAGAATGCTCACTCACATCCATATTAGAAAAACACAATGACTAACTTTAAACAAAAGGCTCCCTTTTTTCTGGCAATTATCATCTGCCTAACCCCGTATATCACATCGCCGACAGCGTTAGTCATTGGCTTTTTATTAGCCACATTGGGTTTAGTTCCAAAAGAGATTGCAGTGGCTAAAATTACCAAGAAGCTACTGGCCTACTCCATTATTGGGCTTGGCTTTGGGATTAACTTTCAGCAAGCTCTGTCCGTTACCAGTGATGGTATCGGTTTGATTGTCACTAGTATCCTCACCACTCTCAGTGTTGGCTGGATACTGGCGAAAAAAATGCAACTTGAAAAGCATACCGCTTATCTTATCTCTGCTGGCACCGCCATTTGTGGGGGTAGCGCGATCGCAGCCGTCGCTCCAGCGATCAAAGCGGACGATGACCAAATTGGGATCGCCCTTGCAACCGTCTTCGTATTGAACTCTATTGCTCTATTTCTATTTCCTGTCATTGGACATGCTCTAGAGTTAAGCCAGCATACATTTGGAACTTGGGCAGCGATTGCGATTCACGATACCTCTTCTGTCGTAGGGGCTGCTTCTGCCTATGGTGAAGAGGCTCTGACAACCGCGACTACCTTAAAACTTGCGCGTGCACTCTGGATCATCCCTGTCGCATTTATCAGTTCACTCATTTTTAGCAATAAACAGAAAAAAATTACCATTCCATTTTTCATTGTTTTCTACTGTCTTGCGATTTTTGTCAGCGACGCTTTGCCGCAATTTGATGTGGTTTATCAAGGGATTTTCCAACTATCAAAACAGGCACTCGTGGTTTGCCTATTTTTGATTGGTTGCAGTATTTCAGTTGAAAAGCTTAAAGCCGCAGGTGCTAAACCGCTAATTTTCGGAGTCTCATTATGGCTGATGATCTCCGTCGGATCGCTAACATGGTTACTGCTGAGCAGATGAGGTTTGAGCGGATTGCTTGTAATTGAGTACCAATGAGGCAACGAGCAAAAAAGCGGTTAATTCGGCAATAGAGCGGACGAGACCTTCGCTCTGAATCGCTAAGGTAATTTGCAGCACTATTGCCACAAGGATAATGATTTTCATAATAAGTCCGTTATTCCAAAGTCCTTTATCTTTGATGCTTATTATGAAGCTAGGTTATAAAAATAATAAATGCCGTTTTGAACTAACACATATCCAATTCAAATAAGTTAATTCAAAAAGGCAAATTGACTACTCGCCCTTTTCTGATCGCAGGTGCATCCACTCTGTCTGTTGAAGCCAGTTTGATAGCGCTTTACGTGACACTTTTATCCCTACCGATTCTATTACAGGCATCCGAAAGTATGCGATTGGAAACTTAAACTTATCGAGTTTCCCATCCAAATACTGACGATAAGCGAAATCCTCATCTAACCGCTCACTGTCGATGATCGCCACAGGTCGAAAACCAAACTCAGCATCTTTGACGGGAATAATAAACGTCTGCCGAATTTGAGGATGACGGTTCAGCACGGCTTCAATCTCTTCACAATGAATATTCTCTCCACCAGAAATAAACTGATTATCCGCCCTTCCTAATACCATTAGCTCATCAGATTGCCACTGACCTAAATCTTTACTATCAAACCAACCTCCCTCACTCAGCGGCTTTAATTGGCCTTGATGGTAATAACCACTCGCAAGCGTTTCACCGCTAATATAGATGCGCTGATCAACGATTTTCAGTTTCCGCTTCGGTAATAAGAATCCCGCACTGGATATTGAATCGAGTCGTTTGGCCGTCACCGTTGAAGCGGCTTCTGTCATCCCATAGCCGAGCCAAGTATCAATACCGACTAACTGTGCTTGTTGCGTTAGCGTATGCGGGATATGGCTTCCCCCGAGCAGTACGCGTTTGAGGGTAAGTGGCTGCTTGCTATCGAGTAATCGCTTTAGCTGGGTGCTCACTAAAGAGGCGTGCGTAACCTCTTGAATATCGATGTCCAAATCCCCGGAACCGATCTTGAGTTCCCCCCCGGCCACCAGCCAGCGCCAGATAATAGCCAACCCAGACACATGATACATCGGTAAGCTTAATAGCCACCGATCGGATGCTTGATATTCAAAACATTCCAGAAGGCCTTCCGCTGAAGCAATATGCTGCGACTCAGTATGTGCGACCGCTTTCGGTTCTCCCGTTGAGCCAGAGGTGAAGATAATTGAGCCAAGTCCCTTAGGGTGACTGTGAGGCGTTTCTAACACTAATCCACCCTCATTCTCCGGTGAGAGTTCGAGCAAGTGCAGCGGAGTGACGTTTACTATTTGATTTGTGGTCGCCAGTCGCTCTAACTCTGCCTTAGAGAGAGGAAGCTCACTGGGGTTGGGCATCCAAATTGACGGAACCTGAGTCTCTGCATACAAAATATCTAATTTACGCTTAAGCTGCGCCAAAGACTGAGGAGGACAAATCGCAGGTAGAATGCCTAGACGTAAGCAGGCCAGATAAACAAGCGGGAATTCGGGCTGATTCTTACCAACAAAAACCAAAACGTCACCACGACCAAGCCCTTGAGAGCGTAAAGTCGAAGCATAATCATCAATAATACATTTCAACGTTTGCCAATTGATCTGCATTTTTCCTGAGATCAACGCTGTTGAAAAAGGGCTCTGCTGAGCCCATTTTTTTAGTAATGCCAATGCTGACATATTACCCCTGCCACACCAATTCTTGCTCTGCGAGTGGTGTTACCGGAATATCGCAATCAGGCCAAGAGATTTCCAATTGCGACTTAAATAATCCTATCGTATCCAACCCTGGGACTTCATCCGGCAATTGCCATTTTGAAAAACGAGCCAACTGAGTTAAACCTAAGCTCGACTCAATGCTAGAGCTGATCACCACCTGAATACCAAGCGCTTGAGCTCTTTCAATCAATTCAATACAAAAATAGGCAGAACCGATCAAACTTGGCTTAATCACGATCGCTTTCACCCCCGTTAGTTCATCTAACGAAAAGTTTGGCTCTCGAACTGCTTTTTGCAATGTCTCATCCCAAGCGATCGCAATTCCGGTATCAATGGCGAAGGCAAGGCTATCGGCAGGCGACTGACAAGGCTCTTCAATAAATGCAATGCGTTGGCGAACCGAAGGCGTAACATACTTGGCAAACTGCTGAGCTTTGGCTAACTTCCATGCTTGATTCGCATCTAAACGCAGCGATAAATCTGGAATTGATTCTAAAAACAGATCAACAATCATTCCATCGCGAATGGCTTCGTACAGTCCGACTTTGATTTTGGCAATTTTCTTTCCATCCATCTGATTCAAGACAGGAATTAACTCATCAGGGTCTCCGCTACACAAAGGAGCCGCTTGATAATTCCCCTCAATGGGTAACTCACTGTTCAATTCCATCTTTGACATTGATAGGCCGAATGCAACTGAAGGTACTAACGCCTCAAACGAGAATTCACCACCATTTACCCATGTTTCCAGTTGCGCTTGAGCTTGCTGTCCCGCCTCTTCCATTGATTCAAGACTAAAACCGGGTAATGGCGCTATCTCTCCACGCCCTTGCTTTCCGTCTTGTTCAATTTCAACAATCCAGCCTTGACGTTCTGTCAGTTTGTTTTCGCGAAGTATCACCCCACTGTCCATAGGGAGAGCGTAGCGATAGAGCTTGGCAGTGCGCATATAATTTGAGTCCTAAGTTGGTAACGGTGATAAGTTGGTAACGGTGATAAGTAAGTCACTGAGAATAGAAGAGTCATAAGCTTAGGTGAAATTCATCACCTAAACTTAAAATCACCAAATGAATTATGGGTTACGCGGGAATTTATCGAAATCAGGACGACGCTTTTCATTAAATGCGTTACGTCCTTCTTGGCCTTCTTCAGTCATGTAGAACATCATCGTCGCATTACCAGCCAACTCTTGAAGGCCCGCTTGACCATCACAGTCCGCATTAAGCGCCGCTTTCAGGCAACGTAACGCCATTGGGCTATGTTGTAGAACTTCACGACACCAACGTACCGTCTCTTTTTCAAGATCCGCAACAGGTACAACAGTATTAACCAGACCCATCGCTTCTGCTTCTTGAGCATTATAGAAACGACATAAGAACCAAATCTCACGTGCTTTCTTCTGTCCTACAATACGAGCCATATAAGACGCGCCCCAGCCACCATCAAAAGAGCCAACTTTAGGCCCTGTCTGACCAAACTGAGCATTTTCAGCCGCAATGGTTAAATCACACATCATGTGTAATACGTGACCGCCACCAACAGCCCAGCCAGAAACGGCTGCAATAACAGGTTTTGGACAAGTACGAATTTGACGCTGGAAATCCAACACGTTTAAGTGATGAGTTCCGCTGTCATCTTGGTAGCCGCCGTAATCGCCACGGATTTTTTGGTCACCACCAGAACAGAATGCATCTTCACCTAAACCCGTCAGGATAATCACACCCACTTTTTCGTCATAACGCGCATCAGCCAACGCATTAATCATCTCTTTCACAGTCTGTGGGCGGAATGCATTATGAACTTGAGGACGCGCAATAGTGATCTTTGCGATGCCATCTGCCGATTTTTGGTAATGAATGTCTTCGTATTCAGTCCCGCAATCTTTCCAGTTTACCGGTGCGTATAGTTCTTCTTCTGAAATGCCTACTGTTTTTGCCATGGTTGTTCCCATTGTTCTATTTCATGATTAATGTTTAACGTCATTAATCGATTTAATTGATTCACTTAATAAGCGAATAACGGTTGCGACTTGCTTTGGTTGCTCCTGATGAACATTATGCCCTGCGTTGTCTATTTGCGAAAAAGAGAGCTGACTTTCTTTTGCAAGCTGACAAAATTTGGCGTCTTTCTCTCCACAGAGATAATGAATAGGTAGCGACGATTGCTGCAAATCACTTAATAAATAAGGCTGTTTCGCCAAAGAGGTTGATAACAGCATTTTTGCGACCGAGTCACCAAGATTATCACTGCGCTTAGCGATCAAGGTTTGTCTTTGCTCATGGTTTAGTGAAGAAAAGACACCTTGTTGATACCAATCGGATAAAACCTGTTCGATCGGTTGTATCGTGAATCGTTCAGCCCAATATTGGTCGCTTTCCCAGCGTGCAATTCGAGCCTCTTCATCTGATAAACCGAAATTTCCGGCTTCAATAATCATCAACTGAATATTAAAACAAGACAGTAACTCTTTTGCAGCTGCGTACATCGCAATCCGCCCACCAAGAGAATAGCCCACGAGAATTATAGGATATTGGGGAGACATCAAGGAACGATCTAACACAGAAAGTATGGTTTGTTTGATGAGCTGACAGCAATGCTCAAACCCATCGCAACTCAAATGCTGACTCTGCCCATGACCGGGAAGATCAACGATAAGCTGTGGGTAATCGTGCAGCTCATTCAAACACGCTTGCCAATCTTTGCCCGTTCCAAGCAGGCCATGCAGAAACAACAGTAGTGGTTTCTCGTCCGAACCGCTCGGTAACATCAGCTGACTATGAAGCATTGATCTGCTGCATAAGTTGATTCAATTGATTTGACGCTTGCTCTGCTGGGGTAATCACTTCAACAAGTAAAACACCCGTTCCCGATTCAAAATGCTCAGCAATTGCCTGACGGTATGCAGAAAGCGTTTGCGGCTGGCAATAAGCTAAATTAAATTGCTTCGCGGCATGCTCAAATTGATACCCGTGAGGCATTTGATATAACGACTGTTTCTTCTGTTTTGGCACAGGAAGTAGATCGAAAATTGCCCCACCATCGTTGTTTGTCACCACAACCACCATCGCTTGAGGGCAATGGTTTAACAACGCTAATGAATTCAAGTCATAGAGCAGCGCAGTATCTCCAATAAGCATCAGCATCGAACGTTGACGAGCTCGCTGGACACCAGAAGCCGTAGCCACTAACCCATCAATTCCCGAAGCACCTCGGTTAGTGAACACTTCGTTATTAGGGAGTTCCCCTAGCATATCCACTAAACGAACAATCAGGCTATTACCTAGAAAAACATCATGTTGCTCAGCTTGAGTCGCGACATCAACAGCAACCACCAGCTCGGTTAAGTCCTCGCCACTAGATACCTGAGCTTGAGCGAGATGAGTAATTTTTTCCGATGAGCAGATAAGGCCGTCAGCCCAACCCGAGTTTGTCATCCCTATCAATGGTAGAGAACAATACTCAATAAATTGGCTCGCCGAACTCACAACATGCCGTTGCGGAAGGTGACTTTGGTTAATACGGTGAGCATCAGGTGAAATCACGAGATAGTGACCACTCATCTGTGGCGCTGTCTGCTCAATCCAGTGATTTAGGCGTTTAGAGACAATTCGCTCCCCAAACTGAATGATCACATCGCACTGTGCCAGCGTCTCTTTTGTTTCGACTTTCTGCATCCACAAATCATAATGACGCCATGCACTACTTATCCCCGATTGAGGATCACACAGTAACGGCCAGCCAATAGACTGGGCAAAATCTGCCACTTTCTGAGACTCTTGCAGCGGCAAGCTTCCCACGATAATCACGCCTTTTTTATCTATCCAATCTGCAGGTTGGACATCGCTTACCGCTGCTGAATAAGTTTGAAAAGTATGAGTGTAAGGCTCACTACTGCTTTTCCAGCGAGATAACGGCGCTAAGTAGTCAGAAAACGCCTCTTTTGAGCCCGAAGAGTACAAAGGCTCTGGAAATGGACAGTTGATGTGTACACTGCCACCCGCTAAACGTTGCTGGTGCAGTAACTTATCCGTTGTCGTCAATAACCAAGCTAGAGGGACGGACGTTGATGGGCTCGGTAGATGTTGAGCTGCCACCACATGAGAAGAGAAAATACCGACTTGATCGATGGCTTGATTCGCACCGCAATTGACTAATTCGACAGGGCGATCTGCGGTTAACACCACCAACTTCTCCCCTGTCAATTTTGATTCTGCAATGGCTGGCAACAAGTTAGCGACAGCAGTACCCGATGTGACAATAATCGCCACAGGTTTATTGCTCGCTTTCGCCAATCCCAATGCTAAAAAGCCTAAGCCTCTTTCGTCGAAGTGAGTATGCAGATTCAAGTGCATGTTTGCATCGGCTTCCAGTGTTAACGGTGTCGAACGTGACCCCGGAGCAACACAAACCTCTTCAACACCTAGTCTTACCAACTCTTCCAATAAGGTCTCAGACCAAATACGATTAAGAACCGCTTGGTCAGTACTCATGATGCAACACCTAACGGTGGATTGTCTGATATTAAACTAAGTAACGTTGCCATCTTCTTATTTAACTCTTGCCATTCATGTTCGGCATTAGAACCCGGTACAATCCCTGCGCCAGCAAATAATTGAACTTGATTATCAACAATCAATGCACTGCGGATCGCGACACAAAATTCCGCTTTCTGGTGACTAATATAACCGACAGATCCAGCATACCAACCGCGAGCAAAAGGTTCATTCTCTTGAATAAATTGCATCGCTTCTGCTCGAGGTAAACCCGCTACAGCAGCGGTTGGCTGAAGAGCACCAAGCAGTTGCACACCATTGGTATTCGGCTTGAGTTGTGCGTGAATGCTTCGCTTTAAATGCTGCACTTTTCTTAGTCGAACTAATCTTGCCTCTTGCTGAACATTCACGGTTTCTGAGTGCTGGGTTAACCTTTCAACAATGTCATCAACAACGTACTGATTTTCATTAAGATTTTTCGCATCTTGAGATAACCAATTCGCCAATTCCATATCTTGCGTCGCATTCTTACCACGGCCAATCGTGCCTGCCAGCGCTTCGGTATGTAGCTCTTGTCCAAACCGACTGTAAAGCCTTTCAGGTGTTGACCCCATAAAGCTATGCTTCGAATCTAACGACATCATGAAATGAAAACTATGGTGATTCTGTTCATAGCTTGCTTTAAGTAATTGTGCCGAACAAATTGGAGCATCGAGTTTTAAGACAGTCTTTCTTGCCAGAACCACCTTTTTGAAATCGTCCGCTTCAATGCCAGAAAGCACTCGTTCCACTAAATCAGCCCAAATCGCTTTTGATGGCGTATGCTCGGTATGCTCTATCTGAGCACTCAACGGAAGCAGACTCGGCACGTCACATACTATTTTATTGAGAGCGTTGATCAAAGTTTGCTTTTCAGAAGGTAAATTCACCGCTAGCGACCATTGATCATCATATCGAATCAATTCTATTTGCGGTAAAAAGAAAAATGACTCCATACAACGACGATTCTTTTCTGTATGGCCGTCAAACGAGCGCCCTCCCCAGATCCGTTGGCCTTCACCAAGGATCGTATATGCGGGAGCGGGATCTGAAAATGTATGTACCTTACCTAAAGCAACTACTTCTTCACGAGTATCACGAGATTGCCAGTAAAACTTAGGAAATATAGGTTGAGCTTCAAGCCAGTCAATAAATACAAACGGAGGCTTTTCATCCAACCTTTCAACAAGGCGAACCTCTTTGGGAGTCGAGCTCTTCACTCGCTCAACTAACGTTTGTATGGCTTGATAAAAATGGGACAAATCAACCTCGTACACATCAAAAATTCGTATATTGGGGGATACTCTATTTATAGACCACTATCAAATCAAGGATGCGATTGAGGTTTTGTGTTTATTAACAATAAACACACATAACAAAATGTATAAAGCTCACCCGTTAATGCGCTTATTTACAGATTTTTATTCTATCAAACAGTGATTTGATGTACTTTAATAAAGTAATTAATTATTTTTTAGGAATTCGGCAATGCAAAATATCGGGATGTCGTCAAAACTCAACAGTGTCTGCTACGATATCAGAGGACCTGTGCTCAAACATGCTAAGCGCATGGAGGAAGAGGGGCATAAAATACTGAAGCTCAATATTGGTAATCCAGCCCCATTCGGTTTTGACGCCCCAGATGAGATTCTTGTGGATGTGATCCGTAACTTACCCACGTCTCAAGGCTATTGTGATTCCAAAGGCATTTATTCCGCGAGAAAAGCGGTGGTTCAACACTACCAACGTCGCGGACTACTTAATCTTGATGTTGAAGATGTTTATATCGGAAACGGTGCATCTGAACTGATTGTGATGGCAATGCAAGCCTTACTGAATAATGGCGATGAAATGCTGGTTCCAGCACCGGATTACCCACTATGGACGGCATCGGTTGCTTTGTCTGGGGGCTCCGCGGTCCATTACCTGTGTGATGAAGAGTCAGATTGGTACCCTGATCTGGATGATATTAAGAGAAAAATAACGCCAAAAACTCGCGGTATTGTTCTTATTAACCCAAACAACCCGACAGGTGCGGTTTACAGCCGCGATTTCCTATTAGAGATCGTAGAAATTGCCCGTAAGCATAAGCTCATTATTTTTGCTGATGAAATTTACGATAAAGTACTTTATGACGGTGCAACCCACACCTCTATCTCAACACTAGCCGATGACGTATTAATGGTGACCTTTAACGGGTTATCTAAAGCTTATCGCGTATGTGGTTTCCGTGGTGGTTGGATGTTTATCACAGGACCTAAGCAATTTGCTAAAGGCTACATTGATGGCCTAGAGATGCTTGCCTCCATGCGTCTGTGTGCCAACGTACCTATGCAACATGCTATTCAGACAGCGTTGGGGGGTTATCAAAGTATCAACGAATTAATTCTTCCTGGAGGGCGATTACTCGAACAGCGAGATCGTGCTTGGGAACTGATCAACCAAGTCCCAGGGGTGTCCTGTGTCAAACCGAAAGGTGCGATGTACTTATTCCCTAAGATCGACACCAAGATGTACAACATCAAGGACGATCAAAAAATGGTTCTCGACTTTCTTAAACAGGAAAAAGTGTTACTCGTACAAGGCACTGGGTTTAACTGGCCAAAACCGGACCATTTCCGCATTGTGACACTACCACGAGTGGAAGACTTAGAACTCGCCATTGGTCGATTTGAGCGTTTCTTATCGGGTTATAGCCAGTAAACCTTTCTTTCGTAAACCTTTATCTCTACTCTTAATAGGTGCTGTACATTACAGCGCCTATTTTTTTATGATGTAAAATCAACAAGCCACTATTAAACCAATAAGCATTATGAAACCAATAAGCACTAAGAGATAAACAATAAAGGATTAGATAGTTATGGAAGAGACCGTTATAGAAGGAAAAACGCCTCAAAAGAGCCATTTCTTTGCTCATTTAGCCCGCATGAAGCTGATTCAGCGTTGGCCACTGATGCGATCAATATCCAAAGAAAATATATCTGAGCATAGCTTACAAGTCGCTTTCGTTGCTCATGCTCTTGCAGTAATAAAAAATAAGAAATTTGACGGCACATTAAACCCAGAAAGAATAGCCATTTTAGGCATGTACCACGATACCAGCGAGGTCCTTACTGGCGATCTTCCGACTCCAGTCAAATACTACAACCCCGAAATTGCCAAAGAGTATAAAAAAATCGAAGCAGCGGCAGAGCATAAACTTCTTTCTATGCTACCTGACGAATTTAAAGAGGACTTTGCACCGTTTCTTGTCTCACATTCAGCTCATTCTGAAGACGCTGCCATTGTGAAGCAAGCGGACTCTATCTGTGCTTACTTAAAATGCTTGGAAGAACTCAGCGCCGGAAACCATGAATATGCACTCGCCAAACGCCGCTTAGAAGAGACTTTGCAACAGCGACATACGCCTGAAATGGAGTACTTTCTGCAAACCTTCGCGCCAAGCTTTGAATTAACACTAGACGAAATCAACTAACACACTGTAACGTAAGGGGATAACAGAGGAGTCACAGCATGGATATTGACTTAAACCCTCAGTGGTTAGAAAGAGATAATGACGAACATAAAATTAGACGCGACGATCACCGAAGCCCGTTTCAGCGTGATCGTGCTAGGATCTTACACTCTGCGGCTTTTAGACGCCTACAAGCAAAAACCCAAGTTCATGGAACTGCGGTCAATGATTTCCACCGAACGCGGCTCACTCACTCCTTAGAGGCCGCTCAGCTAGGATCTGGCATTGTGGCTCAGATCAAAAAGAAACAGCCTGAGTATCGCTGCCTGTTACCTTCTGATAGCTTAATTGAGTCCATTTGCCTTGCCCATGACATTGGTCACCCACCGTATGGACATGGAGGAGAAGTCGCGCTCAACTATATGATGCGTGATCATGGCGGCTTTGAAGGCAATGCCCAAACATTTCGAATAGTAAGCCGTTTAGAACCATACACAGAGCATCACGGTATGAACCTATCTCGACGTACTCTATTGGGTTTAATTAAGTACCCAGCATTATTGAGCCAAACTCGTTCGCAAGTTCAGCCCAAACCTGTTGAGCATCAACGTCGACTAAAAGCGAGAGAGTGGGCTCCCGCAAAAGGCATTTACGACCAAGATAAACCGATTCTTGATTGGGTATTCTCTCCTCTTAGCACCCAAGATAAAGCGCTATTCTCCACAATGCGTGAAAGTGATGTTTCAGAGTTTGAGCATCAGAAAACCCAGTATAAATCCATTGATTGTTCAATTATGGAGCTTGCCGATGACATTGCTTATGGGGTCCACGATCTTGAAGATGCCATCGTGCTAGGTTTAGTGACACGCCAGCAGTGGCAAGAGTCAGCAGCAAGTCAATTAGCAGAGTGTGGTGATAAGTGGTTTGAATCCAACCTAGAGTCGATCAATGAGATGCTTTTTTCTGGAAAACATCATTTAAGAAAAGATGCCATAGGCGGAATGGTCAACGCCCTGCTGACCAGTATTAGCATTCAAAAGGTTTCTGCCCCATTCGAATCAGAGCTTCTTGCGTACAATGCATACTTAGAGAAACCAATGGCTGACGCACTGGAAGTCTTAAAAGGCTTTGTTAGCCAGTTTGTTATCCAAATACCTCAAGTCCAAATTGTTGAGTACAAAGGTCAACAGATCATAATGGATATGTTTGAAGCTTTTAGCGCCGATCCAGAAAGATTACTACCCGAATCAACACAACAATTGTGGCGAGATGCCAGCCAGAAGCATGGCGATGGAATGAGAGTTATCGCGGACTATATTTCTGCGATGACCGATGGTTTTGCCCAGCAGTTACACCAGCAACTGTTCTCATCCCATTAAAGCATGAGGTCAAAACTCACTACCCTCTAATCACTGAGTTTTGATAGATAGTTTTTTTCAAACACTCCCGGGGGCATTTGCTTAATTTGAAACTCAATCATGTTATCAAATGCTTCAAGCAGCGGTAAAAAATCATTTTCAGGCTCTAGCAAAGACAAAATATGATAGCCCGCCTCTACCGTTGAAAGACTATTACTTGAAGGGGCTTTCCGAATTCGATAATTCCCCTGCAGATCCGTTGGCAGGTGGATGCAAGTTAAGTCGCGCAAATTGTTCGATACTTGCCACATTTTAAATGCTTTCTTCCATGTTCCATCCAACAGAATCACACGTAGTCTCTTTTTATCTCCTAACCTTCTGTCAGGATCTTGTACCTGCTTGAACGCCTGAATATCTGTCGATTTTTCGCTTGGGTAAAGAATGACATGCTCGACCTCACTTTCACTGAGCAAACCATTGAGTTCTACATTATCAGAAAAGTCTTCACCTACGATTAGTCGACTGTTCGGCAATGAAAGAGATAGAATTCTCGCCGTTCCCATCGGTCTATTTTCTTCTGTCGAATGCTGAAGAATGATAAGCTCAACCGAAGTCGAAAGGGTTTTAATCCAGTCACATATGCATGCTTTGAGTGATTTTCGACATTTACTGCAATATCTATACATGGAGTAACAGTGTACCTATTTTTAGTAATAATGAGCGGCGTTTGCCTTGCTTTTCAGATACCAGAATTACAATCGTGGGCAACATGGGATGCATCCGCCATTGTTTCTGGCCAGTGGTGGCGGATCCTAACAGGAAACCTCACTCATACCAATGCCATGCACCTTATCATGAACATTGCAGGGCTATGGGTTATTACTCACTTATTTAAACCGACGGCTAAGCATGTTGCTTTTGTGCTGTTTTGTTGCAGTACAGTGGTTGGTATCGCTTTATTGGCAACAGAGATGCAACGCTATGTTGGGTTGTCAGGTGTCCTGCATGGACTATTTGGATATTTCGCACTCAGAGAAGCTTTAGAGGGAAGGAAAAGCAGCTGGCTACTCGTGGGTGGATTAGTAGCTAAAGTCGCTTGGGAGCAATCATACGGAGCGTCAACAAGCACGAGTGCAATGATCAACGCCCGAGTGGCCATTGAGGCACACCTAGTAGGGGCTCTCGGAGGAACTTTGTTAGCTTTGCTCACCCTATCAGTCCAAAAAATCACCGCATCAGATAACGAGTCTCATGAGTAAATCTTTTCATGATATTTTCATGAGACCCTTTAAGCGGTTAGAGACATAGCCAAAGTAACAGTACCTTGCGCTCTATTTATGTAGATCTATTTACGTAGCTCTATTTATGTAGATGTAGCTTTATAACTGTATTCTTTCACTGTTTTTTTCTAATGTTGACCTTCCAATACCTTTCACATTCGTCAACTCTTCAGCCGATTGAAACTCACCATTGGCTTTTCTATAGTCCACAATATCTTGTGCTCTCTTCTTACCAACACCTTTTAGTAAGGTGGCAAGCTCCTCTGCAGAAGCGGTATTAATATTCACCGTAATTTCAATGCCATCATGCTTAGTGAGCGTACTATCTTCAGCCGCAAAAGCAGAAATGGGTAATGATATCGCCAGAATCAGAGTCAATAGGTATTTACGTAAAAGCATATTCAATTCCTTTTAAATAGATTGGAATGAAATAATAGCGATGATGCAGAAATGAAGGTTGGGGAAGCCAGAAAAATAAAACGGGCCACAAATGTGACCCGTTTTCATATTCATATCTATTACATGTTAATTGCCTACTGGCTCACAACATAATACTCAATGCTGGTATTTTTACGTAATACACTTAGCACGGCATTCAGATCTTGCTGAGTGTTGCTACGCTCAAGTTGAGCACCAATCTGTTCGCTGTATGCAGGGTTAATATTTGCTGCAACGTTAGACAGTTCAACAACAATGATATTGCCTTCAGCATCTTTAGATTGACCAAATGTCACTTTATCAGCTTCTGGCTTAGCGAAAGTAAATACTGACGTTGCCAATGGAGAGCTACGGTCGATAGTCTCAACATCACCAAACTCTAGGCCATTGTCAGCTAAAATCGCAGTATTGCCCGCTTCTAGTTCTGACACCAACGTCGAACCAAGTTCGATAGCTTGCTGTTCACCTTTATTTTTTGAAAGCTGAGTAACCACTTGTGCTTTCACGTCTTCTAAAGGCAGCACTTTCTCATCGCGAGTATCTTCTACACGAACAACGATAATATGCTCAGGAGCAACTTCAATCGCTTCTGAATTCAAACCATCTTCTTTCACTTCAGGGCTAAGAATCGCGTCAATAACCGCAGGTGCTTTTAGTAGTTCTGGCGCATCAATTTGAGAGATGAAGTCAGTGGTTTTGATCTCTTGGCTGATAGCTTGAGCAGCATCATCTAATGAGTCAGGGTATTCAAACGCCACTCTCTCTAATTCAGATTGCAGCTCGTAGAACTGATCAACGGCTTTCTGATCAACCAGTTCAGTCTTGATTTCACCAACAACATCAGTAAACGGTTGAGCTTCAGACGCTTTCACTTCATCTAATTTGATGATGTGGAAACCGAAATCAGATTTCACCACGGCGCTAATGTCACCCGCTTTTTGCAAACCAAATGCTGCAGCTTCAAATGCAGGGTCCATTACGTCACGTTCAACCCAACCAAGATCACCACCCGCTTCTGCACTGCCGAAATCTTCTGATTTTTCTTCAGCGAGTGTAGCAAAATCAGCACCATTGTTAAGTTCAGCTAAAATAGCGTCTGCAGCGTCTTCGCTTTGAGTCAGAATGTGGCTCACTTTACGCTGTTCTGCTGTTGAGTACTTATCCATATGATCTTGGTAGTACTGTTGTGCATCCGCATCAGAAACGGTTACTTGCGATTTTAGTTGCTCAGCAGATAGCTCAACATAAGCGACTTTTACCTGCTCTGGGCGAGTAAAGCGTGCGGCATTATCTTGGTAAAACTGTTGAATCTCTTCGTCCGTCAATTCTGCGTTTTTCGCAAATTCATTGAGTGACAAAGTTACCGTGCGAATATCACGAGTTTGAGTGATTAGCTTGCTCTGAGCATCAATCTCACTTGGCAGCGTAAACTCACTACTTTCTAGTGCCGTAAGAAGCTGAGTACGCATTACGTCACGACGCATGTACTCCGCAAAGCTTTCAGCGCTAAAACCAGCACGACGAAGTGCGGACTGGTAAATATCTTGGTCGAATTTGCCATCATTTTGGAATTGAGGCATTTCTAAAATCATAGTACGAATTTGAGCATCGCTTACTCGCAAGCCTAATGCGTCTGCATGTTGCTCTAAAAGCAATTCATTCACCATACGATCTAATACAGACCTACGGAATGATTCAACATAAGCAGGATCACCTAAAAGCTGTGCAAAGTAATCACCCATTTGAGATTGCATGCGGTTGCGTTCATTTTGGTATGCTTGTTCAAACTCACCACGACCAATCTCTGTATTGCCAACTTTCGCTGCTGCGTTATTACCACCACCAGTGATGTAGCTACCTACACCAGCAAAAACAAATGAAAGGATGATTAATCCAAGGATAATTTTTATCGCGATGCTATTCACGCCTTCGCGTAATCGATCCATCATAATTTAACTGCTCTCCGGAAATGAAGTAAGGACTTCAAAATCAATATTATGTATTGCGCGATAATATCAGAAAAAGAAATGCGCATCAGTAGGATGCGCATAAATTAAAAAAGTTCGACTTAATATTTGAGAATTTGTGCCTATCTCAGTATCAAGTGCTTGTCTGCTCGAATAATCGAATCTAGTTACAAGCGTCTTTTAGTGCTTTACCTGCTTTAAATGCTGGAACTTTTGCTTCAGCAATTTGAATCTCTTCGCCAGTTTTTGGGTTACGGCCAGTACGAGCTGCACGAGTACGTACGCTAAAAGTACCAAAACCAACAAGTGCCACTTGGTCACCGGATTGAAGTGTATCGCCAACAGCGCTGATAAATGCGTCTAATGCGCGACCAGCTGATGCTTTTGAAATATCTGCGTTTTCTGCAATTGATTCTACTAATTGTGCTTTATTCACTGTGATTCCCCTTTGTGTCACCTATGATTATTTTTTTAAGGTGGCTTCGTTCCGTTTTAGATTTAAATTTAGCCTAAAGCCTTACTGTAACTGGGCTGCACGCTTTAGTGGATTAACTTAGCGTCCAAAAAAAACGCTGACAAGTTTTTTTGAACTTATCAGCGTAATCTTTTACTTATTTATGCTGTACATCACTATTTTTCAGCAGCAAACTCAACACCAGTAGGGTCTCGCTCTAATGCCACTTTAAGCACTTCATCAATCCATTGCACTGGAATGACTTTTAAATCAGCAATAACATTGTCTGGAATCTCTTCCAAATCACGCTCATTATCTTTCGGGATAAGGACCGTTTTAATACCACCACGGTGCGCAGCAAGTAACTTCTCTTTCAGTCCACCGATAGGAAGCACTTCACCACGAAGCGTAATTTCACCGGTCATTGCGACTTCTGCTTTCACGGGGTTACCCGTTAAGCTAGACACAAGCGCTGTACACATCGCGGTACCAGCACTTGGGCCATCTTTAGGTGTTGCACCTTCAGGAACATGAACGTGGATGTCACGCTTCTCGTAGAAGTCGGTATTGATCCCAAGCTTCTCTGCACGTGCGCGTACCACTGTCATTGCCGCTTGAATTGACTCTTGCATAACATCGCCAAGAGAACCCGTTTGAGTCAGTTTGCCCTTACCAACCATTGATTCTGTTTCAATAGTTAATAGATCACCGCCAACTTCCGTCCACGCAAGACCCGTGACTTGGCCGACACGGTTACTGTCATCAGCTTTACCGAAATCACAACGTTGTACACCAAGATACTCTTTCAAGTTATCCATAGAGACAGTCACACTCTTCAGGTCTTTATCTAGAAGAATGTTCTTCACTGCTTTACGGCAAATCTTGGAAATTTCACGCTCAAGGCTACGTACACCGGCTTCACGTGTGTAGTAACGGATTATGCCGATAATGGCAGAGTCTTCGATCGTGATCTCTTTAGGTTTCAAACCATTACGTTCAACTTGCTTCTCAACAAGATGTCGCTTCGCAATGTTTAGTTTCTCATCTTCGGTATAGCCCGAAAGACGAATCACTTCCATACGGTCCAGAAGAGGGCCTGGAATATTCATTGAGTTCGATGTTGCAACAAACATGACATCAGACAGATCGTAATCGACTTCTAGGTAATGATCGTTGAAAGCATTGTTTTGTTCAGGATCTAACACCTCTAAAAGTGCAGATGACGGATCACCACGCATATCAGAAGACATCTTATCGATCTCATCCAGAAGGAATAGTGGGTTTTTCACGCCAACTTTCGACATTTTCTGGATTAACTTACCCGGCATTGAGCCAATGTAAGTACGGCGGTGGCCACGGATTTCAGCTTCATCACGAACGCCACCAAGAGCCATACGTGTGTACTTACGTCCTGTTGCAGAAGCAATTGAGCGACCTAATGACGTTTTACCTACACCAGGAGGACCAACCAAGCACAGAATTGGACCTTTAAGCTTGTTGATTCGGTTTTGAACCGCCAAATACTCAAGGATTCGTTCTTTCACTCGATCTAAACCGAAATGGTCTTCATTAAGAATTTCTTCAGCTTTCGCAAGATTCTTCTTAACTTTTGAACGCTTCGTCCAAGGAACACCAATCATCCAATCAATGTAGCTACGCACAACGGTGGCTTCAGCAGACATTGGCGACATCATTTTCAGTTTTTGAAGCTCTTGTTCGGTCTTATCACGCGCTTCTTGTGGCATTTTAGACTCTTCGATTTTCTGCTTTAAAACTTCGAATTCGTCAACGCCATCTTCTGTTTCGCCAAGCTCTTTCTGAATCGCTTTCATTTGCTCATTCAGGTAGTACTCGCGCTGTGATTTTTCCATCTGCTTCTTAACACGACCACGAATACGCTTCTCAACCTGTAGCAGGTCAATTTCCGATTCCATTTGTCCCATTAAGAATTCAAGACGTTCTGTCACATCTTGAATCTCTAATACATGCTGCTTATCCACTAACTTAAGAGGCATATGTGCAGCAATGGTGTCAGCCAAACGCGCTGCTTCATCAATACCGTTAAGAGAAGTCAGTACTTCTGGTGGTATTTTCTTATTCAGCTTAATAAAGCCTTCGAACTGATTAATCGCACTGCGAACAATCACTTCTTGCTCTTTATCATCAAGTTCAGTCGTCGTTAGATACTCAGCATCCGCTAAGAAAAATTCATTTTCTTTAAACTGATGAATTTTCGCGCGCTGTTGCCCTTCGACAAGTACTTTAACGGTACCGTCTGGTAATTTTAAGAGCTGTAGAATGGTCGCGACCGTACCAACAGTGAATAGATCATCAATGGCAGGTTCATCGGTGTCGGCTTCTTTTTGAGCGACAAGTAATACTTGCTTGTTTGCGTCCATTGCTGATTCAAGACAGCTAATTGATTTTTGACGGCCAACAAACAATGGAATAACCATATGAGGGTAAACCACTACATCACGTAGAGGTAGTACGGGGATCTCGATACGCTCGGAACGTTCCAAGTTCATATTTTTCTCTCTTCCGCTTAGTCTTATGAGCAGTATATGGGGGCTAATTGGTTGGATTCAATGAAAGAATAAAAAAAAGGAGGTAATTGCTTACCTCCTTCGTATATTTGCTTATCGCTTACTCTGCGCCAGCGGCTTGATTGTCTGAATTGCTATAAATTAATAAAGGATCAGATTCACCTTTAATTACAGATTCATCAATCACTACTTTGCTTACATCTGTTGAAGACGGAAGCTCGTACATAGTATCTAGCAATACACCTTCTAGAATAGAACGAAGTCCACGAGCACCTGTTTTACGCTCCATCGCTTTCTTAGCAATAGCACGTAGGGCATCTTCACGGAACTCTAATTCGGTCTCTTCGATTTCAAATAATGCAGCATACTGCTTAGTTAGCGCATTTTTTGGTTCACAAAGAATTTGAATCAGTGCTTCTTCATCCAACTCAGTTAGCGTTGTGGTAACAGGAAGACGACCAATGAACTCTGGAATCAATCCATATTTCACTAGGTCTTCAGGTTCAACTTGGCTAAATAGCTCGCCAACCGTCTTCGTTTCGTCTTTAGAGCGAACTTCTGCTCCGAAACCAATACTTGAACCTTTTTCTACACGTTGCTCAATCACTTTATCTAAGCCGGAGAATGCACCGCCACAGATAAATAAGATTTTAGATGTATCTACTTGTAGAAACTCTTGTTGCGGGTGCTTACGACCACCTTGTGGCGGAACAGAAGCAATTGTACCTTCAACCAGTTTCAATAGCGCTTGCTGCACACCTTCACCAGATACATCACGTGTAATTGATGGGTTTTCAGCTTTACGTGAAATCTTGTCGATTTCATCGATGTAGACGATACCACGCTCAGCTTTTGCCACGTCGTAGTCACATTTTTGTAGCAGTTTCTGAATGATGTTTTCTACATCTTCACCTACATAACCAGCTTCGGTTAATGTAGTTGCATCTGCCATTGTAAATGGTACGTCTAAAAAACGAGCTAGTGTTTCTGCTAGCAATGTTTTACCACTACCAGTAGGACCGATAAGCAAGATATTACTCTTACCTAGCTCAACACCTTCACTCGTTGTATCACCATTACGTAAACGCTTGTAGTGGTTATATACCGCAACAGCTAGCACTTTTTTCGCGTAATCTTGGCCAATTACATAGTCATCAAGGTGCTCACGAATATCACGTGGCGTAGGAAGTGCCTCAGATTCTTTCTTAGGCAAAACATCCTTGATTTCTTCACGAATAATGTCGTTACATAGATCGACACATTCGTCACAAATGTAAACTGAAGGACCGGCGATTAGCTTGCGAACTTCGTGCTGGCTTTTGCCACAGAAAGAGCAGTAAAGCAATTTACCGCTTCCACTCTCTTTGCTTTTGTCTGTCATTCGCTAACCTCTTAGCCTTTACTCTTATGCTTTGAGTGTATATCAATTTTAATCAATTTGCGTTAAACAATTACCCTTGGTAACTATTCACCACGATGATTAAGAACTGCATCCACCAAACCGTATTCTACTGCCTGATCTGCAGCCATGAAATTGTCACGATCGGTATCACGCTCTACCACTTCTAATGGTTGACCCGTATGCTCAGCTAATAAATTATTTAGCTTTTGCTTAATAGTAAGGATCTCTTGAGCATGAATTTGGATATCTGAAGCTTGGCCTTGGAAGCCGCCTAGTGGTTGGTGAATCATTACGCGAGAGTTAGGTAATACATAACGTTTACCCGGCGCACCACCAGCCAACAGGAAAGCACCCATTGAACAAGCTTGGCCCATACATACGGTGCTCACATTTGGCTTAATAAACTGCATAGTGTCATAAATAGACATACCCGCAGTAACGCTGCCACCTGGAGAGTTGATGTATAGGAAAATATCTTTATCTGGATTTTCAGATTCTAAGAAAAGCAGTTGAGCCACGACAAGGTTTGCCATGTGGTCTTCCACTTGACCTGTTAAGAAAATTACTCGTTCTTTTAATAGACGAGAATAAATATCGTAAGAACGCTCACCACGGGAAGTCTGTTCAACCACCATAGGTACGAGTGCGTTCATGATCGGCGACATTGCATTGTTTTCTTGGTAGCTCATATTCTTATGTCCCTAAAATAAATGGCCCGGATGATATAATCACACGGACCATTGTTAGCAGAATAGTTTACGTTAAGTCAACCATCTACGAAATATATTGCTTATTAAGCTGGTTGCTGATTCATTAGCTCGTTGAAGCTAACTTCTTTATCAGAAACTTGAGCTTTAGCAATGATCGCGTCAATCGCTTGCTCTTCTAGAGCTACGTTGCGCATGTTTTGCATCATTTGCTCGTTTTGCTCGTAGTAAGCGATAACTTCTGTTGGATCTTCGTATGCTGTCGCCATCTCTTCGATAAGTGCTTTCACTTTCTCGTCGTCAGCTTTTAGCTCTTCAGACTTGATTACTTCACCAAGAAGAAGACCAACAACTACGCGACGTTTAGCTTGCTCTTCGAATAGCTCACGTGGAAGTTGTGCAGCAGCTTCAGGGTTACCACCGAAACGTTGTGCAGCTTGCTCACGTAGAGTACCGATTTCTTGATCGATTAGAGCAGAAGGAACGTCAATGTCGTTCTCTTTAACTAGACCGTCAAGCGCTTGCTCTTTGATGCGGTTTTTAACAGCTTGCTTAAGTTCACGTTCCATGTTCTTACGAACTTCAGCTTTAAGACCGTCGATGCCTTCAGCTGCGCCAAATTTAGAAACGAATTCATCGTTTAGCTCTGGAAGTTCACGCGCTTCAACTTTGTTTAGTTTGATAGCGAACTTAGCTGCTTTACCTTTTAGGTTCTCAGCGTGGTAATCTTCTGGGAAGTTTACTTCGATTTCGAATTCGTCACCTGCTTTCTTACCAGCGATGCCATCTTCAAAACCAGGAATCATTCGGCCAGCACCCATCTCTAGAGGGAAGTTTTCAGCTTTGCCGCCTTCAAACTCTTCACCGTCGATAGAACCAACGAAATCGATAGTTGCGCGAGAGTTCTCTGTTGCAGCTTCTTCTACTTCAGCCCAAGTTGCTTGTTGCTTACGTAGAGTTTCGATCATCTCAGCAACGTCTTCTTCTTTAACTTCTACTGCTGGTTTTTCAACAGTGATGTTAGCAAGACCAGCAAGTTCGATTTCTGGGTAAACTTCGAAAGTTGCGTTGAAAACGATGTCTTTGCCTTCTTCAGTCTCTACTGGTGCGAATGTTGGTGCGCCAGCTGGATTGATTTTCTCTTTAACGATCGCTTCGATGAAGTGACGTTGCATTACTTCGCCCATTTTGTCTTGACGAACAGCTTTGCCGTACATCTTAGCAACCATCTTCATTGGCACTTTGCCTTTACGGAAACCATCGAAACGACGGTTTTTCGCGATGTTGCGTAGTTCAGCTGTTACTGCATCTTCGATGTTAGCAGCTGGAACAGTAATGTTAAGACGGCGCTCTAGGCCTTCTAGTTTTTCAACAGTAACTTGCATTATATAAACCTCAAAACTGGCTCAGTAATCTGAGCGTATGAGCCGTAACTGAGGCAGTTGCCTTTCGTTGTTAGCATCATGTTTGTGTAGTGCTCTATCCGAACACCTAATTTAAAATTGAGCATCGATACCTAACGGGTGAAACCAAGGTTAAATATCGGACTAATCAGCGATATCTTTATTCAACTCAAAAATGAGTGATAAAAGGTATCTCCTATTAGCCTCAGGACAGAAATTTAGACGCGACATTCTAGCGATCTGAATCAGACCTGTCGAGTCGTTCACCTATGCATGGTGCTTAATGTCCTAAATTCTCGTGCTAAGTGATAAAAAAAGCATCAACTTATCATTAGACACATCAGAAATGGGGACAATAGCGACTTTTTCAAGGGAATGAAGGGCTTTTTTTATTAAAAAGCTCAAAAAGAGATCTTGCTCTTGTTTTGCAGCACATAGTTGATAATTTTTTCGCCATCGAGACATTCAAAGCCGTACCCTATTTATAGGAGCTGTACATGGAGAAAAGGATGTCCAAACTCAAACGTATCTCGCTGATTTTTGTCTTACTTTATCTATTTTGTGCTCTATTAGGCGGCCAATGGGTATGGAAACACAGCTACAATCTGTTGGTATTAGAACACCAAGCGCAGCTCGATCGCTTTGCCAGTCATATCACCAGTAAACTGGATAAATACGCCCATATTCCTGAATTACTCTCTCAGGATCAGGAGCTCGTTGATGCGCTTATTCAGCCCCAAAACAGCGCTCAAATTGAGTTGACCAACCGATATTTAGAACATGTGAATGATGTCATTCTAGCATCTGATACTTACCTCATTGATCAATATGGCACCACGATTTCTGCCAGTAATTGGGATAAAGAGCGCTCATTTGTCGGACGAAATTTCGCTTTTCGCCCTTATTTCAAGCAAGCAATTGTCGGCTCAGAAAGTCAATATTTCGCACTCGGTTCAACATCGGGGTTACGTGGTTACTATTACTCTTACCCTGTTACTTATGCGGCCGAAATTATAGGGGTTGTGGTGGTAAAAATGGATCTGTCCGCCATTGAAGATAACTGGAAAAGTAAACAAAACTATTTTGTCGCCAGTGATAAAAATCACGTGATCTTCATGTCGAGCAATCCAGATTGGCTATTTCACAGCTTATCGCCTCTGGCTGATACCAAAAAGAACGAGATTCTAGCGTCCCGACAATATTTGGATACCAATATCTCTAGTTTGAATTTTTCTGGCGATCTTTATCTTACTTCTACCGAGCTAACCCAACCCCATCAAGTTGGATTTCAGGGAGACTTTATTACTTCATCTCGTTCACTGCCCGGTGAGCACCTTACGATTCGCGTCATGTCTCCAAAAGTTTTAGTGCTTTGGGATACCTTGGGTTTTGTCTCTATATTGACTTTGATCTTCGCCGTGTTTTTTCTGATTTATCAATTGATCGCCCACCGCCAACAGAGGCAGCGTCAAATTGATCAAGTGCATATTGAGGCGAACCAAAAGCTCGAATTTCAAGTCATGGAGAGAACCGCTGAACTGCATGCTGAAATTCACCGACGAGCGAAAACAGAAGAAGCCTTAATACAGACTCAAGACGAACTGGTTCAAGCCGCGAAACTCGCGGTTCTGGGACAAATGTCTGCAAGTATCAGCCATGAACTGAACAACCCCCTTGCGGCCATTCGTAGCTACGCAGAAAACGGCAAACTGTTTTTAATGAAAGATAAACCAGATAAAACCATTGAAAACCTTACTCGTATTTCGTCACTAACAGAGCGAATGGCGAAAATAAGCCAGCAGCTCAAGTCATTTGCGAGACGAAGTTCAGCCAACGAATTGATCGATGTTCAACTTAACCCGGTAATACTCTCCGCCAAAGAGCTGCTCAAACCACAACTGAAATCAAGCCGAGTCAATTTTGATTGCCAGCTATTAGAACGAGATGAATCTGTCGTCATCAATCCAATCCAGTTAGAACAGGTGCTCATTAATCTGCTGACGAATGGTATTCAAGCTTTAGACAACATTGAACCCAAACAGCTATCACTCTCGATTGAACCCTCTGATGAGCATATCAATATTCACATCGAGGATAATGGTTCCGGCATTGATAGCGATAAAATGAACAACTTATTTGAACCTTTCTACACCACGAAGAAAAATGGTTTAGGTCTAGGTTTGTCTATCTCCCAACAGATTATGCAAAGTATGAATGGTAATTTATTTGTCAGTCGATCACCGCTGGGTGGTGCCCGATTTACAGTTCAATTACTGAACACCTCCCCTTCCCAACTCAAAAATAATAATTAAAGGAAGAAATATGTGTCACGTATTTTTTATAGACGATGAATCCGATTTAAGACACGCCATTGAGCAAAGTTTTGAACTTGCAGATATCGAAGCGCGATTTTTCCCTGATGCGGAAGAGGCACTGCTTGCAGCTGATAAAGATGGCCTCCCTCATGTGGTTGTAACGGATATTTGTCTTCCTGGGATTTCAGGGCAAGACTTGCTCAACTCGATCAAATACAAAGATCCAGATCTACCCGTTATTTTGATCACAGGCCATGGTGACATTTCAATGGCTGTTCAAGCGATGCATGATGGCGCTTACGACTTCATTGAGAAACCATTCGCACCTGAACATTTAATTGATACGGTAAAACGTGCGATTGAAAAACGCCAACTCACCATAGAAAACCAACAGCTCAAACGAACCTTGAAAGCCAGTCAGGCGCTAGGCCCACGTATCATAGGTAACACTGAGAGCATTCAAGTTCTGCGCGATACCATCACCCACATTGCTGATACCAGTGCCGATATTCTGTTATTCGGTGAAACAGGAACGGGTAAAGAACTAATCGCGCGTTCGCTGCATGAACAGAGCAGCCGAAGGGAGCAAAATTTCGTGGCGGTTAACTGCGGGGCTGTACCTGAAAACCTAGTAGAGAGCGAACTTTATGGTCATGAAAAAGGCGCTTTTACAGGTGCAGATAGTAAGCGAATAGGAAAATTTGAATACGCACAAGGTGGAACACTCTTCCTTGATGAAATTGAATCTATGCCAATGCAAGCTCAAATTAAACTACTTCGAGTACTGCAAGAGAGAGTCATTGAGCGTGTGGGTTCAAACAATCTTGTCCCTTTAGATATCAGAGTGGTAGCCGCGACTAAAGTCGATTTAAAACAAGCGTCGGCTGAAGGTTCATTTCGGCAAGATCTCTATTATCGACTCAATGTCGTCACCCTAGACTTGCCCCCTTTAAGACAGAGAAAAGAGGATATCCCGGCACTTTTTCACCACTTTTTGTTGGTCGCTGCTTCCCGATATGGAAAGACGGCGACCGCACTACCTCAATCCGATCTCCAAGCACTGCTTAGCCATGACTGGCCGGGGAATGTGAGAGAATTACGTAATGCCGCCGAGCGTTTCGTACTGCTTGGAAAACTCGCTCAACTTGGAGAACAATCCTGCTCCTCACTCGCGCAACAAAGTCTGATTGACCAAGTATCAGAGTTTGAAAAATCAGCCATAGAACAAGCTCTGATTGAGTGTGGAGGCAGTATTAAAGATACGATGTCACGGCTTAATCTTGCTCGAAAAACCTTATATGACAAAATGCAGCGCTACAATTTGGATAAAGATCGCTATAAGAATGACTAATTTTCTATAAACATAAAGATGAATATTATTTTCACATTATATTCATCTTTCTCCCGCTAGTATTAACTCATCAAAGCGAAATCGGTTATTACTTTTGAGTCTTACACGTTATTTATCCACTGCCTTAAATAGTATTTTGACTACAATAACCCCGCGAAGACACCCCCTGAATATTGTCCTTATTAGTGCTTTATTCCTACTGTCCTAGATACTCTTAGCCCCACCAATTTGGCGGGGCATTTTTTATTTGCTATCCAAGCTATCAATTTGAGTGGACTTATTTACTCGTAACTTTTGTCCTACTCAGTGATTAGTTACCTAACTGCTTAGCCACTTAGTTACTTATTTACTTAGCTACTTCGTGATGATTTCAGGCCCCATTAATGTTGTTGGTAGCCATGTTGAAACCCAAGGAACGTAAGTCACGATCATGAGGAATAGGAACATAACACCAACCCACGGAAGTGCCGCTTTCACTACATTCATCATCGACATCTTCGCCACCCCGGCAGTCACAAAGAGGTTGAGTCCAACAGGTGGGGTTATCATCCCAATTTCCATATTAACCACCATCATAATACCAAGATGAATCGGGTCGATACCCAGTTCAATCGCAATTGGGAAGACTAACGGCGCGACAATGATCAACAGACCCGATGGCTCCATGAATTGACCACCAATCAGCAATAACACGTTCACCACAATCAAGAATGCAATTGGACCTAGACCCGCAGAGAGCATTGATTCCGTGATCATCTGAGGAATTCGTTCTTCCGTCAGTACATGTTTTAAAATCAGTGCATTAGCGATAATAAACAGCAGCATTATCGTCAATTTACCCGCTTCATAAAGCGTATCTTTGGTGTCTTTATGGACAAAGGTTTGGACAATTTTCACTAAGGCTGGCTTGGTGTTTTTCTTATCAGCAAACGGTCCCATGTCTTTATAGATGAAGTTTGCGATAAAGAACGCATACACCGCCGCAACTGCCGCCGCTTCTGTTGGCGTGAAAATACCGCCGTAGATACCACCAAGAATAATAACAATTAACAGCAGTCCCCAACTCGCATCTTTAGCCGCAGCGAAGGTTTCTCCCCATCCGACGAAGGGTTGAGCCGGAATGTTCTTAATTCGTGCTGCAATGTAAATAGCGATCATCAACATGACACCCGCGAGCAACCCTGGGATCACGCCACCAAGGAACATACGACCAACCGATACATCCGTCGCAGCTGCATAAACAACCATCACGATAGAAGGTGGAATCAAGATCCCTAATGTACCCGCGTTACAGATAACCCCTGCCGCGAACTCTTTTGAGTAACCGTTCTTCACCATTCCGGCAATCACGATACTACCGATTGCGACAACCGTTGCTGGTGATGACCCTGATAAGGCTGCAAACATCATACATGCAACAACAGATGCCATTGCAAGACCACCACGGAACCAACCGACCATTGCAATAGCAAAACGAATAATACGCTTTGCTACCCCACCGGTAGACATAAAACTAGAGGCCAAAATAAAGAATGGAATCGCTAATAGTGTGTAGTGGCCAGCGAATGCATTAAATAGGGTTTGAGCGACCGACGCTAAAGAGGCATCTGAGTGCATCAATAGGAAGATCATGCTCGATAGACCTAGCGATATAGCAATTGGCACACCGACTAGCATGAACGCAATGACCATCAAAAATAGAAATAACATTGCCATGGTCTACTTCTCCTTACCGTTCGACTTTAGAGGTGAGGTCGCATCTTCATCGCTTCCTTCCAAGACTTGCGCTTTCAATGCTTCTAAGCCCTCTTCCGCTTCATGACCTGCGATCATTCGATCTAATTTGCCAGTGAAAACTTGGAAAGCAATTTGCGTGAATCTAAACGTAAGCAGTGCCATACCAATAGGCAGTGCCATATAAGGAATAAATCGCGGCAATTTTTCGTAACGTTCGCCTTCATTTAACCAGTCCGACATAAATTGCAGCATCTCTGGCATTGGGATGTCATCGGTTTCATACCAAGCGCGTTCTGTTGCAAACGGATACCAATAATTCCAAGAACCGATTAGCAGCAAAACTGAGAAGGCCAAACAACTCGTTACTGCAACTACTGCATAGGCCTTTCGTAACTTTTCAGGGGCCATGTTGATAACCACGTCCACCCCAATATGAAAGTGCTTCTTAACACCATAAGATGCGCCGACCAAAACCATCCACGCAAACATAAATACGGTTAGCTCCAAAGCCCATAAGATATTACCGTTGAAGACATAGCGAAAAACTACGTTAGCAAAAGTAAGTAGGGTCATTGCACCTAAAAAGAATGCAATCAGAGTTTCCTCAATTGCATCGGTAAATTTTCCGACTTTAGAAAAAAGAGACTGTTCCATTTGAGACTGCTCCATTAGATACGTCACTCTTGTTATTGTTATGAACGACACAATTATTCAGAGCGGCACAAACTCAGTGCCGCTCTAGGTTTTTACTATTTTTTATTAGACGCAAGAGCAGCATCGATCAAATCTGAACCGATGTCTTTCTCAAACTTTTTCCACACTGGTTGCAACTTATCAACCCATACTTGACGCTGATCAGCAGTAAGAGTACGTACCACGCCACCCGCTTCAATCACGTTATTTTTGTTTGCAAGGTTCACCTTCGATGATTCCGCATTACGAGTTGCCGTCACCTCTTTAACAATCGTGTCTAGCTGGCTACGAACATCATCAGGTAACTTTTTCCAGAAATCATTTGATGTCACGACTAGGTAATCCAAGATGCCGTGGTTGGTTTCTGTCACCCCATCTTGTACTTCAAAGAATTTCTTACCGTAGATGTTTGACCAAGTATTTTCTTGGCCATCGATAACCTTAGTTTGCAGGCCGCCGTAGACTTCTTTAAATGACATCTTCTGAGGGTTAGCGCCTAGCTGTTCAAACTGAGCAACCAGAACATCGGATGCTTGAACACGGAACTTCAACCCTTTTGCATCTTCAGGGGTAATCAATGGCTTATTTGCTGACATCTGCTTCATACCGTTATGCCAGAATGCAAGACCTTTTAGGCCACGACGTTTCATCGCATTCTTCAGAGTGTCGCCCGCTTCAGAGTTTTGGAAACGGTCAACGGCATCGACATCTTCAAATAGGAATGGAAGGTCAAAAATACGGTATTTCTTAGTGAATTTTTCAAATTTTGACAGCGACGGAGCTGCCATTTGAACATCACCATTGAGAAGGGCTTCCAGTACCTTGTTATCATCGTAAAGAGTCGAGTTTGGAAAAACCTGCATACAAGCTTTACCATTCATCTCCGTGTTTACACGCTCTTCAAGCAATGATGCCGCAATGCCTTTCGGGTGCTTATCAGTATTGGTTACGTGACTGAATTTAATCACGATCTCGCCTGGGTCACAGTTAGCAGCAGCATTAAAACTAGTAGCAGCAAGTACCGATAAAGACAGTAGAGTAAGAGGCTTAAACATTATTATTCTCCTTGATTGATCAAAACAGCCCCATCTATGGGTACTGTGTAATCCTTACAAGGCAATTTACGCGCCAACTTTATACAAACCATTAACAACCCTTTAACCACAAAGGATCGGATAGATAGCAATTCATGCCAGCCATCAACATGGGTAATTCCATGGGTGGGAAATGACCCATTAAAATTTATGGTATGGGGGAGATCTCGCCTATTGACATAAAATGGAGGTCTGACCAAGGCAGCCACGCTCTTAGAATATTGAAGTAATTTAGAAATTTAAGGTAAAGTGCCGCTAACCATATTGATTGTCATCGCTTCGGCGAGATATTACGTATCAACGACTGACTTACTTGAAGAGATCGTCGAGATGAGCAAAATTTACCACCACCCCGTACAAATTTATTACGAAGACACCGATCACTCAGGTGTTGTGTATCACCCTAATTTTCTGAAATATTTTGAGCGTGCTCGGGAGCATGTATTAGGGAGTGACATACTGGCGCAACTATGGAATGAACAAGGATTAGGTTTCGCCGTCTACAAAGCCAATATGACCTTTCAAGACGGGGTTGAGTTTGCTGAAATTTGCGATATTCGAACCTCTTTTGAATTAGATGGCAAATATAAGACATTATGGCGACAAGAAGTGTGGCGTAAAGAGGCAACAAAACCCGCAGTGATTGGGGAGATTGAAATGGTCTGTTTAGATACAGGAAAACGACTTCAACCAGTACCAGATGTCGTTTTAAACGCTATGTTGGGTCCTTCGATTTAAATGCCTCCAATTGTGAAAATAAGTCGGAAGTTTGAAACTCAATCATGTTGAGTTTTATTCCGGCTATACCCTCTGCACCTAGCGTCACGGCAAATCGATATTGGTCATCTACTCGGCCAAGCAAACTTTTCCAGTAAAGGTTATTGCATTGTTTATCTCGTGTAGACGTTTTTTTCGCGCCCTCACGATCGGGATCTTCGAAGAGATGAAGTTCAAGCCCTTGAAATAGGCGTAACTGACGACTCTGCCCAACTCTCTCTTTGCTCGAATTCGTCACGGTTCTCATTGCCTCAGTCCGCTCAGTGACCTTAGAAAAATCAAAAGAAAAACCTTTCAATGATGTCGCGAGCCCTGTGCCAGTAGCTTTAATGTAGGACTCTTTTAATGCCCATAAATCAAAAAATCTCGTAGGTTGCTGAGATTCATCCAAAGCCATTAATTGATCTATTTCTAAGTGCGAAAAATAGTGAGTCATGATCGATTGGATATTGGTGTTGTCTCGTGAATGTTCAATATCGACTCCCAACGCTATGGGATCCAAAACCGAATTATTCAAACAAACGGCCACCAACAAATAATCACGACTATGGCTGATGTTGAATTCAATTCCAGTTTTGGAAAATTGGTCAGCACTTAAACGAGGCTTCCCTTTGTCGCCATATTCAAAACGCCACCAGTTGGGATGACGGTTGGCATAACGGGACAAAATCGCACGCAAAAAGCAGCGCACATACAGACCTCTAAGACGATCTCGTTCCATTTTATAGCGGCTCACTTTTGCTATCTCATCGTCGGTTAACCATGCTTTAAGCTCTGCCGTTAATGCTTCGCTCTCATCAAGTTCTTCTATTGGGCACAACCACAAATCAACCACAGAATTAGACATAAAACCTTACTTTCCCCAAACTATAAAACGACCAATATTTGCACAATGCTATTTTTAACCGCTAGCCTACAAAAACTTATCGCTAAGCCAATAGCATAAGAGACCCACACTAAAAACAGCGATTCAAAGAAGTTACAGTAATTGTATATCAGAAACAAACAACTCCTTAAGAACTAAACACCGCTACAAACTATCTATCAAAAATGATAGCTAGATCTCACAAAGCTACAATTTAGAGCAAAAACACTAAAAACATACAACAAGACATTATTTTTCAATAACTTATAAATATTAAATCTTATATTTACAAAAATTAGAGTAATTCATCTGGTCTGAACAGAACATAGTGGGCTTTGGGAGCATTGTATCGACAACTCACCTCGGGTAGCCTGCTCAACCATTGGTCAAATCATCTAATTTACATTGCGATATCTCCCCCTGTATTTCGCAATAAAATAGACAGGACGTTAATGGACATGACTCCCAATCCTAGAAACCTAACTCGCTTGTGATGCTTTCACCTTCTCGCGAGCATTACTGCTCAATAAACCCAATTTCAAACTGGTTGCTTAACTTCAACAACCTGACTTTTCGGCTGCGTTTGCTCAAGTCTGTTTCAGATTTATTTTCTATCCAATTCAAAGCGCCGCCTCTAAATAAGACATCGCCCTCAGTGATTTCAAGTGGAGACTCATAATGAGCCAACCCGAAACAAACACCCCTGAATCAGTCGACGACACTCGACTGAATAAACGCCTTAAAGACATGCCAATTGCTATCGTTGGTATGGCAAGCATGTTTGCAAACTCTCGCTACCTAAACAAATTCTGGGATTTGATCAGCGAAAAGATTGATGCCATTACCGAAGTGCCAGAGACTCACTGGCGTCCAGAAGATTACTACGATTCAGATCGTACTGCGCCAGACAAGTCTTATTGTAAGCGCGGTGGTTTCATCCCTGAAGTGGACTTCAACCCAATGGAGTTCGGCCTTCCGCCAAACATTCTAGAACTGACTGATACGTCACAGTTGCTTTCTCTGATCGTGGCAAAAGAAGTTCTTGAAGATGCCAAGCTGCCTGAAGGCTACGATCGCGATAAGATCGGTATCACGCTAGGTGTTGGTGGCGGTCAGAAGATCGCTCAAAGCCTAAATGCCCGTCTGCAATACCCTGTTTTGAAAAAAGTATTCAAGAGCAGCGGCATCAACGACGAAGACAGCGAAATGCTGATCAAAAAATTCCAAGACCAATACATCCACTGGGAAGAGAACTCATTCCCTGGTTCATTGGGTAACGTAATTTCAGGTCGTATTGCTAACCGCTTTGACCTTGGCGGCATTAACTGTGTGGTAGATGCTGCGTGTGCAGGTTCTCTAGCCGCAATGCGTATGGCTCTTAGTGAGCTGGTTGAAGGCCGCAGTGAAATGATGATCACAGGTGGTGTGTGTACTGATAACTCGCCAACCATGTACATGAGCTTCTCTAAAACGCCAGCATTTACCACTAATGAAACCATTCAACCTTTCGACATCGATTCAAAAGGCATGATGATTGGTGAAGGCATCGGTATGGTTGCTCTGAAGCGTCTTGAAGATGCAGAGCGCGATGGCGACAGAATCTACTCAGTGATTAAAGGTGTCGGTTCTTCTTCGGATGGTAAGTTCAAGAGTATTTACGCGCCTCGCCCTGAAGGACAAGCAAAAGCGCTTAAACGTGCTTACGATGATGCTGGTTTCGCACCGCACACGCTTGGCCTTTTAGAAGCGCACGGTACAGGCACTGCTGCAGGTGATGTGGCTGAATTTGGTGGCTTAAACTCGGTATTCAGTGAGAACAATGAAGAGAAGCAACACATTGCGTTAGGCTCTGTGAAATCTCAAATTGGTCACACTAAATCAACTGCAGGTACTGCAGGTCTAATTAAAGCTGCATTAGCACTGCACCACAAAGTACTGCCGCCAACGATCAACGTATCGGCTCCGAATCCTAAGTTGGATATCGAGAACTCACCGTTCTACCTAAACACACAAACGCGTCCTTGGATGAAACGTGTCGACGGCACACCGCGCCGTGCAGGTATCAGCTCATTTGGTTTTGGTGGCACCAACTTCCACGTTGTATTAGAAGAGTACACGCCAGAGCACGCTCGCGGTGATAAATACCGTCAGCGCCAAGTGCCGCAAACTCTGTTATTCAGCGCAGAATCTCGTCAAGCACTGATCAATGAACTAAAACAGGTTTCAACTCAAGCGTCAGATGCTGCCTTCAAACTGGAAGCGCTTGCTGAGCAACACGCTCTACGCGAAATTGACGCTAAGCATGCTCGTATTGGTTTAGTCGTGACTGACCAAGCAGACCTTCAAGCGCAACTGACTCAAGCAGTTTCTATGCTTGAGAGCCAAACCAAAGCACATTGGCAGATGCCAAACGGTACTAGCTACCGTGAGTCAGCACTGATTGCTGAAAACAGTGCTGGTAAAGTGGCTGCATTATTTGCTGGTCAAGGTTCGCAATACCTAAACATGGGTCGCGAGCTTGCTTGTCATTACCCAGAAATGCGCCAACAGCTTGCTCAAGCGGATCAAGTATTTGGTCAGCACAAGAAAACGGCTCTGTCGCAAATTCTGTTCCCAATTCCAACCTTCACATCAGAAGCAACCAAAGCTCAAGAAGCTGTGCTAACCAACACGGCCAACGCGCAAAGTGCGATTGGTACTGTGTCTATGGGTCAGTTCGACATCATGACTCAAGCAGGCTTCAAAGCAGACATGGTCGCAGGCCACAGCTTTGGTGAGCTAAGCGCACTATGTGCATCGGGTGTTATCTCGCAAGACGATTACTACCAGTTAGCTTTCGCTCGTGGCGATGCGATGGCAGCGACACCTGAACAAAGTGACAGCGGTACTATGTTTGCGGTCATCTTAGACGCAGACAAACTTCCAGCCGTTGAAAGCTGCATCAGCCAATTCGAAGGCGTAAGCATTGCCAACTACAACGCTCCGACTCAATTGGTTATTGCAGGTCCAACAGCAACCGTTCAACAAGCAGCACAAGCGCTAACAGAACAAGGCTTCAAAGCGATTGCTCTGCCAGTATCTGGTGCTTTCCACACACCACTTGTTGCTCACGCTCAAAAACCGTTTGCTGCTGCAATTGATAAAGCTTCATTCAGCGCTCCAACGCTGCCGCTTTACTCAAACGCAACGGGCAAACTGCACAGCAAAGACGCGAAAGCGATCAAGAAAGCGTTCAAGCAACACATGCTGCAATCGGTTCGTTTCAGCGAGCAAATTGAAGCGATGTATGAAGCAGGCGCGCGCGTATTCGTAGAGTTCGGTCCTAAGAACATTCTTCAAAAGCTAGTTGAGAAAACATTGGCTGATAAAAACGAAGAACTTTACGCAATCAGCATCAACCCAAACCCTAAAGGCGACAGTGACCAACAGCTTCGTTTAGCTGCGGTTCAACTGTGCGTGGCAGGTGTTTCATTAGACAACATTGACCCTTACCAAGCTGACATTGCTGAACCTGCAAAGGCATCACCAATGAACATCAAGCTGAATGCAACCAACTACATCAGCCCCGCTACTCGTAAGAAAATGAATCAATCATTGGCTTCAGGCAACGTCACCGAAAAGACTGAGATTGTTGAAGTGAAAGTTGAAGTCGAGAAAATCGTGGAAAAAGAAGTGATTAAAACAGAAATCGTTGAAGTACCTGTGGCTGCTCCTCAAGCTTCAAATGTACAACAGTCAGTTGTTCCAGCACCAACTGCACAAGTGGCAACAGCAGCTCAGCAACCTCAAGTGGTTCAAACTGCCCCAGCGACTATTCAGCCTGCAGCTCAAGTAACGGTTGATGAGTCTTCACTGCAATCATTCTTCAATGCTCAACAACAAGCAGCAGAAGTACACCAGCAGTTCCTTGCGATTCCTCAGCAATACGGTGACACGTTCAACACCCTAATGTCTGAGCAAGCGAAAATGGCAACGGCAGGCGTAGCAATTCCAGAGAACCTACAGCGTTCTATGGAGATGTTCCACCAGCACCAAGCTGAAACGCTAAAAGCGCACGCTCATTACCTAGAGATGCAAGCGCACAGCAACAGCTCTGCACTTAATATGCTGACGCAAGGTTCGGTGCAAACGGCACAACCAACCTTCGTTGCACCAGTAAATGCTCAGCCAGCGATTCAAGCTCCAGCTACTCCAGCAGCTGTCGTTCAACAACCTGTAGCTCAAGTGCAAGCGACTCCTGTACAAGCCGCGCCAGTTCAAGCTGTACCGGTTCAAAATACAACAACTCAGCAAGCTCCAGTACAGAAAGCAGCTCCTGCACCACAAGTAGCGGCTCATGCGGCAGCGCCTGTTGCAGCTCAGCCTGTGCCAGTAAAAGCACAACCAGCTCCTGTGGCTGCACCAGTAGCAGTACAATCAGCAGGTGCTGAAAAAGTGATGCTAGAAGTGGTCGCTGAGAAAACGGGTTACCCAACGGAAATGCTTGATCTAGAAATGGACATGGAAGCAGACCTTGGTATCGACTCAATCAAGCGCGTAGAGATTCTTGGTACCGTTCAAGACGAAATGCCAAACCTACCTGAACTAAACCCTGAAGATTTAGCTGAGTGTCGTACTCTTGGTGAAATCGTCGGCTACATGAACAGTAAAAGCATGAACAGCAAGATGCCTGCATCTGCGCCTGTTGCCGCACAGCCAAGCGCAACGGCTACTGTTCAAGCCGCTAACGGTCTTGATGCGAAAGTCGTTCAACAAACCATGCTAGAAGTGGTTGCTGAAAAGACAGGTTACCCAACGGAAATGCTTGATCTAGAAATGGATATGGAAGCAGACCTTGGTATCGACTCAATCAAGCGTGTTGAGATTCTTGGTACGGTTCAAGATGAACTGCCTACTCTTCCAGAGCTAAACCCTGAAGACTTAGCTGAGTGTCACACTCTTGGCGAGATTGTTGACTACATGAACAGCAAGCTTCCAGCTTCTGCTCCAGTGTCTTCACAAGCAGCAGTAGTTGCTCCAGCAACAGCTAGCAATGGTCTAGATGCGGCTGTCGTTCAAAAAACCATGTTAGAAGTGGTGGCAGAGAAGACGGGCTACCCGACTGAAATGCTAGACCTAGCAATGGATATGGAAGCTGACCTTGGTATCGATTCAATCAAGCGTGTTGAGATTCTTGGTACGGTTCAAGATGAACTACCGACTCTTCCAGAATTAAACCCTGAAGACTTAGCTGAATGTCGCACTCTAGGCGAAATCGTTGCTTACATGAATACTAAAAGCATGAACAGTAAGCTTCCAGCTTCTGCTCCAGTAGCAGCTCAAGCATCTGCGCCAGCAGTATCAAACGGTTTAAACGCAGAACAAGTTCAAAGCACAATGTTGAGCGTAGTAGCGGATAAAACTGGCTACCCAACAGAAATGCTCGACCTAGCAATGGACATGGAAGCAGACCTTGGCATCGACTCAATCAAACGTGTTGAGATCCTTGGTACGGTTCAAGACCAACTACCAACCTTGCCAGAGCTGAACCCTGAAGACCTAGCTGAGTGTCGTACTCTTGGCGAAATCGTTGCTTACATGAATACTAAAAGCATGAACAGCAAGTTAGATCCTAGTTCGGAAGCAGCGGCAGTAGCTCCTGCTGCAGAAGTAGAGGCAATTGCAGAAAGCGCAAGCAACGACCTAAACCCTACTCACGTTCAATCAACCATGATGGAAGTGGTTGCCGACAAAACAGGTTACCCAGCAGAAATGCTCGACCTAGCGATGGATATGGAAGCTGACCTTGGCATCGACTCTATCAAACGCGTTGAGATCCTGGGTACAGTTCAAGACCAGCTACCAACGCTGCCAGAGCTAAACCCTGAAGACTTAGCTGAGTGTCGTACGCTTGGTGAAATCGTTACCTACATGCAAAGCAAGCTATCTGCAGCTGCACCCGTAGCGACTCCTAAAGCTGAATCAGTAACGCCTATCGCAGAAACAGCGACAGCGGAACTTCCTCCACACAATGAGGTAGCGCTAAAAAAGCTACCAGCGGCAGATAAACTCGTCGATTGTTTCTCAAAAGACGCTTGTGTCGTGATCACAGATGATGGTCACAACGCCGGTGTTCTAGCAGAAAAGTTGACCGCTAACGGCATTCAAGTTGCTGTAGTGCGTAGTGCTCTTTCTGCCGCGTCACCCTTAAACAGTGAAATCGCAAGCTACACACTCAAAAGTATCGATGATGCTGGTGTGACAGCAGTGATTAACGACATCGAAGCAGACCTTAAAACGTCGAACAAAGTGATTGCTGGCTTCATTCATCTACAAGCTATCGTTGATGCTAAACAAAGCAACGAGCAAGCGGTTAACTTGAATGCAGACTCAAGAGCTTCACTGACGACAGCGTTCTTATTCGCCAAGCACCTAAATGGCCAACTGAATGCCGTTTCTGGTCGCAGCGTATTCTTCACGCTAAGCCGTATCGATGGTGGCTTTGGTTACCTAGATACCAAGCAACTAGCAAATGCAGAACTTAACCAAGCGGCGCTGTCTGGTCTAACTAAGACACTGAGCCATGAATGGTCAAACGTATTCTGCCGTGCATTGGATGCTGACGCTTCTATTGATGCTCGTCACCTAGCTGAAGCTATCACAGGTGAACTGTTCGATATCGATACCAACACGGTTGAAATCGGCCTTAGCCATGCGGAAAACGGTGAATCTGGTCGTGCAACACTGATTGCGACAACACCAGGTGCTGCACAAACTAAAAACACAGGCGCTCAACTCACCAAGAGCGACAAAGTTCTCGTGACGGGTGGCGCTAAAGGCGTGACGTTTGAATGTGCACTAACGCTTGCTAAGCAATGTAAGTCTCACTTCATTCTTGCAGGTCGTAGTAAGCATATTACTTCAGCTGAGCTACCTCAGTGGGCACAAGGCAAGCAAGAGAAAGAGCTAAAACCAGCGGCTATCGCTCACCTACAAGCAACAGGTGACAAACCAACACCGAAAAAAGTTGATGCCTTGCTAAAGCCGGTATTGAGCAGCCTTGAAATCAACGCAGCACTTGCCGCTTTCAACGAGATTGGCGCGAGCGCTGAATACCTAAATCTAGATGTGTCGAACCATGAGTCTGTAGCGAAAACACTGGCGAATTTCGACGGCATCACGGGGCTAATCCACGGCGCAGGTGTACTGGCTGACAAACACATTCAAGACAAAACGCTTGATGAACTGAACATGGTTTACGGCACCAAAGTGGGTGGACTAGAAGCGGTTCTTGGTGGTCTTGATAGCGGCAAGTTAAAACTGATTGCGATGTTCTCTTCGGCGGCGGGTTTCTATGGAAACACAGGCCAAAGCGATTACTCGATGTCTAACGAGATCCTAAACAAAGCGGCTCTACAACTGTCTGCGCGTAACCCTCAAGCGAAAGTAATGAGCTTCAACTGGGGACCGTGGGACGGCGGCATGGTAAACGCAGCACTGAAACGTATGTTTACAGAGCGTGGTGTGTACGTAATTCCTCTTCAGGCAGGTGCAGAACTGTTTAGCTCTCAACTACTGAACGAAACTGGCATTCAACTGCTGGTTGGTACGAGCATGCAAGGTTCTGACAACAAGGAAGCTGCTGTAAAAAAGCTTAATGCGGAGTCTGTGCATCTTGCAGAGAGTCCGCTGAATACAAGCATCACTGTGACACGTCATCTTGATCCTAAGGCATTGCCTTTCATTCAAGATCACTGCATTGCCGGTAACCCAGTGTTACCGACAGTGTGTGCCATCCAATGGATGCGTGAAGTGGCTGAGCAACTGTTAGGGGTGAACGTTAGCGTTCACAACTACAAACTGCTTAAGGGTGTGATTTTTGATACTGATGAAGTGCAAGAGCTGAAGCTGGTTCTTTCCTCTGATGCTAAATCAAAAGATCAGCTAAAAGCGGTGATCAGTTGCCAAGGGCGACCACAGTATCAAGCTCAGTTGCAAGTTGCCTCTGTGCAAGTGTCTGAAGATGTTCAACAAGCGTCGACAAAACGCTTTGAAGCTAACTCTTCAACACCAGTAACAACGGCGCAAGCTCTATACAGTGATGGCACTCTGTTTCACGGACCAAGATTGCAAGGTATTACTTCAGTCGAGCGCTTTGACGACTTAGGCTTATTGGCTCAATGCCAGTTGCCTCAGATTGAAAACAGCGACTGCGGATCATTTATTCCGAAGCAAAGTTTTGGTGATAGCCAGCCATTTGCAGAAGATTATCTGTTGCAAGCGATGCTGGTATGGGCTCGATTGAAATACGGCGCGGCAAGCCTACCGTCTGCAATTGGTGAGTTTATTTGTTACGCACCAATGCACAATGGTGACAAAGGTTGGCTAGAACTGAACGTGATAAAAAGCACGGCTCGTTCGCTGCAAGCTGATATCTCGCTTTACCACCAAGATGGTCGTTTAAGCGCAGTAATGAAAGGTGCCAAAGTCACCATCAGCAAGAGCTTAAACGACGCATTTTTGCCGAAGTCTAGCTCAGTAGTATCGAAGAAAGAGGCGACTAAGAACGCAGAAAAGGAGCAATTGTCATAGTGACTGTTCCTACTAATAAAGCGATGCCATTGCGCATCGCTCTTTTAGCTCAGCCAGCAACCGCGGCTGAGCTTTCTGCCGACTTATTCCTCTCGTTCCCAGACATGATAACTGTTGTGGTTGATGGCAATTTTAATCAAGCACTTAGCCGTGCGATTGAGACTGTAAATCAAGGCACTGCTGTTAAACTCTGTTTGGATTCTCACTCACCATCATTGTTGATGTTAAGTGCGCTGAATGCTGCTCAGAATAAGATTCACCCACACGCGAATTTAGCGGGCTTTACCGAAACTCTCGATCTAGATAATGGAGATAGCGTTCAGCTTGCTCTAGAGATGTCACGCCGCCCCGCTTCAGATTTAAGCCATCAACAACAATACTCAACCCTATCTGCTTCGCAGCAGTTTAATGAGTTGTTGAATATGGTTAATGCGATATCGAGCCGTTCATTACCGAGCCATTCATTACCTAACCATTACTGGTTTACTGAACCGAACAAAGCTCGTGTTGCTGCGTTAACTTTCAGTGACGATAGCCCAAAAGCCACCAGCCTGATCTTGACTCAAGCGACCGGTTTGCAAGAACCAAAGCCCTTGCTATCGAGCGAGCGTTTGATGTTTGTGGTTTCTGGCAATGACCAAGTTGAATTGGTTTCTCAGTTGACCTCACTAAGAGCTGAGCTTAAATGCGTTAGCGATTTGGCGGACAGCGAACTTGCTATCGCCACCTTGATGCATTCAAACCTAAGCCACCTCCAAAGCGCTCAACACAATGTTGACCTTGGCGCGAACATCGTGATTCAGGCGGCTTCAATCGATGCTGCACTACAAGAGATCACAGCGCTAGAAAATGCGTTGCCAAAAGTAATGGCTGACAATAGCCAATACAAAACGCCAGCGGGCAGTTGTTTCTCACCGATACCTCAAAGCAAAGGTGGCGTTGCATTTGTTTACCCTGGTGTTGGCACGGTTTATCCCGGTATGTTGCGTGAATTTCACCACCATTTCCCACAGTTATTTGCTCGTTTAGAGCGTGAAGGTAACTTGAAAGAGATGCTGCAGGCTGACAAAACCTACGCTGACGACTCGCAAGAAATGTCTCTTAGTGAGTTGGCCATTGCAGGTGTGGGCAGTAGTTATCTGTTAACACAACTGCTATGTGATGAATTCAAAGTGCAGCCAGACTTCGCTTTGGGTTACTCCAAGGGTGAAGCTTCAATGTGGGCCAGCTTAAATGTTTGGAAGAACCCACATGCGCTGATTGAGATGACTCAAACTAGCCCTATCTTCACCACGGCTATTTCTGGTGAACTCACCGCAGTGCGTCAAGATTGGCAGTTAAACAGCGACGAAAGCATCCAATGGAATAGCTTTGTGGTTCGCAGTGATGCACAAGCGATTGAGGCTCTGTTACCAGAGTTCCCGCGCGCTTATCTCGCTATCATCCAAGGTGATACTTGCGTACTGGCCGGTTGTGAAAGTACCTGTCGTGCTCTGCTCAAGAAACTGGGTAAACGTGGCATTGCCGCTAACCGTGTTACTGCAATGCACACCACGCCAGCGTTGAGCCAGCATAGCCAAGTGCAGGAGTTTTACACTCAACCACTGTTCGACGAGTTGCCAAAGCATATCCGCTTTATCAGTGCAGCAGGTCTACCGACTGGCGCAGCAATCAATATCGACAGCGACAGCATCGCCCTTTCGATTGCCGACACCTTCTGTTCGACGCTGGATTTCACTGCGTTGATCCAAAGTGCACGTCAGCAAGGTGCTCGCCTGTTTGTCGAAGTAGGTGCCGATCGTCAAACCAGCACATTGATCGACAAGATCAATCGTAGCGACAACGTAGCAGACCAACACTGCACAATCGCTTCCAATGCCAAAGGCGGTGACGATGTTGTCACGCTCATCAAGTGCATTGGTCAGCTCATTACTCATCAAATTCCACTGTCTGTCGAGCCTCTTATCCAAGGGCTAGAACAACAGATCACCGCCGCTAAGCAATTAAGTGGTGTGTCTCAAGGCAGCGCAGTGAATCATCAAGGAGAGCTAGTATGAGTTCTCAATCGAAACCATCTCAATATAAATATCAGGCTCAAAACAAACAGCAAGTGAAGTGCAATAAGATCGCGATTGTCGGTATTGCTAACCAATACCCAGAAGCTGATACGCCAAAAGATTTTTGGCAAAACTTGCTAGATAAAAAAGATTCTCGAACCACATTAAGCGCTGAAAAACTAGGTGCTAAACCTGAAAGCTATCAGGGTGTGCAAGGTGAGTCGGATCGCTTTTATTGTGATAAAGGCGGCTACATCGAAAACTTCAAGTTCGATAGCAATGGCTACCGCTTAACAGCAGAATCATTTAACGGCGTAGATCAAAGCTTCCTATGGGCTTTGGACACAAGTCGTAAGGCGTTAGTCGACGCAGGCATTAATTTAAATGCCGATATTTTAGAACGCACAGGCGTGATCATGGGTGCCCTTTCGTTCCCAACCACACGCTCAAACGACCTGTTTCTGCCGATGTATCACTCGGTGGTCGAGAAAGCACTACAAGCGAAATTGGCTAATGACCAGTTTTCACTGCTACCAACCAATGAAACCGCGCAAGACCTCAACCCGATCAACGGTGCGGCAGCACACAACGCCTCGAAATTAGTGGCTGATGCATTGGGTTTAGGCAACGTGCAACTTAGCCTAGATGCCGCATGTGCAAGCTCAGTGTATTCATTGAAGTTAGCGTGTGATTACTTGAACACGGGCAAAGCCGACATGATGTTGGCGGGCGCGGTATCCGGTGCTGACCCATTCTTCATCAACATGGGTTTCTCAATCTTCCACGCTTACCCTGACCACGGTGTGTCGGTTCCGTTTGATAGCAACAGTAAAGGTCTGTTTGCTGGCGAAGGTGCCGGTGTTTTAGTCCTAAAACGCTTAGCTGATGCAGAGCGTGATGGCGATAATATTTACGCAGTTGTCAGCGGTATTGGCTTGTCGAACGATGGCCGTGGCCAGTTCGTATTAAGCCCAAATAGCAAAGGACAAGTACAAGCCTTTGAACGCGCTTACGAGGCATCAAACCTAACACCAGACAGCATTGAAGTGATTGAATGTCACGCAACCGGCACACCATTAGGTGACAAGGTTGAGTTAACCTCAATGGAGCGTTTCTTTGCTGACAAACTGAATGGTTCTAACCCGCCATTGATTGGCTCTGCGAAATCAAACCTCGGCCACTTACTGACTGCGGCGGGTATGCCGGGGATCATGAAGATGATCTTTGCGATGAAAGAAGGCGTGCTTCCGCCAAGTATTAACTTAGACAAGCCACTATCATCGCCTGAAGGTTTATTTGGATCACAGACTCTGCCAACACAGGTTCAACCTTGGCCAAGTAAAGCGGGCAACCCAGAGCGCTGTGCGGGTGTTTCTGTATTTGGTTTCGGTGGTTGTAATGCTCACTTACTGCTTGAAGCGTATTCAGACACCAGTCATGTAAACCAGACTCAAGAATCGGTTTCTCCAAGCCTACAACCGTCTAATTTAAGCATTACTGGTCTAGCGTCTCACTTCGGTTCTCTGCAAAGCATCAATGCGCTAAGCACTGCGATTGAGACCAATAACGATGCTTTCATTGCTTTGCCTAAGAAACGCTGGAAAGGCTTAGACCAACATCCAGAACTACTGAATCAGTTTGGTTTACATGGTATTCCAAACGGAGCCTACATCGATCAATTCGATCTCGATTTCCTACGTTTTAAAGTGCCGCCGAATGAAGATGACCGTTTGATCTCTCAGCAGTTGCTACTGATGAAAGTTGCAGACGAAGCGATCAAAGACGCCAAGCTTGTAGCAGGCCAAAAGGTTGCAGTACTCGTTGCGATGGAAACAGAGCTTGAGATGCACCAATTCCGTGGACGCGTAAACCTGCATAGCCAATTGGCTGACAGCTTTGCCAACATGGGTATCGAACTAACTCAAGACGAATACCAAGCGCTAGAAACCATCGCGATGGACAGTGTAATGGACGCAGCCAAGCTGAACCAATACACCAGTTTCATCGGTAACATCATGGCTTCGCGTATCTCTTCATTGTGGGACTTTAACGGCCCTGCCTTTACGATTTCAGCCGCTGAACAATCAGTTGCACGTTGTATCGATGTCGCGCAAAACCTAATGTCGCAAGAATCAATGGACGCAGTCGTGATTGCAGCCGTTGACCTAAGCGGCAGTGCAGAGCATGTGATTCTGAAGAACAGCGTCAGCCCAGTGTCACTTGCTCCAAAATTCGGACAACCGCAAGACGGCAGTTGGAATGTGGGCGAAGGCGCAGGTGCAATTGTTCTTGTTGAAGAAAGCCGAGTAGCGCGCAACCAAGATACGGCTTACGGCAGCATCAACGCATTGGCCTTTGGTTCAAGCGAGCATAACAACGCCGTTGTTGATGAATTACTGACTCAAGTTGGTATGAGATCTAACGATGTTTCACTGCTTGAGCTTAACCATGCATCAGAGTCTTCATCTCATCAGTCTTCGTCTCTAAGTTTAGGGAACACAAAGACGACTCAAGCGAGCCAGCGTGTTGGTCATTGTTCTGCAGCTTCTGGTATGGCAAGCCTGCTACACGGTCTGCTCAACCTGAACCTTGCACCTCTGAATCCGAATGTCAGTTCTAAGAGCGCGATTGTTGCCAACATCAGCGAAGGACAATGTTCACAGCTGCTACTAAGCCAATCGAGTGTTGAATCTCAGTCACTTTCCGTTCGTTTAAGCAATGAACTGGCGAGCGATGCTAAACGTCAATTGGTTAAGCAAGTGACTCTTGGTGGTCGCGATATCTACCAACATATTGCCCAAACCCCAGTGACTAACTTGGCAACAATTCAACACAAAGCTTCTGGTAAACAAGCAGCAAGAGTGGCGTCAGTTCCAACGACAGCAAGCATTCAAGCAGCCCTTGCGCAAAAAGAGTTAGAGAAGAAAGCACTAGCGCAGAACGCGGTAGAGCCAATAATCGAAACTCCTACATCAGTATCCCCTACTCTGGCGCCAACTCGCCACAGTCAGCTAACAGGTAACCACAGCAATATGACTCATGTCCTATCCGCTAAAAATGGCGCGTCTCAAATCGACGCAGCTTCACAGCAGCCGCAAAGCCTCAATCAATGTCAGGTAAGCCAAAACCAGCAAGCAGCTCAACAGGTACACAAAGCATTCCTGCACACACGTGCCCAAGGCATGCAGATGGCTGATGCGTTATTAAAAGCGCAGCTAAACGCAGTGACATCTGGTTTAGATAGCTCAGCCCTCATTCAACAAACGACTGGTCAGCAAACATTAGCTCAGCCTGTTCAAGCTCAACCAGCTCCGGTTCAGTCTGTGCCAGTCAACGTACTTGCAACGCCAGCACCAGTAAAACCTATCCGTAAACCATGCATTTGGGATTACGATGATCTGGTTGAATACGCTGAAGGCGACATCGCCAACGTATTTGGCCCTGATTACGCGATCATCGATAGCTACTCGCGCCGCGTTCGCTTGCCAACCACCGACTACCTATTGGTATCTCGTGTAACCAAGCTCAACGCGACAGTGAACGAGTACAAGCCAAGCACAATGACTACCGAATACGACATCCCAGTTGATGCACCGTATCTTGTTGATGGTCAGATCCCTTGGGCAGTGGCGGTAGAATCTGGTCAGTGTGACCTAATGCTGATCAGCTACTTAGGCATTGATTTTGAAAACAAAGGTGAGCGTGTTTACCGCTTGCTCGACTGTACGCTGACCTTCCTTGGCGACTTGCCTCGTGGTGGCGATACGCTGCGTTACGACATCTCAATCAATAACTTTGCTCGCAATGGCGACACGCTGCTATTCTTCTTCTCGTACGAGTGTTTCGTTGGCGACAAGATGATCCTAAAAATGGATAACGGTTGTGCAGGCTTCTTCACTGACGAAGAGCTAGCAGACGGCAAAGGTGTGATTCACACTGAAGACGAAATCAAGGCGCGTAAGCTGGCGACTAAGCAACGCTTCGACCCTATGTTGCACTGCCCTAAAACCCAGTTTAACCACCAAGAACTGCGCCACCTGCTGACTGCAAACATTGCAGAGTGTTTTGGTCCAACTCACCAATCCAACAGCCACCAGCCTTCTCTATGCTTCAGCTCAGAGAAGTTCATGATGATCGAAAAGGTCAGTCGTGTTGAACCGCAAGGCGGCACATGGGGACTTGGTCTGATTGAAGGTCACAAGCAGCTAGAGCCTGAGCACTGGTACTTCCCTTGTCACTTCAAAGATGACTCGGTAATGGCTGGTTCTTTGATGGCAGAAGGTTGTGGTCAACTGCTGCAATTCTTCATGATGCACCTTGGCATGCACACGCTTGTTCAAAATGGTCGTTTCCAACCGCTTGAAAATGCCCCTCAACAAGTACGTTGTCGTGGTCAAGTTCTACCGCAATCGGCAGAACTGACGTACCGCATGGAAGTGACTGAGATTGGTCTAAGCCCTCGCCCATACGCGAAAGCTAACATCGATATCTTACTGAACGGCAAAGTGATTGTTGATTTCCAAAACTTGGGTGTAATGATCAAAGAAGATGACGAATGTACTCGTTACCTACCTTCTTTAGAAACAGCTGTCGCGACCCCTGTTATCGAAAGCTTGGACCATAAAAGCTTGGGCCATACACCAGCAGTGAACCAACAAGCTTCAGCTAATGCGCCATTAATGGCTCAAATTGAAGACCTAGAAACTGCACCAAACAAAGGTGTCGTTCCTCTTCAACACGTTGAAGCTCCGGTGACTCCAGATTACCCAAATCGCACACCCGATACGGTTCCGTTCACGCCTTATCACATGTTCGAATTCGCGACTGGCGATATCGAGAAGTGTTTCGGTCCTGATTTCTCTATCTACCGTGGCATGATCCCACCACGTACTCCGTGTGGCGACCTACAGCTAACTACTCGTGTTGTTGAGATCGACGGTAAGCGTGGCGACTTCAAGAAGCCTTCATCGTGTATCGCAGAGTACGAAGTGCCAGAAAATGCATGGTACTTTGATGAAAATAGCCACCAGACCTTAATGCCTTACTCGGTATTGATGGAGATTTCACTGCAGCCAAATGGCTTCATCTCAGGCTACATGGGTACAACACTGGGCTTCCCAGGTGAAGAACTGTTTTTCCGCAACCTAGATGGTAGCGGCAAAATGCTGCGTAACGTCGACTTGCGTGGCAAAACGATCACCAACGATTCTCGTCTACTTTCAACAGTAATGATGGGCACCAACATCGTACAGAGCTTCAGCTTCGAACTGAGCACTGACGGCGTGCCTTTCTACCAAGGTACAGCGGTATTTGGTTACTTCAAAGGCGCAGCACTGAAAGACCAACTTGGTTTGGACAACGGTAAAGTGACTCACCCTTGGCACGTTGATAACAACCGCACACCGGATGTAAACATCAACCTGCTAGACAAAACGACGCGTTACTTCAATGCACCTATTTCTGCTACGGGTGAAGTGCAAGAGCACTACCAACTGGCTGGCGGCCGCTTGAACTTTATCGATACTGTGCAGATCACCAGCGATGGTGGTAAAGATGGCCTAGGTTACCTATACGCAGAGCGTACGATTGACCCGAGCGATTGGTTCTTCCAGTTCCACTTCCATCAAGATCCGGTAATGCCAGGTTCTCTAGGTGTCGAAGCGATCATCGAGCTGATGCAAACCTACGCACTTAATAAAGATTTAGGCGCTGGCTTCCGCAATCCGAAGTTTGGTCAAATCCAATCTGAAGTGAAATGGAAATACCGTGGTCAGATTAACCCTCTGAACAAGCAGATGTCTCTGGATGTACACATCACTGCGATCAAAGACGAAGACGGCAAACGTATCATCGTTGGCGACGCAAACCTGAGCAAAGATGGTCTGCGTATTTACGAAGTGAAAGACATCGCGATTTCTATCGAAGAAGCCCCTGCTACCGATAAAGCTCCTGGTATCAAGAAAGCATAAGCCGCCATTAGAGACAAAGAATTAGGAAAGAATTTAGTATGACAACTCAAACTACAATTAATAACGAAAAACTATCTCCGTGGCCTTGGCAGATTGAAGGGAGCACTACCCATTTCGATAACGCAGCAATGTCGACAATTTTGAAAGATTTAAGCCTTGCTTGTTACGTAGTGAACCACCCAGAAAAAGGCTTAGGCGTAAGCCAACAAGCTGAGATTGCATCAGGTGATTCAGCAAGCTCGGCGAACAGCCAACCGGTTAGCGCATTTGCTCCGGCTCTTGGTACACAAAGCCTAGGCGACGAAGATTTTCGTCGCTGCCACGGCGTGAAATACGCTTACTACGCGGGCGCAATGGCAAACGGTATTTCATCTGAAGAGTTAGTGATTGCTCTTGGCCAAGCTGGCATTCTTTGTTCATTTGGCGCGGCGGGCTTAATCCCGTCTCGCGTTGAGCAAGCGATTAACCGCATTCAAGCAGCACTACCAAACGGTCCTTACGCATTTAACCTGATTCACAGCCCAAGCGAACCCGCTCTAGAGCGCGGCAGTGTAGAGCTGTTTTTGAAGCACAAAGTGAAAACGGTTGAGGCTTCTGCATTCTTAGGTTTAACACCGCAAATCGTTCACTACCGTGCAGCTGGCCTTAGCCGCGATGCACAAGGCGAGATTCAGATTGGCAACAAGGTTATTGCTAAGGTAAGCCGTACTGAAGTTGCAAGTAAGTTCATGCAACCAGCTCCAGTTAAAATGCTGCAAGCTCTAGTTGATGAAGGCCGAATCACAGCAGAACAGATGGAACTGGCACAGCTGGTTCCTATGGCTGATGACATTACTGCAGAAGCCGATTCTGGTGGTCATACCGATAACCGTCCACTGGTTACCCTACTGCCAACAATTCTTGCACTGAAAGAGCAAATCCAAGCACAGTACCAATTCAAAACTCCGCTGCGTGTTGGCTGTGGTGGTGGCGTAGGTACGCCTGACGCAGCTCTAGCGACGTTTAATATGGGTGCGGCTTACATTGTTACCGGTTCAATCAACCAAGCGTGTGTTGAGGCTGGCGCGAGCGAACACACACGTAAGCTGCTTTCGACAACTGAAATGGCTGACGTGACGATGGCCCCGGCGGCCGACATGTTCGAAATGGGCGTGAAGCTACAAGTGGTTAAGCGCGGCACCTTGTTCCCAATGCGTGCCAACAAACTGTATGAGCTATACACACGTTATGACTCGATTGAAGCGATTCCAGTAGAAGAGCGCCTGAAGCTTGAGAAGCAGGTATTCCGTTCAACACTGGATGATATTTGGGCTGGCACTGTGGCGCACTTTAACGAGCGCGACCCTAAACAGATAGAACGAGCTGAAGGCAACCCGAAGCGTAAAATGGCGTTAATTTTCCGCTGGTACTTGGGTCTTTCTAGTCGTTGGTCAAACACCGGCGAACAAGGTCGTGAAATGGATTACCAAGTATGGGCAGGCCCTGCACTTGGCGCATTCAACGCATGGGCAAAAGACAGCTACCTAGATGATTACCAGCAGCGTAATGCAGTCGACCTAGCAAAACACCTAATGCACGGCGCAGCCTACTTGGCTCGTGTTAACTTGCTGACCTCGCAAGGTATCAAGCTTGACCCAGAGTTAGCACGTTGGAAGCCGACACAAAGAATGGCGTAACGGTTCTTTCATTCAACTACATGAAAGAACCGCCAGCTATATTGACCAATAACGAACAAAAAAGCGACCGGATCATCGGTCGCTTTTTATTTATGGTTTACTGCCTGTGATTAAAAAGGGAAACGGCAAATAGGAAGGAGTCTATGTACCGCTTCCCGTATATACATCACGCTATTTTTCTAGTCTTTATGCACATTAATTACGTACTGCAATCGGATCTGGAGTGCCATCTGGATCATTATTCACCACCCCATCGGTTGCAACCAAACCTGAACTCGCCAGAATCACACCACAGAAATGAGGCGCCGCCATGGATGTACCGTTATAGGCCACCGTCCCACCACCAGCCTTGGTCGATAAAATATTCACTCCCGGTTGTCCATATTCCACATCAGGCCCATAGTTAGAAAAAGCGGCAAAATTATCATTGCTATCAAACGCTGAAATGGTAAATACATTAACGTGATCGGTACTTGCTGGCGTAAAGTTCTCTGCATCGGCACTAGAGTTACCAGCCGCAACAGAGAAGAATATGCCATCGTCCGCCGCCGACTTTATGGCACTATCAAGAGCCGCAGAAAAGCCACTACCGCCTAAACTCATATTGGCGCAATCACCAGCACTTGCGTTAGCCGCAACATGATCGACACCCGCAATCACGCCAGACATTGTGCCGCTACCATTATTATCTAGCACTCGAACAGGGATCACTGTTGCACCCGCGGCAACACCAACCACATCAAATCCGTCATTTTTTGCAGCAATCGTCCCTGCAACATGAGTACCGTGTCCGTTACCGTCGTTGGTATTATTTTTCTTCCCACGAGCAAAGTTAGCCCCTCGTCTTCTATCAACATTCAGATCTGGATGACTACTATCAATCCCAGTATCAATGACCCACGCCACTGAATTGGAGCCTGTCATGTCGACAAAACCTCCGACACGATCAATCCCCCACGGAGTCTGTTGTGTCGCTCTTGGGTTTTCACTATCGCCCCCTCCTTTATCAGGTTTTCCGCCTCGTGGCATCGCATTTACAACCATATCAGGTTCAATATAATCGATATCTGGAAAGCGATGCTTCAAACCGTTTAAAGCTTGAATAGGCATACGAACAGAGAAGCCTTTTATTGCAAAGTTATAACGGTGCCCGACGACACCTTTTCCTTTCGCGACCGCTTGAGCAATTTCACTAGCACGAGAGTCCGGTGTGTTACCGTCAAGCACCACAATATAATGATCTTTGAGATCATAACCTTGATTAACCACCGCGAGAGATCCTGAAGAGAACATTGCCAGTGAGATAGCACTCGCTAAATAAATCAGTTTCATAACCACCACCCAAACATTCACATAAATAATGAATTTACTTTTTGAGTATAGAAGTTAATGATAAAAGTATTAGTAACAAGTAGAGATATATAGTACGAAAGGGTGAAAAGACAATACCGCTAACTTAAGAAAGCGGCATTTTTATGGTAATCACAGAATGATAAATAGGTCACTTAAATATTTTGCATACGCTTTTTCAATCGTGCTAAATCAATCGCGCTTGAGCGAACCGTTAGTTTGATACATTCGTAGTCATAATCTTCTTTAACCACACTCATTTTAGAGCGAATTTCACCAATAATGCTTTGTCCAGAGTAAGGGATCGTAATCTCTTCTTCGATCATCCCTTGTTCTGCAACACTAACGATGTATTTGTGCAGTTTAGTGATATCTAATGGGTCAAGAGTTGACGTTAGCATCGCATCTGGGAACTCTTCCATCAGCGCTAACTGCTGTTCTTCGCTCAATCTATCGCACTTATTCAGCACTAATAGTTTTTCGCTGTCTTCAACCCCCACCTGGGCTAGTACTTCATGTACCACATCAAGCTGAGCACGGAATGTCGCATCAGACGCATCCACGACATAGAGTAGTAATGACGCATCATGCGCTTCTGCTAGTGTTGAGTGGAATGAAGCAACCAGATCGTGTGGTAATTTTTTGATGAAACCAACCGTATCTGAAACCAAGATACGCGGTTGAGTAATTGGCTGAAGAGCACGAACCGTCGTATCAAGCGTTGCGAAAAGTTTATCTTCACCTACCACTTCGGTTGCGGTCATCGCACGCATCATCGAAGACTTACCGGCATTGGTATAACCAACTAAAGCTACAGTGAAAAGCTCCGCGCGTTTAGTGCGTCGGTTTTTCATTTCATCTTGTACGCTAACCAGTTCACGTTTAAGTGCGGCAATTTGATCGCGAACTTTACGGCGGTCAAGCTCTAGTGACGTTTCACCAGCACCCTGACCCATTTGACGTTCTTTATCGCCCTCAGCTACTTCGCGCAGTCGAGGCACTAGGTAATTTAGACGAGCAATTTCAACTTGCAGACGAGCGGTACGAGTGCGAGCATGACGGCTGAAAATCTCAATGATGATGCCGGTACGGTCAAACACTTCAACACCCAAATGGGCCTCAACATTACGCAGTTGAGACGGACTCAAATCACAGTCAAATACCACAACATCAGCAGTTCCGTACTCCAACCCTTCAGATGGCAAATTATCAAAATCTAATTCATCAATACCAGAGCTAAAATCAAACGATTCATCAATAAAATCTTCGTCTTCTACTTCTTCAATCGAGCCTTGGTAACCTGTAAGGTGGGCGATTTCAGCAAGTTTACCCGCCCCCAATACGTTCTGTTTCTGCGTTGATTTGTGATGCTGTGATTGAGTTCCAACCACTTTAAACCCTAACGTGGTTACTAATCGAGCAAGCTCAGCAAGGGACTCCTTTGCTTCATCACCTTTAAATTCCGGCGTCGTTATAGAAATAAGTAGAGCGTTATTCTGTGATGGTTTTGCTGTTAGTTTCATGATTAATTACATTTATGCATCTAAGTGCAGCCTAGTTTTGGGGCTAAAGTTGGCTTGATCCTACGCTGTTATAGGTCAGCTTTATAGAGTAATAGAATACTAAATACAGATATTATTGCGATTCGCTATAAAGTTAGTCGTAATAGAACAAGAATCAAGTGCAGGATTGGAAGTTAATAGTGAAGTACAACAAATAGATAAGCCATAAAGGAAAGCCTATCTATTTTAGCAAGTCAGGCATTTGCACGCTAAATTACAGTAAACCAATGCCGACGAACAAGGGTGTCTGCTTTCTTAGACTGTTCAGTTTTGTTTATTTATCGAAATACTGAGACATTTTTTGAAGTGTAGCGAGTGTCGTTTTCAGATCTCGTAACTCAAGTTCATCTGAGCTTTTTGCTGCCCATGATAACTGCTTAATATGAAGGAAATTGTAGACTCGCTTCCCCTCATCAGTTAAATCGATCAACTTCGCACGTTTATGGTTTGGATTGTCTCGCATGTCTAATAAGCCATCTTTTACCATTACATCCACTAATCGCTGAGTGGCTTGGCGGCTTTGCCCCATCGTTCGGCTAATCTCAGCTACCGTTACTGCTTGCTCTAATTTAATGATGGCACCGAGCACTTTCCAACGAGCACTGCTCATTCCAAACTCTTTGCCCATTTCATCGCCTTCAGCGTTTAGCATTCCGTTTACTTTAAAGATTTCCAAAACCACATTAGTGAAAGATTCACCTTTCGGATCGATATACATGTTATGCCCAACCAATTTTAACTATTTGCTACTTTATATGCTGCTAAGTACAAATTCAAAAAACAATTAATATTAGAGGTTTAGCTCAAGACGAGAGTGATCCCTCGACAGCCATTTCCAGATTCGTTCGTTGTGAATAGGCGTAATACCGCATCAAATTGACAACACAATGCCAAAATACCAATAACGACAACCAATTGTCAATGAGTGATCCACAGTCTTTTATTTTTCATTTCATAACCAATGCGTCAATGTCAATATAAATCCATTAAATTCAATATTATAATCTCATTAAAACATGAGAAATCAGCACCAAATAAAATCTATTCATTATTATCCACACAAACCAAAGTTGACAACATGATGACATCATTCTAAATTTAACTTTGACAACAAATTGCCAATTAAGCGAGTCGAATTATGAAACCTATCATCCATCGTATTGCTGCAATCACAGCCACGTTATGTATTGCTACCTTCTTTACTTCAACGCTATTGGTTGAAATTTTTGGTACTAAAGAATCGATTCAATTAGTGAAATCTTTGATCGTTTTTCCGGGGCTATTTATCTTAGTTCCCGCAATTGCGACAGCTGGCGCAACTGGAGCTGCAATGGCAAAGCAGCGTAGAGGCAAAGTGATTGAACGGAAAAGTAAACGCATGCCAATCATTGCATTTAATGGGATTGTGATTCTTATTCCTGCGGCGTATTTCTTGAACCAATGGGCCAAAGCCGGTGAATTTGATTCGATTTTCTATGGTGTGCAACTTTTAGAATTGATGGCAGGGTCAGTAAACCTAAGCTTGATGGTACTGAATATTAAAGATGGCAGGAAGTTTCGTCCTAACAAAAAATAGAACATTGAACCACAGACATACCATGATTGGTTGAGTGTTCGTATTGTGAACTCGCAAAAAATCGCCCCGTACTTCATTATGAAATCGGGGCGATTTATTGTGATATTGTTTTGTAACTATCTAAACTTAATTCTTTTTCTTCTTACCTTGAACCGCCTTAAAGCGAGGGTTTGATTTGCAGATAACGTAAATTCGCCCTTTTCTTTTGACGATTTGACAATCGGGGCTTCGCTTCTTGGCGCTCTTTAGTGAATTTAATACTTTCATGTTACTTCTCTCCCTGCTTTACTGAATTCAAACTACCGAAACGACGAGTAAAGTTAGCCACACGACCCTCTTTATGAATGACACGCTGCTTGCCTGTATAAAATGGATGAGACTCGGACGACACTTCAACCGTGTAGTAAGGATAAGTTTTGCCATCCTCCCACTTAATTTCTCGGTCTGTTTGTAAGGTCGAGCCGATCAAAAAATACTTATCAACACTCGTGTCATGAAATACCACAGTACGATACTGCGGGTGGATGTCAGGTTTCATATCATTTCCCTCAAATTAGCAATAGCAGGCTGCTGCCCACCAATTTTGCGTTATGTTATAACATAACAGCATAGACAGGTAAATGATAATAGGTCTCATTAGCTTAATGTTTTTGATAGTTCGGGAATTTCAATTCGAAATAGTTGGGCACACTTGGAGCCGATCGTTTGTAGAGAATCTTAGAATAATTTCAGATATTACAAAACTCCTATCAAGTGGCCAAGTTCACTCAGCCACCGCACCACCGAAGATCAAACAAAGCGAACCAACTGGCTCGCTTTGTTATGACTCTTCATCATAGTTTTTACTTTAGAGGGGCGCTGTCTGGCAACGCATTATGAACCCAAAGAGCCAGGCTGTTGTGACTGCGGTAGGTTAAAGCCTTGCATCTTTGCCATCTTCCCGCCAATATCAAGCGCCTTCTTAACCAGCTTGTCTTCATTACGCAGCTTGGAACTTTTTGACATAGATAGAACCCTCTTTTTACTTAAATTAAGAGTAACCAGCAGCATGTTAATAAGCTCTCATGTTGATAAAATTACACTACGCCAACTTTCAACTGATTAAAAAAAAGACCTGAAAAAAGGCAACATCTCAATTCCGACGTTGCCTTCTGATTCAATTTACCGTTTTCCTTCCGAATTAGAAATCAACTCTCGCTTCTGTTTGCGCGTCAAAGAATACTGCTTTCGATAAATCAAAATGCAATGGCGCCATTTGTCCAACGGTCACTTCAAACTCAGGAGACAAACGACAAGCCACCTCTTGATCGTTCACTTTCACCATCGCGATAGTATCTGGACCAGTGGGTTCCAAAACCTCTAATTTCAGGTCAAGCAAGGTAGACGCGGAAACATCATCCCCTGCTTGATCGGTAATATGTTCTGGCCTTAATCCGATCACTACCTCTTTGCCATCTTGCTCGCGCATCGATTGTGGTAAGCGAATATGGTGCTCTTGGTTTTCAGTCCCTATCACCTTAATGATTGGGTTCTGTTCGACATCTAGATCTACCATTGTCTTGATGAAGTTCATCGATGGTGACCCCATAAAGCCAGCAACAAACATATTATTCGGACGAGTGTAGATCTCTTTTGGCGTTCCTAGTTGTTGCAGCTCACCATCTTTCATCACCGCGATCCTATCTGCTAATGTCATGGCTTCAATTTGGTCATGAGTGACATACACTATGGTGGTATTTAATTGTTGGTGAAGTCGCTTTATTTGGTGGCGCATCTCAACCCGCAGTTTTGCATCTAAGTTCGATAACGGTTCATCAAATAGATACAATTTTGGACGACGAGCAAGCGCACGGCCCATGGCGACCCTTTGTCTTTGTCCACCTGAAAGTTGCGACGGTTTGCGATCCAGAAGTTGATCAATTTGCAGCATTTCTGCCACTCGATTCACTTCAGCATCGATTTCATCTTTGGGCATTTTTTTGATTTTTAACCCAAAAGCGATATTGCCACGTACCGTCATATTTGGGTAAAGCGCATAGGACTGGAACACCATCGCAATATCGCGATCTTTCGGTTCAACTTGTACTACATCGACACCATCGATCATGATCTCGCCGGAGCTAATACTCTCTAACCCAGCAATGGTATTCATCAGGGTGGATTTTCCACACCCCGAAGGGCCGACAAGTATCAAAAATTCCCCCGAATCGATACTGATGTCGATGCCCTTTAACGTTTCGTTGTCCGCGTTGCGATAAGTTTTACGGATCTGCTTTAAATCTAATGTCGCCATGATAATTATCCTTTTACTGATCCGGCGGTTAAACCACGAACAAAATATTTTCCTGCGAAGACATACACCAATAGCGTTGGCAGTGCGGCGATGATCGCGGCAGCCATATCGACGTTATACTCTTTTACGCCAGTGCTGGTGTTGACTAAGTTATTTAATGCCACGGTAATCGGCTGCGTCTCTGCCCCCGAATAGACTACTCCGAACAAGAAATCATTCCAGATTGCGGTGAACTGCCAGATCACCGTCACCATGATGATCGGTGTGGAGATCGGTAATAAGATCTTGAAGAAAATGGTAAAGAAGCCAGCGCCATCAAGCTTTGCCGCCTTGATCAATTCATCAGGAATAGAGATGTAGAAATTACGGAAAAACAACGTAGTAAATGCCATGCCATAGATAACGTGCACAATCACCAAGCCTATGGTTGTGTTGGCTAAACCCATCTTGCCAAGCATGGTTGCCATTGGTAGCAGTACCACTTGGAATGGAATAAAGCAGCCAAAGAGCAACAAGCTAAAGAACAGGTTCGATCCTCTGAATTGCCACTTCGTCACTACATAGCCATTGAATGCACCGAGCAATGTAGAGATCGTGACCGCTGGGATCACCATTTGGAATGAGTTCCAGAAATAGCCTTTAATACCTTCACATTTCACACCCGTACAGGCGGTATCCCACGCTTTATACCAAGCATCAAACACCCACTCTTTTGGCAAGCTCATCAAGTTGCCCGCCTTAATGTCAGGCAAGGTTTTGAATGAAGTCAGCACCATTACAAATAGTGGCATTAAGTACACTAAACAGAAGAAAATCAGCGCTGAGTAGATAAACATTCGAGCAAAATTAATATTGTTCATCATGACTTTTTCTCCCTAAGTTCAGAGTAAAGGTAAGGCACGAGAATCGCTAAAATACCAGCAAGCATCATCATGGCGCTGGCAGCACCAAGACCAATTTGGCCGCGAGTAAAGGAGTGTGCGTACATGAAGAGCGCTGGTAAATCCGATGAATAGCCTGGGCCACCTGCCGTCATTGCAGTCACAAGGTCGAAGCTCTTAATCGCAATATGAGAGGTGATGATCACCGCACTGAAAACCACAGGGCGCAAGCAAGGCAGAATGATTTTGAGATAGATGGTAGGCAAGCTTGCTCCATCAATTTGAGCGGCCTTGATGATTGATGAATCGATACCGCGAAGGCCCGCTAAGAACATCGCCATCACGAAGCCTGATGATTGCCAAAGTGCCGCGATAACCAAGGTATAGACTGACATTTCAGAATCAACTAACCAATCAAATTTGAAGTCGGTAAATCCCCAATCTTGCATCAGCTTTTCAATACCAAGACCCGGATTAAGAATCCATTTCCACGCCGTACCTGTCACGATGAATGACAGCGCCATTGGGTAGAGATAGATAGTACGAATTGCCCCTTCTTGACGGATATTCTGGTCAAGCAAGACCGCTAAACCAACACCAAGCAAGATGGCAATCGCCATAAATAGAAAACCAAACAAACCGAGGTTGGTGATTGAGGTGATCCAGCGATCGTTATCCATCAGCTTTTCATATTGGGTTAAACCAACGAAGTTAAAGCTCGGCAGAAATCGAGAGTTGGTGAACGACAACGCTGCCGTCCAGAATATATAGCCGTAGATACACACCACGGTCACTAACGCGGTGGGCGCCAGTACTATTTTAGGTAACCAATGTTGCAACCTGTCAGCAAAACTCGGTTTCGGTGCAGGCTGGCTCCTTGTGGGTTTTGGAGTCGACTCAGTCAAAACATGCTCCATAACTTATCCTTGTTGCACAATCGAGCCGATGGCTTACCTTTCGGCACCACATCAGCATCACGCATATCAGAATTGGGAGTGAAGAGTAGATAGGCTCCCTACGAGCCTACCCACCCTGGGGGTTTGGTGTTAGACCAAGTTAGATTAGATAGCCGCTTTCACTGCTTTCGCTAACTTAGCGGCTGCTTGTTTTGGATCGGCATTATTCTCGTTAAAGAAGTTGGTCACTACGTCATAAATCGCGCCTTGAGCGTAGCTTGTCGTCGCTAGGCCGTGAGCCATACTCGGAACAAGGTCGCCAGATTCAGCACTTGCTTTAAAGGTTGCCATTGAGTCCAACGCACATTGGTCAAACTTAGACATGTCCATATCTAGACGTACTGGGATTGAACCTTTGTTAAGGTTGAAGACTTCTTGGAAATCTTTAGTAAGAATGGTTTTTGCTAGATCTTGCTGAGCTTTTTGGTTATCTTTGTCACTTAACTCAAAGAACGCAAAGCTATCGATATTGAAGGTAAACTGGCCGTCAGTGCCCGGCGCTGGCGCACAAATGTAGTCTTTACCCGGCACTTTACCAGCGGCGGTAAATTCGCCTTTCGCCCAGTCACCCATGATTTGCATCGCTGCTTCACCATTGATAACCATTGAAGTTGCTACGTTCCAATCACGACCTGGAGAGTTGCTGTCGATGTAGTCACGCATCTTTTTGAATTTGGTGAATACTTCCACCATTTTGTCGCCAGATAACACGTCCATATCAAGATCAACGAACGCTTTGTTGTAATCTTCACTGCCTAGAACATCAAGTGCAACCGCTTCGAATACCGTCGCGTCTTGCCAAGGTTGACCACCGTGAGCCAATGGAATGAAGCCTGCTGCTTTGATCTTGTCTGCCGCGACAAAGAACTCATCTAACGTAGTTGGAACCGTAACACCTGATTTTTCTAAAACAACAGGGTTAGCCCAAAGCCAGTTAACACGGTGAACGTTGACAGGAACCGCCACATATTCGCCATCCCATTTCATCACTTTAGTCACAACCGCTGGTAGAAGATCATCCCACTTTTCTTGTTTCGCTGTTGCATCGAGAGACGTTAGAAAACCTAAGCCACCCCACTCTTGAATATCATGACCTTTGATCTGCGCCGCAGATGGTGGGTTACCAGAGACTGCTCGCGTTTTTAAAACGGTCATCGCACTTTCACCACCACCACCAGCCACTGCAAAATCTTTCCATGTATGGCCTTGTGTTTCAATCATCTCTTTCAGTACCGCTGCAGATTTCGCTTCGCCACCAGCCGTCCACCAGTGAAGCACTTCCACCTCACCCGCTTGAGAGAATGTTGAGGCTGCAAGAAGAGATAGAGTAAGTAGGGTTTTATTGAGTTTCATTATGTTCTTCCATGTTTGTCCGGTTCAATAGAGAGTCTACTTAATCTGATTGATAAGATTGAAACAAAAGGTAAGCCCCATGTAACACAATTGTTACATTAGACATCCAGACTACGTGGTATAAAGACTTGCGCGATTAATCCGCTATTTAGTGAGTTGCTGATAATGAGATCTCCCCCATGTCCATGAAGAATATTACGGCAGATCCCAAGCCCTAAACCATGACCTTCACTGTCAGTTGCAATCCGAAAGTAAGGTTCGAATACGGCTTCTAACTTATCTTCGGGGATCCCTTCGCCGTGATCAGTAATGGTGATCGCGACCCAGTCATCGAACTCTTCCAGCGTTACGTTGACTCGGTGGCCATACTTCACACCGTTATCAATCAGGTTGGTTAATACTCGTTTAATCGCTAAAGGCTTCGCTACAATCGGTTCAATATCAGTACGAGAAAACTCAACCTTTATTGTTTTCTGATTATGGGATTCTATCACCGAAAATAGCATGTCATTGAGATCGACATAGGCGTTGTTCTCATGCAAATCCGTATCGCGAACGCATTGCAACGCCCCTTTCACCATGATCTCTAACTCATCAAGATCGCGATTGAACTTGTTTCGCTTTACCTCATCTTCCAGCAATTCAGCTCGTAACCTCAACCGAGTAATAGGCGTTTTGAGATCGTGAGAGATCGCAGAAAAGAGATGTTCTCTATCTGCCACATAACGCCTAATACGCATCTGCATTCGATTAAAAGCACGCGTCGCGGTGACCAGTTCTGTCGCTCCTTCTTCACGTAATGGCGGTTGATCGATATCCATACTCATTTCATTCGCAGCTTTGGCTAAGTTTTTTAATGGCCTGACCTGACGCCGTATCATCAGGTATGTAAGTACTAACAACAAAATCGTCGAGAAGAGCAAAAACATCATCTGTTCTCGCCCTAAAATGGTGTCATCTAAGCTGACATAAGGAGCCGGAAGTAAAGCCGCGATGTAGACCCATTCATGTTCGGCAAGCTGAATTTGGACCACCAACACAGGAGGGTTCAGTGGCTCTAAGGTCAAAGTGTGGTGCGCCCATGACTTGGGGAGGTCGCTAAGATAAATGTCATTTTTCAACAAGCGTAGTTTTTCAGGTGGTGAAAAATCAACCAACACGGTTTCCACTTTATTGAGCTTACTCTCCAGCACATGTTTCACTGAATCCATCGCGACCAGTTTCAATTGGGTATCCGGAATCGGCTCAACGATGAGTTCGTTTTTATTGAATGAGACAAAGAAGCGAGTGCCCCCCATATTGCGGATTTGGTCCAATACGATATGGCGATATTTTACGGGAAGCGACTGAAAAAAGGTGACGGTTGAGGCAAACATATTTGCCATACTGGCAGAAGTAGAACGAATACCCTCAAGCTCTTTCTGCTTTGACTGATGGTACCAAATTCCTGTCGCCACACCTTGAGCCAGAACCACAGCAATAAGCGTCAACCACAAGGTTCTTGCCACTAAAGAGTTGGGGCGAAGTACACTGAATGGCTCTTTGCGCTTCATGCTCGTTCCTCATCCATTGATTAACATCTGAAGTTAATGCTCAATATTGACAGGAACTGCCAGAATATAGCCGTTTCCACGCATGGTTTTAATATAGTGAGGGTATTTACCGCTATCACCCAACCGTTGACGCAAACGACTGAGTTGAACATCAATCCCGCGTTCAAACGGTAAGGCTTCTCTGCCTCGAGTCGCGAATGAGATGGTATCTCGATCTAAGACTTCATTAGGACGCGACAAAAACAGCATCAACAGAGAAAAGTCACTCCCTGACAGGTCATGCTCATCGTTATTCTCAAGGTTGATGATTCGGTGCGCTAAAGTATCGAGCTGCCAATCACCAAACGTGATCAACTTAGGAAGTGCATCGCTCGGTTTCTCATCACTAGCCTGAACGCGACGTAGCAAGGCTTTTATTCGCGCCATTAACTGACGAGGGCTGAATGGCTTCGCGATATAATCATCAGCACCAATTTCAAGACCAATGATTTGATCGGTCTCATCGGACACCGCTGTCAGCATAATAATGGGAACGTTGGAGTGTTTTCGAACTTTTTGACACAATGTGAATCCATCTTCACCCGGTAACATTACATCAAGCAAAATCAGGTCAGGATAACCGTTAACTTCTATTGCTTGCGCTAGCTCCACACCATCACTGACAGACGACACAAAAAATCCAGACTTGGTGAGATACTCTTCTAGTAGCTCTCGGATCTCCTGATCATCATCAACAACCAGTATGTGAGTCTTTGTGTGCATCCCTAAACCTTTTTCATTACACCGAATTAACACAGTGTAAGTCTGGCTGATACGTTTAATCATGCCTATTTATATAATTATTAGAGACTAAGCAGGGCAATGATCACAATTTACACTGACTAGAAACTTAGCCAAGGTTTTTGATGTGCACCTAATTTGGATTTTTTGCCTCAAGCCTGATAACGATACCAATGTTGCCACGAGAATGTTACCACCGAGAATCCGCAGCAACATCGAATCCGCTATAACCAAAAGAATTCCCGATCACTTAAAGAGTTAAGGGCTTAAGAGCGACTGGTGGTGGAAAGCAATATGCCTGCACTCATAAATACACCGCCTGTAAGCTTATTAAATAACTTGGCTCTCCCTTTGGCTAATATCCAGTTTGAGGACTTAGAACCAAGATAGGCATAAAAGAGCAGCCAAGAGAGTTCCATACAAGCAAAGGTCGTCGCAAATACTGCATATTGAGCAAGCAATGAAGCGTTAGGGTCAATGAACTGTGGGAAAAGAGCGGTAAAGAATAAAATGGCTTTAGGGTTGCTGGCTCCGACAATGAAACCACTCGTAAAATGAGCGATGCGCTTCGCATTATCAGGTTGAGCCTGACCATCAATTTGATAAGACTCTTGCGTCGAGGTCAACGCTTTCCAACCTAAGTAAACCAAGTAAGCCGCCCCTGTCCATTTAACAATATTGAACACCATTTCAGATGAGGCAATTAGCACCCCTAGTCCGGTAAACGACAACGTTAAAATTCCAGTAATGGCGGTTAAGCTTCCCAAGGCCGTAAAGATCGACAACTTAAAACCTGAACTCACCGCTTTGGTCATACACAGTAGTGAACTGGGCCCTGGGGATGCGGTTAGTATCAAAACGGCAAGTAAATAGTACATCCATGTTTCTATGCTCATCATCTTCTCCTTTGATGAAAGAATCCATTCAGCCTCATGCTAATGGCGATTTACCCGTTAATCATTTCGTTCTAGTACCGCTTTAAAAGAGAGATTAAATCAACAAGTAGTAAGACAACATGCCAAACATTTTAAATGAAATCAAATGCATAAACCCTTAATTTATCAGTGGTTATTTGTATGTCGAGATAACAGCGAAGAGGAAAATCAGAGAGAGAAGAGGCATTAACAGCAGAGGTAAAATAAAAGCTCATAATGCAAAAAACCGCTACAAGCATACACTTACAGCGGTTCTTTTAATATGGTACGCCCTACAGGATTCGAACCTGTGACCACCTGCTTAGAAGGCAGGTGCTCTATCCAGCTGAGCTAAGGGCGCTTTGTGGGGTGAATTATACGAGATGACAGAGCTAAAGCAACGCTTTTATCTAACATTATGATCTGAATGACCAAAAAAAGCTCAACTGGTGCTTATGTGATGAAAAATAGAACAAAGCAAACGATTGCTTAATGGAAATAAAAAACAATTTCTGCCACAATGCGCTAAAAATTATTAACATCTCTAATTTCAAGACCATTTTCTAAGGAAAGTCATGACTGCTCAAAACATTGATGGAAAGTTAATTTCTCAAACGGTTCGCTCGGAAGTCGCCGCACGTGTAAAAGCGCGAAGAGAAGCCGGACTGCGAGCTCCCGGCCTAGCGGTAGTCTTAGTCGGTGAAGATTCTGCCTCACAAGTCTATGTTGGAAGTAAGCGTAGAGCTTGTGATGAAGTTGGTTTCGTCTCAAAATCTTATGACTTACCTGCTACGGCAAGTGAAAGTGAACTGCTCGCTTTAGTTGACCAACTCAATGAAGATCCTGAAATCGATGGCATCTTAGTACAGCTACCTCTTCCTGCAGGCATTGATACCACACATATCTTAGAGCGTATCACTCCGGAAAAAGATGTTGATGGCTTCCACCCTTATAACGTCGGTCGCTTAGCTCAGCGTATCCCAAAACTTCGTTCTTGCACGCCAAAAGGGATCATCACCCTACTTGACCGCTACAATATTGATCTGCGCGGTAAACATGCAGTTGTGGTTGGTGCGTCGAACATTGTTGGCCGCCCTATGACGCTGGAACTACTTCTAGCAGGTTGTACGACGACGACTTGTCACCGTTTCACCAAAGATCTTGAAAGCCATGTACGCCAAGCGGATGTGGTTGTGGTCGCAGTGGGTAAAGCAAACTTTATCCCTGGCGCATGGATTAAAGAAGGCGCAGTTGTGGTCGATGTGGGCATCAACCGCCAAGAGTCAGGCAAGTTAGTTGGTGATGTTGAGTACGATGTCGCGAAAGAGAAAGCCAGCTTTATCACCCCAGTTCCAGGCGGCGTTGGCCCGATGACAGTAGCGAGCTTGATTGAAAATACCATGATCGCTTGTGAGCAATATCGTCGTTAAATCTAAGACTAATCGCTGCTGTCACTTGTTCTTGTTTCGAGTTCAAAGCAGCGACTGATCGATAATAGTAATGACTGCAATAACAGCGATTTAAACAAAAAAACACCGCCCATGAATAGTGAGCGGTGTTTTCGATCTAGCGGATGATTATACCAATCGTAGTAAATAACTGGTCATCCTAGCTTGTTAAAATACTCGATAACGGCGTTAGAAATTTTGATTGTAGAATAACTACTTATCGAAAATTTCTGCCTTGTTCTCAAGCATTTTTCCTGCGCTTTTTATTACCACCTACTTACTGTGATTGGTATTATTACGCTTTGACTAATGAAACTTGATTCTATCGGCCAAATGGCTAACCGCTAATGCAAAGTAATACGAGCGGTTCCACTTCATCAATACATTGTAGTTGTTGTAAATAAGATAAGCTCGCCCGTCGACATCATCAGGTAAGATCAGCCAAGCATTCAGCGGCTTGTCCAGCTTAGGAAGAGGCTTACCGTTATAACGAGTCACACCTAACGCTTGCCACTCTTCCAGCGTTTTGGCCTTCTCAGCATCACGACCTTGTAGCTCGGTAGAGATGGAGTGAGGTACTCGTACTTGCCTTCCCCACGTATAAGTATCATCCCAACCCGATTGGCTTAAATAGCTGGCCGCAGAGGCGAAAACATCCGCTTCGCTACTCCAAATATCTTTTTTGCCATCACCATTACCATCAGCAGCATAAGCTAAAAATGAAGATGGCATAAACTGAGGTTGGCCCATCGCGCCTGCCCATGAACCTTTCAAATTTTCCGGCTCAATATGACCTTCATTTAGAATGGTTAATGCTGCCATGGTCTCTTTACGGAAAAAGGCTTCACGACGCCCCTCATAAGCAAGAGTCGATAATGCATCGATGACGTTATAATTACCGGTGAATTTCCCAAAGTTACTTTCCACGCCCCATAACGCGACAATGAATCGAGGCTGAACCCCATATTCATCGCCAATCTTTTTCAGTTCGGCGTAGTGCTGCTTATAAAGGTTTTTCGCTTGTTTAACTTTCCAATCTGGCACTGCTCGTGGAATATACTCATCTAAGGTCAACTTCTTTTCAGGCTGATTACGATCCGCTGTTACTGCTCTCGGTTTGTAAGTCACGTCAGCAAACGCTTGTGATAAAATCTGCTCAGAGATCCCTTGCTCACGACCTTGCTGCTTTAATTGTTCAACATATTGCTCAAAACTGGGTTTTTCTACAGAATCGCTATCGGCATAGGCCGAAGTTGTTGAGAGACTAGCAATCCCTACACTAAGCAAGATAGACAGTACTGATTTCAAACGGGCTCCTTAAGCTAATTAGCTTTCATTTTTTAGCTCTTACGTTGTTGTGCTTTTCGTTCTTTGTGTTGCTCTAATAAGTTTTCTGGCGGTGGTGGTAACTGCAAGAAGTAGCCATCCGAGGCTAACGACTCTTTCACCTTTTCGATATCAACTTGAGCCAGTGTGCGGCCTTCCGTCTTGATAACCATAACAAAGCTAGGTTTGCCGAACATCTGCATCAAAGTGTCAGGAACTTGTGAAAAATCATCCTTTTTGGGGATGTATAAGTATGTACCTTCTTTCTTTGAGCTTTTATAAATAGAACACAGCATGACAAGCCTTCTTTAGTAATTCTCTCTGCCAATACAGAGATTCTTTATGAATTCTCAATCTTTATACAATTTTGAGAATAAAACGTTCATTTGACAACAAGATAACTTGCTGTGCTTGAATTGGGAATATAACATGACATGCCTAGTTTCAGGCAATGCCTATTCCACTGAGGTCTTAAGTTTTCGATGTCTACTACACCAGACCTAAAAGGTAGCAGCTTTACTCTATCAGTTTTGCATTTATCTGATAATCAAGTTGCTAGTACGGTTGATTTTTTAAATGAGAAAGTGGCTCAAGCCCCCTCTTTCTTCGCTTCTGCTCCTGTTGTGATTAACATCAGTAAAGTTCAAGGCGATATTGATTTCGCGGAACTGAAGCAAGGCATCACCAACGCGGGGATGATTCCTGTTGGTGTTACTGGCTGCAAAGATAAACGTGAGCAAAACTTAGCCTCTGAAGCTGGGTTCGCAGTGATGACGGCAAGTAAAACGCCTTCACAAGCGCCTGCAAAAATGGCTCCCACAAAAATTGTCCGAACGCCTATTCGTTCAGGCCAGCAAGTTTACGCAAAAGATGCCGATCTGGTTATTTTGAACCATGTCAGTGCCGGAGCTGAGGTGATTGCCGATGGTAGCATTCACATTCATGGGACGTTGCGTGGTCGCGCTATCGCAGGGGCAAGCGGTCAAAAAGAAGCAAAAGTGATTTGTAACGATTTACAAGCCGAGCTGGTTTCCATTGCAGGAAATTACTGGCTCAGCGATCAAATTGAAAGTGAGTACTGGCAGAAAAAAGTGATGCTAAGCATGACTGATGACGTTCTCCATTTAGATGTACTCAGTATTTAAATTATTAAGGATAAAATAATGGCACGCATTATTGTTGTAACGTCAGGTAAAGGTGGGGTTGGGAAGACGACATCCAGCGCCGCTATCGCATCGGGCCTTGCTTTAAAAGGCAAGAAAACCGCGGTAATTGATTTTGATATTGGCTTACGAAATCTTGATTTGATCATGGGCTGTGAACGCCGCGTTGTTTATGATTTTGTAAACGTGATCAACGGTGAAGCGACTCTGAATCAAGCGATGATCAAAGATAAGCGCACTGAGAATCTTTTCATTCTTCCTGCATCCCAAACTCGTGATAAAGATGCGCTGACAAAAGATGGCGTAAAACGAGTATTCGCTGAACTGGATGAGATGGGCTTTGATTTTATTATCTGTGATTCTCCTGCGGGTATCGAGCAAGGTGCGTTAATGGCGCTATACTTTGCTGATGAAGCAATCGTCACGACTAACCCAGAAGTCTCTTCTGTTCGCGATTCAGACCGAATTTTGGGCATTCTTGATTCTAAGTCTCGCCGAGCGGAGGAAGGGTTAGAACCTGTTAAACAGCACCTCTTGCTAACTCGTTACAACCCAGCTCGTGTTAATCAAGGTGAAATGCTTAGCGTAGAAGATGTAGAAGAGATCCTACATATCTCATTGCTAGGGGTTATTCCTGAAAGCCAAGCAGTACTCAATGCATCAAATAAAGGTGTGCCCGTTATTTTTGATGAACAATCTGATGCTGGTATGGCCTATGACGATGCTGTTGCCCGTCTATTGGGTGAGCAAGTAGATTTTCGCTTCCTAGTTGAAGAGAAGAAAGGCATTTTCAAACGACTATTTGGGGGCTAATTTGTCATGTCATTATTAGAGTTTTTCCGTCCACAAAAAAAGACAACCGCTAACTTGGCGAAAGAACGCCTGCAAATTATTGTTGCAGAGCGCCGTAGCCATAATGATCCCGCACCATCTTATTTGCCTCAACTAAAAGAAGATATTCTTAAAGTGATCGCTAAATACGTTGACGTTGACCCATCAATGGTTGACCTTTCATTTGAGCACAAAGGCGATGACATTTCGGTTTTAGAACTGAATGTTAAATTACCAGACGACGAAAAGTAATTTGGCGTACCGCGAGTAAATACGTTCAAAATAACGTAATGCGTTAAAAGTCACAGATACAAAAAGGGTGAAAACGTCATCGACATTTTCACCCTTTTTTATGTTCTGGGTTCAGTACAATTAAGCTTCAAGCAACTTATCTAAACGTTGACCTAAAATCTCCAATCTCCAACCTTGCATCACATCCGGCAACTTCGCTGAATCTCGGTTTTTCTTCCAAACCCAGTTCAAGAATTGATTTAGCTGTTTCTTTGAAGCCAAAAACTCTGGTGATAGCCCTGACGATTGTGACACTCGCTTTACTTCATCTTTAAGCACTTTAAAAATCTGCTTGTAGCCCGGGTAGTCCATCAAACGTTCAATAGCATCTGGATATTCATCTTCTGGCGTTTGCTCTGCCGCACTAATAATTGACGCTATTTTTGCACCGTGGCGACGAATAGAGCGAGGATCAATACCTTCTTGTTCCATTTGCCTTTGGTTCTTCATCGAGAATCGTGCAACCGTCCATAATTCTTGCTCTTTAAAGACAAAATTAAGCGCTAAATCACGACGAATCGCTTCTTGGTAACGCCACGTTGCCAACGGCTTCAGAATAGCCAGTTGCTGCGGTGTAAGCTGCCACGCCCCTTTGATATTGGTATAAACCATTTCAGGGTCAATATTTTTGATTCGCTTAGAGACCAATAAATCAGACTCTTGCTGCGCGGCTTCCCACCAGCCGGCCTCGGTTACTTTTTCAAGTAACTTCTCATAAAGCGGCATTAAGTAGAATACGTCCGCTGCCGCATATTCGAGTTGGCGAGTGGTAAGAGGACGAGCAACCCAGTCAGTTCTTGACTCACTCTTATCTAATTCAATGCCGATAAACTCATTCACTAATGTCGCAAAACCTGTCGATAAGCCGTGGCCTAAAAATGCCGCCATCACTTGCGTATCAACCATTGGGAATGGCGTGCAACCAAATGAGTTTTGGAACACTTCGAGATCTTCACCGCAAGCATGCAACACTTTCAGAACTGATGTGTCTTGCAGCAGTGAAACGAATGGTGTCATGTCATCCAAAGCAACCGGATCGATAAGTGATAATGTTTTACCATCAAATAACTGTATCAAGCCTAAGATTGGATAGAAGGTTCTGGTGCGGACAAACTCGGTATCTAGCATCACAACATCAACTTCACGGGCTTGTTGGCAAACTCGCTCTAGATCTTTCAACTCGGTAATGATTTGGTAATTCACAAATACTCTCTCGAAACTCTTATCTGTATAAGAGCAATAAAAAATGCCGGCATTAGCGGCCGGCATTTTATCATTAAACCTATGTAGCGTGTTGTACTTATTGTTCAAATCATCGCGCTACACAACACTCACCCTTATAAAGCTTATGCGCATAGCACTTCATCTATAAATACTACGCAAGCCATTATCCGCTAAAGGCTAATCTGAAAACTCAAAGTTACAAGACTTAAGTTACAAAACCTAAATTATAGAAACCTAAGCGGCTGGTTTTGAAGATTGCTCGATTCTCGCGTCATTCTCTTCTCGAAGCACGCGACGTAGAATCTTACCAACATTGGTTTTTGGTAGGTCTTCTTTGAATTCAACAATCTTAGGAATTTTATAACCCGTTAGATGTTCTCTACAGTGTGCGATAATCTCTTCTTTGGTTAAGCTAGGATCACGTTTAACCACATAGATTTTCACCAGTTCGCCAGAAACATCATGTGGCTGACCGATTGCCGCAACTTCAAGCACTTTGCCGTGTAGAGCAACGACGTCTTCAATCTCATTCGGGTAAACATTGAAACCAGAAACCAAGATCATATCTTTTTTACGATCAACAATATGCAAGAAACCATCATCATCAAACTTCACGATATCGCCAGTGGATAACCAGCCATCTTGATCGATCACATCTTTAGTCGCTTCAGGACGCTGCCAGTAACCTTGCATCACTTGCGGGCCACGAACCTGCAATTCGCCCACTTGATCATTACCAATATGATTACCTTCTTCATCAACAATTCGAACTTCAGTCGAAGGAACCGGTAAGCCAATCGATCCATTATATTCAGTTAAATCATAAGGGTAAGCGGCAACTAAAGGTGAACACTCTGTCAGCCCGTAGCCTTCTAATAAGTAACCACCTGTGATTTTCTTCCACTGGTCAGCAACCGCTCGTTGCACTGCCATCCCACCACCAACAGCCAAACGCAGGTTACTAAAATCAAGCTCATGGAAATCTTCATTATTCACTAGCGCATTAAATAGTGTATTCACACCAGTAATCGCAGTGAAAGAGTTCTTTTGCAGCTCTTTGATAAAGCCAGGGATATCTCGTGGATTGGTGATCAACAAGTTATTACCGCCAATCTCAATGAACAGCAAGCAGTTTACCGTCAGCGCAAACACGTGGTAAAGCGGAAGAGCCGTGACGACGGTTTCGCGTCCTTCAGTAAGCACTGGCCCGTATGCACCTTTAGCTTGTAGGACATTTGCCAGCATATTACGGTGAGTCAGAATTGCACCTTTCGCCACACCAGTTGTGCCACCAGTGTATTGTAAGAATGCAATATCATCGCCCGTCATGAACGGTTTTACATACTGAAGGCGACGGCCTTTATGTAACGCTTTTCGGAAAGATATTGCACCAGGAAGATCGTATTTTGGCACCATTCCTTTGACGTATTTCACCACAAAGTCAACGATGGTTCCCTTCGCTCTTGGTAGCATTTGTCCTAAGCTGGTCAGGACAACATGCTTAACTGGCGTGTTATCCACCACTTTTTCTAACGTGCTTGCAAAGTTTGAGACAATCACAATAGCTTTTGCATCCGCATCGTTGAGTTGGTGTTCTAACTCACGAGGGGTGTAAAGAGGGTTCACATTGACTGCAATCATACCCGCACGTAGTACACCAAATAGCGCTACTGGGTATTGCAATAAGTTTGGCATCATCAACGCAACACGATCGCCTTTTTGCAATTTTAAATCATTTTGCAAATATGCAGCGAATGCTCGGCTACGCTCTTCCAATTTACGGAAAGTCATCACCGAACCCATATTCATAAATGCTGGCTGATCCGCATACTTCTGTACGGACTGCTCAAACATATCGATTAATGAATGGTATTGATCTGGGTTAATTGTTTCTGGTACGTCATTTGGATAGCGTGTTAGCCAAGGTTTATCCACAATAAAATTCCTCGTAATTGGGCTGACGGTCTTATTGCCGCGATTAATCAATTGCAGACTATTACAGCACAGCCGGAGCACTTGAGCACGAAACACTCAAACACTTGTTTAAATTTTGTTAACTAAGCCAAGAATTAGCTCTGAAACACGTTCTGGATATTCCAAATGACAATGATGCCCACCTGGAATTGTAACTAATTTCGCTCGAACATTATGAAAGGTGTCGCTATCATTCAACAAATAGTCAAAACCGTTATCACCGAGAATGATCAGCTGCTCACATTGAATCGCCATGTTAATGACTTGTGCATGTTCAGGCGACATTCGATATATTGAGTCGCACTTTAACCGCTGGTCATGACTCCAATGCCAATGACCATCTTTAAGTACGGTTCCCCGCTTCACGATAGGTGCAATGGTTTCACGTGGCAGTTCATTGACATGTGCCCGCAGCATAATGGCATCTTCTTGGCTGCGTAAAGGGCGAGAAGGCTTCCGCTGTTGTCGTTGCCTACTTAGAACCCCATTTCGCATACGCTGTACGCTCTTTTGAGGAGATTCAGAAAGAGGCCCCTTGCCTTCGATTTGAACTAATCCCGCCACTTGTTCAGGAAAGGCGGCACTATAACAACTTGCTATCAATGCACCAAGTGAATGTCCCACCAACACCAGTTTGTTTGGCGATATTTTGTGCAAAACTTGGTAAATATCATCAATATAGTCATGAAAGGGGTAATAGCTGGATGCTGATTTATGGCTTGATAAACCATGCCCCGGCAAATCAATAGCAATAGCGTGTATATGAGATGCAGGCGCAAGTTGCTCAAACACACTCAAAAAACTGGCTGCATTATCTAGCCAACCATGGATAAAGACGAGGGTTACCAGCGCGGTCGATGGTTCCCCTATTTCAATGGCAGAGATTGATCCGCTGGCGGTTGGGTACTGCGTGGCTTGGTACACAAAGAGATCCTAGAGTTATTTCACATTGAAGGGGTAAGCCCAACTTAGATGTATATATCGACGCCAAGCAGCTGAGCAAGTTCCTCTCTTTTTGCTTGGTTCATCACACCCATATACTGTTCCATAGCTTTTCTTGCTCGACCTTCAGGGGGAAGATCATATTGGATTTGAGCATCACGGATATCAGATTCGCTGACATGTTTAATTGAGTTGGCAACAGCATTCGCCACTTTAGTTGGTTGACCAACTGAAGTACTACCTTGTCCTTTTTTTACCTCGTTCTTTCTTGTCGTTTTCTTTGTATTAGGGACAATCGAAGGAGGTAAGCCATTAATTGATGCCATAAATACCCTATGCAGCAAAGCTCTCGGCTATAGTTTTAACTAAAGTCGAAAATGAAAGTGAAGACAAGTTTTGCTCGCCCTCACTTACAGTATATAGACTACTCTCGACCTGGAAGCTTTTTCCACGCCACTTTGTCTCGTAAATAGACCGGGCTTGCCTCTTCAGCCAGAACGGTATTGCCATTTTCCCATTCGTACTGCGCTAGGAATGCAATATCTTGAGCTTCAGGGAAGAGAACCTCACTTTTTTCAAGTTGAAGTGCTAAACCAGAGAATTCGTCGCTATATGCGTCCCATCCAGTACCTGAGTGACCCCAAATTAATGAATCGGGTTGAGTGTGTTCTACTAGCTCTGCTGGAGGGATCACGCATTCAGAATCCGCAACACCCCAGTTACCATCATCTTGACGAGTAAAACGTCCCCAGTAAACTTCACTCATTCGAGCATCAATCGCACAAGCAACATTGGTATGAGCATTCACACGGTATGTACCTTGAGCCATCGCGGCAAGCGTTGAAATTCCAATCATAGGAAGATCGGCACCAAACGCTAATCCTTGCGCAATTCCGATACCAATTCTTACACCGGTAAAACTACCTGGCCCACGCCCAAAAGCGAGTGCATCTAAATCGTTCAGAGAAATACCCGCTTCTTTGAGTACTTCATCCACCATTGGTAGGATCTTTTTTGTATGGTCTCGCGGTGCGATTTCACTACGAACGTAAGTCTGTCCGTTTACCATAAGTGCAACAGAACAGTTTTCTGTTGATGTGTCCAAAGCAAGAATTTTCGCGCTCATCAATATCTCAAGTTATTTATCTGTTATGTCTAAAGTTGTATTTTCAGTGGTGGAGATCTCACTTAAAAAATCTCTTACAACACCTAAATCTCGTGTTCGTGGGATAGGCGGAAGAGAAGCTAGGAAAGTGCCACCATAGTCTCTCGTCACTAATCGATTATCACAAATAATCAAAGCCCCTTGATCGGTTTTATCTCGAATCAATCGCCCAACCCCTTGCTTCAAGGTGATGACGGCATCGGGCAATTGAACCTGTGCAAAAGGCTCCCCACCTTTCAATCGGCAATCTTCAATTCTTGCTTTTAGCAATGGATCATCAGGTGCCGTAAAGGGTAATTTATCGATGATAACACAGCTAAGTGTGTCACCTCTAACATCTATACCTTCCCAAAATGCTCCAGTGGCCACTAACAGTGCATTACCAAGCTCCATGAATTCCGCCAGTGTTTTCTGTTTACTGGTTTCACCTTGCAGCAGAACAGGAATCGTCAGGGTGTCACGGAACCGTTCGCCCAACTCTCGCATCATGCTATGGGAAGTACACAAGAAGAAACAGCGACCTTGGTTCTCTTCAATCAATGGTGCAAGCATTTCAACTAATTTATCGGCAAGCCCTACACTGTTAGGCTCGGGTAAATAACGAGGAACACAGAGCCTCGCCTGTTGCTGATAATCAAAAGGGCTAGGCAGCGAAAGCTGCGCGGTTGGCTTTAATCCAAGGCGCGAGGTGAAGTGACTAAAATCATCAGACACTGCTAACGTCGCTGAGGTAAAAATCCAGCTCCCCTGTTTTAATTCAATCTGCTCATGAAATTTATCGGCAACCGACAGTGGGGTGATATGCAAACTAAAGTGACGTGGCGTGGTATCAAACCAATATGAGTACCCCATAATGGAGACATCACAAGCTCGATTAATTCGGCCTTTTATCGTATTCGCCCGTTCAAAAGCAGTATCAAGCAGTTGGCTTCTACCTAAGGCGATTTTGAGAACATCAACGGCTAGGTCGAGTGCATCTTGCAAGCGTGTCAATTCCCTCGCGACCACTGATGAATTTAACGCTTCACGCCAGTTTCCACGAAAACCCGGTTCACCTAAAACGATACGCAAGTCCATCGCCGATTGAGTAAGCCTGTCACCCACCTTCTGCAATTGACGCATGTCTTTGGCTTCTGTCCGATAGGCTATTTCGATATCTTTTGCCAACTCTTGTACTTGTCGGCTGGAGACAGATTGACCAAAATATTGGCTCGCAATATCTGGAAGTTGATGTGCTTCATCGAAAATAAAAACATCCGCCTCTGGTATCAGTTCACCAAAGCCCGTCTCTTTGATCGCAAGGTCTGCAAGAAATAGGTGATGATTGACCACAACAACATCGGCATCCATCGCATTTTTTCTGGCTTTAAGTACGAAACAGTCGGTGTAGCTAGGGCACTCTTTCCCCAAGCAATTATCATTAGTGGACGTAATGGTAGGAATAATGACGCTATCTTCTGCAATCTCGTCGCAATCACCCAAATCACCGGTTTTGGTTTCGGATACCCAACTCCTCACCTTAACCAATTGAGTTAGCAAAGTAGGATCCGATTCGTTGGTGTGGCTCTCCACCATTTGACGACTAAGGCGATCTAAACACAGATAATTGGAGCGCCCTTTCAGCAGAGCAACTTTGCCGTAAAAGCCGAGTGAGCTCACCATTAAAGGCAAATCACGATGATACAACTGCTCTTGAAGGTTTTTAGACCCTGTGCTGATTATTATTTTCTTACCGCTGAGCAAGGCTGGAGCAAGATAGGCGAATGTTTTTCCGGTCCCCGTTCCAGCTTCTACCACCAGCTGAGTTTGATCTTTAATGGCAGTCGCCACCGCTTCAGCCATGTCCAATTGGGACTGACGAGGTTGAAAACCAGGTATTGCTTTGCCTAGAGCACCACTCTCAGAAAAAGTTTTAGAGATCATAGAAAAATAGCAGCAGGAAATAAAAAGTTGAGGGGATTATGTCAGTTTTAGTGAGCCGGTGCGAATCAGATTGACTCCGCACCGGAAGGTGTTCGTAATTAAAAAAGTATGGTTTACAAAACGATGTGAATCCGCTCTACTTTCGTTTCAAGTAACGTGACAACCAAGCCGGTCCGTCAAAACCACTGTCATCCATCATCGCTTTTGCAGCATCAGAAGGTGAGGCCTTGTTTTCCCACATCTCAGACAACACGGTTTCATCAACTTCATTTTCACCTAACAGTTCGCAGACTCGTTCACTGTATAACTTTCGTGCTAGTAGCTCTTTATCCATAAGTTCCGCCTTAATGCATCATATTAGGAGTATCAGAAACAACAAAACTATCGAAAATAATCCCAAGACAAGCGTTCTGCTTAGATATTTTGTTGAAACTATATTGATAATAGATTAATTATAGCTCTTATATTGCGGCATGCTTCACCGTTCGAAGCGCTTGGAATTAGTTTTTAGTCCAAAAAAAATATTGCATGGAAGTAAGATCAAATGGAAAAAAAAACACTGTTAACCCACTGCTCTGATGCTCCGGGGTTAATCTCAAAAATCACCAATATCTGTTACAAACATCAACTCAATATTATCCATAATAATGAATTCGTTGATAACAGCAGTGGCCACTTCTTTATGCGTACAGAACTGGAAGGATTCTTTAACGATGAAACTTTTCTTGCGGATTTAGATCAAGCCTTACCTCAAAACACTCAAAGAAAGCTGGTTGATTCCTCACGTAAACGTGTCGTTATTCTCGTCACCAAAGAGTCTCACTGCCTAGGTGATATTCTGATGAAGAATTTCGATGGTAGTTTAGATGTAGACATTGCTGCGGTTGTGGGTAACTACGACACGCTTCAATCTCTTACTGAGCGTTTTGATATTCCATACCACTGTGTTTCTCATGAAGGATTAAATCGAGAAGAGCACGAAGATAAAATGTTTGAGGTCATTGATCAGTACAATGCCGATTATTTAGTGTTAGCCAAATATATGCGTATATTGACACCAAGTTTTGTCGAAAAATACAACCACAAAATCATCAATATCCATCATAGCTTTTTGCCAGCCTTTATTGGTGCAAAACCCTACCTACAAGCTTATGAGCGTGGTGTTAAGATCATAGGGGCTACCGCTCACTTCGTAACCAACGATCTAGATGAAGGTCCAATCATTAAGCAAGACGTGATTCCTGTCGATCATAATTTCAACGCTCAAGATATGGCGCGAGCTGGACGCGATGTTGAAAAGAATGTACTGAGCAAAGCCTTAACTAAAGTCGTGAATGATCATGTCTTTGTTTATGGCAATAAGACGGTAATTCTATAATTCGGCGACAACTAAATAAAAAAGGTCGAGACTTACTCTCGACCTTATTTATTGGTTTCTATCTAACTACTGCTGAATTATTCTTGCTCTGACTCCACAACCTTTTTGAGTGAATGTGGATGCAGTTTGATACAAATACCTTGATGCTTAAAAGCGACGGTTGGATTGTTCAAACGTTCGCCTTCTCCCTTAGGGCTCGACAATTTCGTTTTGATGCCTAAATCACCCAACTTATCCCAGTTCAGAGCGAATTGAGGATAGGTCTGTTTCAAATCATCTAAATACTCGTCTGCCGTTTGTGCATGCGATGGAATAACAAACTCCACATGTTCCCAATCTTGCTGCTCGTAGACTTTTCCTTCAGCAGGATATGGCAACTCCAAACTTTCAATACTCCAGCCTAAACTCTTCAGCGGTTGATTGAATTCAAGAACAATAATCGGTCGACCATTTATAATCGCTTCAGAAATCACGTTTCCATGCTCTAACCACGCGTGATGTGCTAACTTAGCGACATGGAACTCATTAATTCTTAACGCAATATGGTCAGATTGAGCAAAGGTTAAGTCAATACCGATCTGTTCTCCCAAATCTGCTATTTTTTGCATGAAGACATCCAGTTTGCCTAGCATTTGATTTGGAGTGAGGCCTAATTCGGATAGATTTCCTGACATGTTTTAACCCATAGTTTTAAATTTAATAAATAGTAACGGCATTTGAATAAATAGCCACTCTCTTGTAAGTATTATCGGACACAATAAATGGCAAAATTTCCTACTATCACCCTGTAAGAAAGGCCATTAAATTGGTATCATTACCGCCATTTTTGTGAACTTAAACAAGAATCATAGTGAATAATTCTCGTCTTGCTCTCCTTTTGTTCCTGCATTTATTGCGTAACAAGTAGTAGTAGACACATTACCGCTATCATTCTTTACCATCCTTGAATTGAAGGGAACGCGTGTGAATATCCAAGCACTGATTAATGACAAAGTATCTAAGGCTCTTGAAGCCGCTGGCGCACCTGCAGGAAGCCCTGCTGCTGTACGTCAATCTGCAAAACCACAATTTGGCGACTACCAAGCGAATGGCGTGATGGGTGTTGCTAAACGACTAGGTACCAATCCTCGAGAATTTGCTCAAAAAGTATTGGATGTTTTGGATCTAGATGGAATCGCAAGTAAAGTTGAGATTGCAGGTCCTGGCTTCCTAAATATTTTCCTAGACGAAGCTTTCTTAGCAAAACAAGCGGAAGCGGCACTTGCTGACGAACGTTTAGGCGTACAACTAGAAGCGACTCAAACTATTGTTGCAGACTATTCTGCGCCAAACGTTGCTAAAGAGATGCACGTTGGTCACTTACGTTCAACGATCATCGGTGATGCGGTTGTTCGTACTCTTGAATTCTTAGGTCACAACGTAATCCGTGCTAACCACATCGGTGACTGGGGAACTCAATTCGGCATGTTGATTGCTAACCTTGAGCGCGTTCAACAAGAGTCTGGCGAAGTTTCAATGGAACTTGCTGACCTTGAAGCTTTCTACCGTGAATCGAAAAAACTTTACGATGAAGACGAAGCATTTGCTCTTAAAGCTCGTGGTTACGTTGTGAAACTACAAAGCGGTGATGAGTACTGCGCAAAAATGTGGAAAAAACTCGTTGACGTTACTATGGTTCAAAACCAACGCAACTATGATCGTCTTAACGTATCTCTAACTCAAGATGATGTGATGGGCGAAAGTAAGTACAACCATATGCTTGCTCCTATCGTTAACGATCTTGTTGAAAAAGGTCTTGCGGTTGATAGCGATGGCGCAAATGTTGTTTACCTAGATAAGTATAAGAACAAAGATGGCGAAGCGATGGGTGTTATCATCCAGAAACGCGACGGTGGCTTCCTATACACTACAACGGATATTGCCTGTGCAAAATACCGTTACGAAACACTAGGTGCAGATCGTGTGCTTTACTTCATCGATTCACGTCAACATCAACACCTGATGCAAGCGTGGGATATCGTTCGCATGGCTGAATACGTACCAGAAGAGGTGACTCTTGAGCATCACGCGTTTGGTATGATGCTAGGTAAAGATGGTCGTCCATTCAAGACTCGTGCTGGTGGTACGGTTCGTCTAGCGGATCTTCTTGATGAAGCTGAAGAACGTGCACAGAAACTGATCGAATCGAAAAACCCTGATCTTGCAAGTGAAGAGAAAGCGAACATTGCTAATACTGTCGCAATGGCTGCGGTTAAGTACGCTGACCTTTCAAAACACCGTACAACGGATTACATTTTTGACTGGGACAACATGCTAGCATTCGAAGGCAATACAGCTCCTTACATGCAGTATGCTTATGCACGTGTTGCTTCTATCTTCGCAAAAGCTGGTCTGTCTATGGATTCACTGTCTGGTGAAATTCTAGCTAAAGAAGACAAAGAGAAAGCTCTCATTGCTAAGCTACTTCAATTCGAAGAAGCGGTTCAATCTGTTGCTCGTGAAGGTCAGCCACATATCATGTGTAGCTACCTATTTGAACTCGCAGGTCAATTCTCTAGTTTCTATGAAGCATGCCCGATTTTGATCGCTGAAGATGAAGCCGTTAAGCAAAGCCGCTTGAAGCTTTCTGCGCTTACCGCTAAAACGATCAAACAAGGTCTATCTCTACTTGGTATCAACACGCTTGACCGCATGTAATTTCCATTAGAATTATTGAAAAGGTTGGCTTAATCGCCAACCTTTTTCTTTTTCTATGTTATAAACAGTGCACGAATCATCGACTGATATTTTGCATATGGACTTTATTCTTCACCCTCAGTTAGCCAAAGATACGACGGTTATTGGCCACTTTCCACTCTGCATCGCATTACTTCATAAAGACAACGCAGTTCCTTGGATCATTCTCGTTCCAAAAAGAAATGAGCTAAAAGAGCTTCACCATTTACCGATGAATGAACAACAGCAGTTTTTAGTTGAATCTCAAACGATCAACCAAACTCTGGAAGTGCTCTTTACTCCAGATAAAATTAATCTTGGTGCTCTGGGTAATATGGTTCCACAGTTACATATTCATCATATCGTGCGTTTCATTTCTGATGTAGCTTGGCCCGGCCCTGTTTGGGGCAATACTCAAGGTGAGTTTAGGTCTGACGATGACCAAGTTTCTCTCTTGAAACAACTGCAAACAAAACTTCAAGACAGCCCTATATTTAGTATTAACGAACCATCGGCATAAGGTGGATTTGGAGCGTTATCTTAAATACGGATAAGAATCTATAATCAAAAACGCCGCATCGATAAAGATGCGGCGTTTTTATTTCTAGCGATAGAAAACTAAAAGTGAACCGTGTTAGCTCTTACATCGTTACGGTTAACGATAGCTCATCACTCTTAATGGTGCTGTAACGAACTCGAGTCACTTTTTTCGCTTTATTGGTATCGATCAAGCGAGATATCTGACCCTTTTTCACCCACACACTCAGCATGGCATCCACACCGTCTTCACTTAAAGTAAACTTTTTTGCCAGTTCATTTCTCGACGCGCTGCCATTTTCGGTGATGTAGTTCTTTAGGTCGGATAAAATCATGCGACTTGTACCTCTAGATTCATTTGTTCTTTACGCCCTTTTCTTTTCATCAACTGATATGCGATAACAGAGACGGCAATCAAGCTGACAACCCAAATAGAGCTTGTCATTGGGTGATCCGCAAAGTGTGCAACTTGGTAGTATAAAGCTGCACCACCGTAACCTAGAGCCATTGTCCACACCGCAATGAAGCGAGCAAAGTTTTGGCCGAACTCACGAACATAAGCCCCCATAGCGGCAACACAAGGTGTGTACAGAAGGATTAAGATTAAGTAAGCAAATGCCGCATGACCACTTACAAAGTGAGACTTCAAGTTACCAAAAATCGATGTATCCACTTCTTGATCTTCCGCGACTGCCGATGAATCACTTAAATCGCCGACTTCAATGCCTAGTGGATCAGAGTAACTTAGACCGGTAAGGTTTTCAGGAATAGACATTACCGCCTCTTCCAAACTACCCATTAAATCAAATTCAGACTCTTCGCTTTCCGCTGACGTGTAAAGGCTGTTCAATGTACCTACAACCGCTTCTTTAGCAAAGATGCCCGTAATAATACCAACCGTTGCTGGCCAGTTATTTTCATTAATACCAATTGGAGTAAAAACAGGAGTGACAACTTGCGCCGCTTTCGACAGTACTGATTTTTCGCTGTCTTCATTACCAAATGAGCCATCAGTACCAATTGAGTTCAAGAAGCTTAGAATCGTCACAACCACAACGATCGTTTTACCAGCACCCAGTACAAAACGGTTCAGCTTTTGCCACGTTTTGATCAGTACATTTTGGATGGTTGGCAGCTCGTAATCTGGCATTTCCATCACCAAGCTATCACTAGAGCCTGGGTATAGTGTGTGTTTCAGCACAACGCCAGTAAGAACAGCAGCAACAATACCTAATACATAAAGAGCAAAAACAATATTTTGACCACTATCAGGGAAGAATGCCGCAGCAAAAAGTGCGTATACCGGCAGTCGAGCACCACAAGACATAAATGGTGCCATAGATGCCGCTAATTTACGCTCGCGCTCTTGGTCTAATGTTCGCGTAGCCATGATTGAAGGTACGTTACAACCAAACCCAAGCACCAACGGTACAAATGCTTTACCTGGCAAGCCGATTTTTTGCATCACTTTATCAAGCACAAATGCCGCACGAGACATGTAACCAGAACTTTCTAAAACGGCTAAGAATAGGTATAGACAACCGATAACAGGAATGAAGGTTGCAACTGTTTGGATACCACCACCAACACCATCAGCGATAAGTGTCACTAACCAAACAGGCAGGTGAGCATCAAGCAAGTAGTGACCGCCATCAACAAGCAGAGCCCCAACGCCAATATCAAAGAAATCAATGAATGCACCACCAATGTTGATGGAAAACATAAACATCAAATACATCACTACGAAGAAGAAAGGTACACCAACCCATTTATTCAGAATGAGGTTATCCGCTTTTTCAGTAAAGCTATGACTTAATTTGCCTTCTGTACGACGTGCCTTCTTACACTGTTCATGTAAGAAAGTGTATTTCACATCAGCAACTTGCAAGTCAATATCTAAATTACAAGCTTCTTGCTGTTGGTTAATCAGTTCACGGTCAGATTGAGAAAGAGGGTTATTAACCAGTAAATCATTTTCTAATGCACGTATAGCTAGAGCGCGAGATGACACTTCTTGGCCAGCAAAAACAGGCGCAATGGTAGCAATGGCACTCTCAAATTCTTGACCATAATCTAAAACAAGCTCTTTCAGCGCAACGCCTTGAACCAGTGCTTTATGTAACTTGTCTTTAAAACGGTTCACTTGCTGTTTGTTATTTGCCGACAACGTGAATACTGGACAGCCAAGCATTTTTTCTAACGCTTTAATATCTAATGTTTGGCGTTCACGCTTTAGTGCATCCATCTTATTCAAAACGACAACCATTGGTCGACCTAGCTCGCGAAGTTGCAAAGTCATGTATAAGCTGCGTTCTAAACAAGTTGCATCAACAACATTAATAATCAAATCCGCTGGGTGGCTAATTACAGCACGAGAAGCAATTGACTCATCAATGCTATTACTGTCATTTCCACTATCTAATGCGTAAATACCCGGCAAGTCAGTTAGCTTAAATTGATCGCCAGAGTGAGCATAACGTCCTGTTTTCTTCTCTACGGTTACACCAGCCCAATTACCAACTTGCTGTTTCGCGCCAGTTAAGCCATTAAACAGTGTCGTTTTACCACTATTTGGATTACCAACCGTTAGTATTTCATACTGCATTATTTTTGCTCCACTAGAATTGCTGCAGCAATATTTTCACGTATTGCTAGAGACACACCACGAACTTCAACTTGAAGCGGATCACCCATCGGTGCTCGACGCACTACCTTGACTAACGTATTTGGAAGCAAGCCCATAACCATTAGCTTTTTTCTTACGTCATTAGATATTTCAGAAAAAGACAGAATACTCGCGCAATCGCCTTCTCTCAGTTGTGATAGTTTCATAGCAGGTCTCAATTATAATTAGGAATGAGAAATATTTTCATTAGCGATAATGATAACCGCGATTCTCCCCACTTTTATTGAGTGAAATCAAAGATTGCAGAAAATCGAACGTAAAAAACGTTAAAAACAAGCTCGTTAAATACGTCAAATTAGAGAGAATTCTGTGGGTAATGAGTCAAAAAAGTAAGTTCAGGTAAAGAACATAAACAAAAAACACTTAAAATACAAAAACTTAAAGTAAGCCTTACAACTTGGCGGTTTTATCGGGTAAACATGTCGTTAATTTTATGAAGGAAATAAGCGCATGGACTTATAGTTAACCACGTCAAGAGGGAAACCTCTAAAGCATTAGATTCCAGAAGTGATATGGGTATCCCATATCCCTCAGGCAGCAAGCGAAGGTGTCATTGGCACCCGTGGCATAGTCCCCCCGACCATGCCACGATCTTTTTTTTCCTTAACCACTACTATTTGATTATCTCTCCTCAAGCTTTCCTCTATACTGTAAGTCTTAGCTATATTTGAATTTCATTTCCCTCAAGGAACTCTCGTGAAACGTAATCGCACGACTAAAAATAGAACCGCACAAAGACGTTTATTTTGGTTTATTCAAAGAAAGGCTCAAGAATAGAAAGGAACATACTCACGATGAAATTATTGACCAGTATGATTCTCGACAAATTTTGATGGAGAAAGGCCAAAGTGGTGTTTGAAACGCAGGCTGAAGTATGATGGGTCATTGAAACCACATTCAAATGCGATGTCAGCTATTTTCTCACCTGCTAACAAGCTTTCACACGCCTTTTCAAGTCGATACTCATTTAAGTAATCTTTAAATGTCCGATCTAAGGCTGCTTTAAAGCGACGTTGTAAACTCCGCTCCGATACAAAAAGCATTTTAGCCGCAGAGGAAGTGCCAAAGTCTGGACTCGAGTAATTTTCACTGATTAAATGCTTCACCGAGTTTATCCATGCTTCTTCTCTTGTCAGTGTATGCGAAGGCACCGCTGAATTTTCTAGATTTATCGCCTTTTCTGGTGGCCCTTGAATTTCAAGCTCAATAATAGGCCACGACATTTCAAGGCGATTCTTAGAGTCAAAGTCATACACAAATAGCTCGCCGCCACTGATAGCAACCGAGGTGGGTAGATTTTCAATACTCAAATCAAAAGTCGACAAGTTCACGATATTGTCTTTGTGTATTGTTGGTTTAAACACTGGAACGGGAGCGCCAAAATCAGTCAATGCAATCACCAGCATCGAATCACTTTCGCTGATTTGAATGCTTAATTCCTGTCCTCGATAGCAACGCTTTAAAACGCTAGAAAAAAGAGTGTTAAACAGAATATCTAAATTAAAATAGTCAATTTGTATGTGCTGGTTCATTGCGCTGTTTTCAACTTTTACGCTTAACCCCGCTTTAATGAACTCTTCACGCCATGCATCGATAACGGCATTTAGTATTTGTAAGAAATTATGCGACTCCCTTTCTCCGCTAACGTTGTCCTTATCATTAAATAGAACATTAAGTAGGTGGATAACATCGCTATATTTCTGAGTGGCCGATTTATCATCCTCTAAGTGAAGACGCGCACCCATTTCTGTTACGCTCCTTTTCGCTGCAACCGCAACATTTCCAACAAGAATATTTCGAACTTGAAATTGCTTCCTTAACTGTTGATTGTTACTTAACAATACCCGGCTCTGATTACGCAATTGATCGGTTTTTAGTAAGACCTTTGCCTTTAGGTTTCTGTTGATTTTCATGATTAAACGAGAACGCCAAAAAATAACTATCGCTACTAATATTCCCATAATGAGGAAAAAGCTAAAAATAGCAAAACTGGTCAAATACCATGGCTTTTGTATCGTAAAATTAAGTGTGGTTAATGATTGAGTATCAGGAATAATTGTTATTGATGGCCTTATTTGTAATTGATACTCACCCGGCAATAAATGAGATAAAGTCAATTGACCACCTTCGAAAGCGATCCAATCATCCTCTAGATTTAACCTGAACTCGAGCAACAATGTCGACGCTTCCGGCAAAATACCAATAAGAAAACTCAACGATGAACCATAAGGAAACTGGTAACCATCTTTTATATTGCCGCCAACCGCAATTGGAGAGTGATCAATATTCACCTGGCTAAAAATGACTGTATTTTTCGGTGCTTTTGATACAAGTAACTCGCGCTCTTTTATCTTAACCAAACCATACTTAGAGCCCAACACCAAGCTAATATCTTGGCCTGGCTCGGACTTATCTGTTGCACAAATCCTTGGTAAAAATTCATTCGTTATCAAACCAGATGGAGAGCCATAGTGCTTAAGCAGATCGGCACTATGGCTGTAGAAACTGAGCCCTTTTGAGCTGCTCATCCACATCCCTCTAGAAGTACTCATTAAGCATTCAGGGCTAATAGTATCTTCAATTAGCGTTACAGGGGTCAGATTTTGATAATGCCTGTCGAAAGTAAATGTTCCATAACTACTTACTACCCAATACTTCCCACCTTTAGCTTGAGTAATATCGATCACTTGGCCAAAAACTTCAGACTCACGATTGAAATAGATTTTTTGTCCCGAATAAGTGTAAACACCATGATCGGTTCCAATAATTAAGTCACCGGTTTTTGTTGGTAATAGGTGAGTTATCTTCGCCGGCAGAAAACTTTCTACAATCCAGTCCTTGCCGAAACTTTTGTATGCGCCGTTCTTAATATTTAACTGTGCTAAACGTCCACGTGAAGAGAACCAGAGGCGTTCATCATCTAGTGCGACTCTATCAATTGATAAAGATTGAAATTCATCCGATAAAAGCTGACGAGTCACTCTTCTACTTTGAATATCAAACCTTAAAAGCCCTTCACCTGTTGCAAGCCATAAGTCACCGTTACCCACAACAAAATCGTTTACCCTCCCACGATATAACAGCTCAGGTTCACCCCCTTTTCGGTGTTGGTAAATACCAGTCGTAGTTGCGACTAAATTACCCAAGCGAGGGTCCTTGGCAATTTTAACCATTGAAGAATCGCTAAAAAGAGAGAGTAACTTTCGTTCTGAAACCCGAGTGAATTTTTTACTATGTAATGAGTAATATCGAATGCCACGATCTGTCGCGATCCACATACCGCCAAGTTCATCATTCAAGAGGGCATAAATTTTATCACCTAACAAAGAGAAGCTGTCTTGTGAACTGGACGTCACCTTGCGAACAACCCCAGTCAGCAATGAGTAGACGAATAGTCCGTGCTCTGTGCCAATCCAATACTCTTGGTTCGTTTCCGCAAACGACAAAACATGCGAATCACCAATGAATGGGCCAATTTTGCTTGGGGCGTTGAGATCAATAATGAGCGCACCACGTAAAGTGCCAATTAATAGCTCTCGGCGGCTAGATGAGAAGTATATTTTTTCTGTGAAGTTCTTTTTCGAATTGGCGATGTGAGTAAATTGAGCACCATCCGAAAGATATGATCCAGAGGTCGTTGCTAATACCCATTTAGATAAAACACGCTGTGCATCATTGATATAGACATAACTACTCTGATTATGTTTATACAGTTCAAGTAAAGAGTAGGTCTCTATTTCACTTGTAGTGACATCATAAGTATAGAAATTAGAGTCATCACTGACCCAAATATAATTGTTTGATGAGCCAATTTTTCTAATTTCAGAGCCGGGCTCTAAGCTAAAGATAAGCTCTTTTTTCTGACTAGGGTAACTCCGGTAGACTTCATTATCAGCAAAGCTCCAGAAACTGTCATTTAAATAAGCTAGCTGATCACCTACGGAGTCAAGTAGGCTACCATTTCGTGGCAGTAAGTGACGCCCATCATAAAATAAAACGTTGCTGTGTACATCTTGAACCCATATTCCACCATTACTACTCAAATGTAAGTTTTTTGCAGCCAAAAACTTCCCTTCAGATTGAATAGGTAATGGGTAAAATATTGAAGGTGAATGCTCTTCTGCTAGCCCATTGAATGCGATACTAGCAATAAGAAGTACTCGTAAACAGTAGCTCAGCAAGCGCTATCCTTAAGTAATAATCAAATTAAAATATATACCTCAAAGGCACTTTAATAAAATGATAAATCACCATTCTGTGCCAATAACGACACATATAGTAGCTGATTTTTATTTTAAGGGGAATGTGACGGTAAGCGGTTGATCAAATTTAATTTTTTAATCTCGAATATTTATATTAAATAGAGAAAAGTCAGCTAAGACACATAATAGTTTTGTATTTATCATGTGCCTTGTTCGTTAATATGGCCTTAGTCAATTAAAGCTTAACGTTGCAAGCATGAAGAGTAACTGTTCGCCATCCCTTTGATAAACTCAAAATAAGCACCATCTTTAGCCTCGATTTGAGAGCCAACAGGATCAAGAATACCAATCGTCACATTCGTTCCTCGAGTCACTGATTCAATGACAGCAGGCGTAAATTGTGGTTCAGAGAAGACACATTGGATATCATTTTTTCTGAGGGCTTTACGTATTTTAATTAACGTTTTAGCGCCTGGCTTACGGTCTGGACTCACGGTAAAGTGGCCTAAGTTATTAAGCTCAAACTCTTGTTCAAAATAGCCATAAGCGTCATGAAATACATAATAGCCTTCCGTTTTGACCGGAGCCAGTATCGCCGACACGTCCGCTTCTGTTGCTAGCAAACGTTGGCTAAAGTCATTCAGATTCTTTTGATATAAGCTTTGGTTCTTGCTGTCACTTTGAATCAATCTTGCTGTAATCGCTTCTGCTACCTGAAGCGATGGCTTTAAACCAAGCCAAAAATGTGGATCATGACTGCCATGATCGTGGCCAGCATGACTTTCGTGACCTCCCCCAAACTCTCTCAGTGGCAGCCCTTTAATTTCGCTAATGGTCAGTACATTTTTTTGACTGCTGATCACTTTGCTTAAAAACGGTTCAAGTTCAGGACCAAACCAAACAATAAGACCTGCATTATTGATTTTTTTTACATCCGACGGTTTAAGCGCATAGTCATGAGGAGATGCATTGGAACTTAAAATAACATCTGGCTCTACGACTCCCTTTGTCAGCTCATGGGTGATCATTTGTATCGGTTTAATACTGGTTAGAATTGTCGATGCCCATGCTGCTGAAGGTAAACACAAAGCAACGAGAACAAGATAAGTAAATCGGAACATAAAGCCTCAAATGGAAACAGTAGCGTGGGTAAGTCATAAATGTTACATTATAACATTAGTTAATTGCAAATGAGTTCTATTCATGTCGACGTTAGTCAAACTGAACAACGTAAGTGTCGATTTTGGTGAGAAGCGCGTGCTAGACAGCATCAACCTGACTCTCGAAAAGGGTAAAATCACCACACTTATTGGCCCTAATGGTGCTGGTAAATCTACCTTAGTCAAAGTTATTTTAGGTTTACATAACCAATACGATGGCTCTATCAACAGACTAAAATCACTCAAAATTGGCTATGTTCCCCAGAAACTAAAACTTAACGACTCGCTACCGCTCGATGTAAAACGTTTTCTTAAGATGTCAGGCAAGTTTTCAGCCCAAGAGTTGACTGAAGCACTACGTTTAGTTGGTGGTGAACACTTAATGCACAACAACATGCATCAGCTCTCTGGCGGTGAAAACCAACGTGTTTTAATTGCCCGTTCATTACTAAGAAGACCCGATTTATTGGTGCTCGACGAGCCAGCTCAAGGCGTTGATATTCAGGGGCAAATTGATCTCTATAATCTGATCGACGCGATCAGGCATCGCTTTGGATGTAGTGTCTTTATGGTCTCCCATGATCTACACCTTGTGATGGCAAAAACGGACAATGTCATCTGTCTTCATCATCATATCTGTTGTTCAGGTGCGCCCGCTGATATTACACAGCACCCTTCATATATCGCATTATTTGGTTCAGCGACTAAGGAGTCGTTGGCTTTTTATCATCACCAACATGATCACCACCACCATGATCTTTCTGGTCAGGCGGTAAAAGGTGACGCCGATTCTTGTTCTCACCACAGCCACGGACATCGTCATGATTGAGTTTCTACTTCCTTCTATCCTCGCAGGCCTTGGTATTGCAGTGATTGCGGGACCATTGGGTTCATTTGTCGTGTGGCGAAAGATGGCCTACTTCGGCGATACTCTTGCACACGCTTCACTTATGGGGCTTGCGTTAGGTTTTTTATTAGATATTAATTTGTATTTAGCACTATTAGTTTGCTGCTTAGGCTTAGCGGTTTTACTCGTCACATTACAAAAACAAAAACTTGTCGCGACTGATACTCTACTCGGCATTCTTGCACATAGTTCTTTATCACTGGGTTTAGTTGCAGTCAGCTTTTTAGACAATGTTCGAGTTGATTTAATGAGCTATTTATTTGGTGATTTACTCGCTGTATCGCCAGCGGATCTTGGCTTCATCTATCTTGGCGTACTCACGGTTAGTTGCATCTTATTCATCTTCTGGCGTCCACTGCTCTCCACAACGGTAAGTGAAGATTTAGCCGCCGTTGAAGGCATTAACATTGATTTGATGCGTTTAATTTTGATGTTATTGGTCGGTGTGGTAATCGCGATTGGAATGAAGTTTGTCGGCGCACTAATCATGACGTCACTACTGATTATTCCAGCAGCAACGGCAAGAAAGTTTGCGAGAACGCCAGAACAGATGGCTGGCATCGCTTCACTCATCGGCGCGGTAGCTGTTTTAGCCGGGTTAAGTTTGTCTTGGCACTTTGATACCCCGGCAGGTCCTTCAGTCGTCATCAGTGCAACAGCAATGTTCATGCTCAGCCAATTAGTAAAAGTTAAAAACTAGCCACTCTGTTTTTTTAGTTTTAGATAAACAAAAACCCCGAGCCACAAAGCTCGGGGTTTATATTATTTATTCATCACAACGAATGAGTAGTCGGGTTTACCAACCAGTAATTTCACGCAGTGCTTTACCGATATCTGCAAGGCTTTTCACTGTTTTCACGCCCGCTTCTTCTAGTGCTGCAAATTTATCTTCAGCCGTACCTTTACCACCAGAGATAATCGCACCAGCATGACCCATACGCTTACCAGGAGGCGCGGTAACACCTGCAATGTATGAGACAACAGGTTTAGTGACGTTCGCTTTGATATAAGCAGCGGCTTCTTCTTCCGCTGTACCACCGATTTCGCCGATCATCACAATCGCTTCAGTTTCAGGGTCTTCTTGGAAAAGCTTAAGAATATCGATGAAGTTAGAGCCAGGGATAGGATCACCACCAATACCAACACATGTTGATTGGCCAAAGCCTTCATCAGTCGTTTGCTTAACCGCTTCGTAAGTTAATGTACCTGAACGAGATACGATGCCGACTTTACCTTTCTTATGAATGTGACCAGGCATAATGCCAATCTTACACTCATCAGGAGTTATGACGCCTGGGCAGTTAGGGCCGATCATCACCACACCAGCTTCATCTAAACGTACTTTAACGTCCAGCAAGTCAAGCGTAGGAATGCCTTCAGTGATCGTTACAATCAGCTTAATGCCTGCGTCGATCGCTTCAAGAATCGCATCTTTACAGAAAGGAGCCGGTACGTAGATAACTGAAGCCGTAGCGCCCGTTTCTTCAACCGCTTGGCGAACCGTATTAAACACAGGCAAACCTAAGTGAGTTTGACCACCTTTACCAGGCGACACACCACCAACCATTTGCGTACCGTATGCGATAGCTTGCTCAGAGTGGAATGTACCTTGACCGCCAGTAAAGCCTTGGCAGATAACTTTTGTATCTTTATTAATTAATACAGACATTATTTGCCCTCCGCTGCAGCAACGACTTTTTCAGCTGCTTCTGTTAGAGACGTTGCAGCGATGATATTTAGACCACTTTCCGCAAGTTTTTGAGAACCTAAAGGTGCATTGTTACCTTCAAGACGAACAACAACTGGCACTTTCACACCAACCTCTTCTACTGCACCGATGATGCCATCAGCGATGAGATCACAACGAACAATACCACCGAAGATATTAACAAGAACGGCTTTAACATTGGTGTCAGATAGGATTATCTTGAATGCTTCTGTTACACGTTCTTTGGTTGCGCCGCCACCTACATCTAGGAAGTTAGCAGGTTGGCCACCATGTAGGTTTACAATATCCATCGTACCCATAGCAAGGCCTGCGCCGTTAACCATACAACCAATGCTACCGTCTAGTGCAACATAGTTAAGTTCCCATTGTGCTGCATGTGCTTCGCGCTCATCTTCTTGAGATGGATCGTGCATTTCACGCAGTTTAGGTTGACGGTACATCGCATTTGAATCGATATTGATTTTACCATCAAGACATAGAAGATTACCTTCTGCCGTCACAACCAATGGGTTAATTTCAAGTAGAGCTAAGTCATACTGAGCAAACATATTGCCAAGACCCATAAAGATCTTAACGAATTGTTTGATTTGATCGCCAACTAGGCCAAGTTTAAATGCCAGTTCACGACCTTGATAAGCTTGAGGGCCGACAAGAGGATCAATTGCTGCTTGGTGAATCAACTCTGGAGTCTCTTCAGCAATCTTCTCAATGTCCACACCACCTTCAGTTGATGCCATGAATACGATACGACGAGTCGCACGATCTACCACTGCGCCAAGGTAAAGTTCATTGGCAATATTTGATGCTTCTTCAACCAGAATTTTAGTCACCGGTTGTCCATTTGCATCAGTTTGGAAAGTCACTAGGTTTTTACCAAGCCACTTTTGTGCAAACTCTTTCACGCCATCTTTAGTGTCATGCAGTTCTACGCCGCCCGCTTTACCACGACCACCTGCGTGAACTTGACATTTTACGACTTTCTTTTCAGTGCTAATTCGGCCAGCCGCTTCGAAAGCTTCTTGAGGTGTATCACACGCAAAACCTTCTGGTACTGGTAAACCGAATTCTGCAAACAGCTGTTTGGCTTGATATTCATGCAAATTCATTGTGTTATTCCATTTGTTTATCCCTTAAGGGATTTATTATTTCCATTAGACAATCAGCATAATACTGAGTCAGGCGTCTGTAGGGTTACTCTTGAGCGAGTGCCAAGTAATGTCGACTCATTACCCGACTTTTAAAAGGCTAGGTGTTGAGCTGCCTAGCCTGAATTCATTGGGAGCTTAATCATTAAGCCCCCTCTTTTACGTTTGGTTATACTAAACGCTTGTTGTACTAAACGTTGAGTAGTAAGCGAGCAGGATCTTCTAGCAACTCTTTAATTGTTACTAGGAAGCCAACCGACTCACGACCATCAATTAAACGGTGATCGTATGACAATGCCAAATACATCATTGGTAAGATTTCAACTTTACCATCTACCGCCATTGGGCGTTCTTGGATTTTATGCATACCAAGAATGGCTGCTTGTGGTGGGTTGATGATTGGCGTTGACATTAATGAACCGAACACACCACCATTGGTGATAGTGAAGTTTCCGCCCATAATTTCGTCAACGGTCAGTTTGCCGTCTCGACCTTTAATCGCAAGCTCTTTAATGCCTTTTTCAATATCAGCAAAATCGAGTGTATCGCAGTCTTTTAGAACTGGAGTCACAAGACCGCGCGGCGTTGATACCGCCATACTGATGTCGAAGTAGTTGTGATAAACAATGTCATCACCATCAATAGACGCATTCACTTCAGGGTAACGCTTCAATGCTTCAGTTACTGCTTTCACGTAGAAAGACATGAAACCTAGGCGAGTACCATGACGCTCTTCGAATTGGTCTTTGTACTGTTTACGAAGATCCATAATCGGCTTCATGTTCACTTCGTTAAACGTCGTCAACATTGCCGTGCTGTTTTTCGCTTCAAGCAGACGGTTAGCGACGGTTTTACGTAAGCGAGTCATCGGTACACGTTTTTGAGTACGTGCCGCCGCTGGCGCTTCAACTTCAGGTGCAGCAACAACTGGTGCCGATTTTGCTGCGGCTAAGTGCGCATCAATATCTTCGCGAGTGATACGGCCACCAACACCAGTGCCTTTCACTTGACTTGCTTCCAAGCCATGTTCACCAAGTAAACGGCGAACGGCTGGGCTTAGAGCGTCATTAGATTCTTCCGTTAATGTCGCTTTATGGCGCTTATCCGGAGAGGATTCAGTATCTTCAGCAGTGTCCGTTGTCGGTTCACCCGCAACAGCTCCTGGCTTGATTCGAGCGATAAGCTGCTTCGAAAGAACCGTTGCACCTTCTTCTTCGATAATTGCTTCCAGAACACCCGCTTCAGGAGCTGGTACTTCTAGTACAACTTTATCAGTTTCAATATCAACAATAACTTCGTCACGAGCAACCGCTTCACCTGGTTTCTTGTGCCAAGTTGCTACTGTCGCATCTGCAACTGATTCAGGTAAATCTGGAACCAGAATTTCAATTGTCATATCTGTTTCGTCCTTATTCTTCTAGTTCTTAAGCTAGGGTCAAAGCGTCGTCAACTAACGCTTTCTGCTGTTTCAAGTGTACTGACATATAACCAACCGCTGGAGATGCAGAAGCTGCACGTCCCGCGTATTTAAGATCAGCGCCTGCAGGAATTGCGGCTCTGAAGTTATGCTGGCTAGAGTACCAAGCGCCTTGGTTTTGCGGCTCTTCTTGGCACCATACGAAATCCACTACATTGGTATATTGTGCAATTGCCGCTTCCACTTCCTCTTTAGGGAATGGGTAAATCTGCTCGATTCGGACAATCGCTACGTCTTCTTGCTCGTTTTTACGGCGCTGCTCTAACAAGTCGTAATAAACTTTACCAGAACAGAACACAACACGTTTCACACCTGACGCATCTAAATCATCCACTTCTGCAATGGCAGGTTGGAATGTGCCTTCAGCTAGGTCTTCTAAAGAAGAAGTACATAACGGATGGCGCAACAATGATTTAGGAGACATCACGATAAGTGGACGACGCATAGGACGCACAACTTGACGGCGCAACATGTGATAAACCTGAGCAGGTGTTGACGGAACAACCACTTGCATATTCTGTTCAGCACACAGCTGTAAGTAACGCTCTAAACGTGCTGACGAGTGCTCGGGACCTTGACCTTCATAACCATGAGGAAGCAACATCGTTAAGCCACATAGTCGTGCCCACTTCTGCTCACCTGATGAAATAAATTGGTCAATAACCACTTGAGCACCATTGGCGAAATCACCAAATTGAGCTTCCCAAAGGGTTAGTCCACCCGGTTCAGCGGTCGCGTAACCGTATTCAAATGCTAATACCGCTTCTTCAGAAAGAACCGAATCAAACACTTGGAAAGGACCTTGGCTATCGTGGATATTCGCAAGAGGAACGTAAGTACTCGCATCATCTTGGTTATGCAAAACAGAGTGTCGATGGAAGAAAGTACCACGACCAGAATCTTGGCCTGAGATACGAATACGCTTACCATCATCAACTAATGTTGCATATGCTAATGTTTCTGCCATACCCCAATCGAGTTGTTTTTCACCCAACATCATTGCGGTACGATCGTTATAAAGCTTATTAACACGGCTTTGCAGTTTATGGCTTTCTGGGTATTGGCATAATCGATTACCAAGCTCTTTTAAGCGCTCAATATCAATTTTGTGATCCCATTCCATATTCCACTCATGGCCTAAATATGGAGACCAATCCACAGAGTGTAATGTCATAGGACGCCACTCTTTAACCACCACTTCACCATGATCAAGCGCATCACGGTATTCGTTAACTAACTGCGTTGCCGTTTCAATATCAAATTCACCGCGATCAATCAGCACATCAGCATAAAGCTTACGTGGTGTTGGGTGTTTTTTGATTTTTTGATACATCAGTGGCTGAGTTGCATTCGGCTCATCGGCTTCGTTATGGCCATGACGGCGATAACAAACCAAATCAATCACGACATCACGCTTAAATGTATTACGGTAATCAAGCGCTAATCGTGCAATAAATGCTACCGCTTCTGGGTCATCGGCATTCACGTGGAAAATTGGGGCCTGAACCATCTTCGCGATATCAGTACAATACATAGTAGAGCGTGTGTCACGAGGGTTAGATGTAGTGAAACCAACTTGGTTATTCACCACGATGCGAACCGTACCACCCACACAGAAACCACGCGCTTGAGACATATTAAACGTCTCTTGTACTACACCTTGACCAGCAATCGCAGAGTCACCATGAATTGTAATTGGTAGAACACGGCTACCATCACAATCGCCTAAACGATCTTGACGAGCACGAACGGAACCAATAACTACAGGGTTTACGATTTCTAAGTGAGAAGGGTTAAACGCAAGAACTAGATGGACATCACCGCCAGGAGCAGCAAAGTCAGCAGAGAAACCTTGGTGATATTTAACATCGCCGGTTCCCCATGTGTCATCGTGCTTTTTACCCGCGAATTCATCAAACAGATCTTGTGGCTTTTTACCCAGTACGTTAACCAGCATGTTTAAACGACCACGGTGGGCCATTCCAACAACCACTTCACGCATACCTTGACCACCAGCATGACGAATGATCTCTTTCGTCATTGGAATCAACGCGTCACCACCTTCTAAAGAGAATCGTTTTGCACCGGGGAATTTAGCGCCAAGATAGCGTTCTAGACCTTCAGCTGCTGTCAGCTCATCTAGAAATGCTCTCTTCTCTTCTTTATTAAATGATGGTTGACCAGAAACAGACTCTAAACGTTGTTGGATCCAACGTTTCTGTTCTGTATTAGTCATATGCATGTATTCTGCACCGATTGAACCACAATACGTTTGCTTCAACGCTTTATGCAGATCTTTCAATACCATGGTCTCTTGACCAATAGCGAAAGAACCTACGTTGAATGTTTCATTGAGGTCTTCATCAGTGAGTGTATGAAATGATGGATCCAGTTCAGCGACTGCATCTCTTTTCCATAACCCAAGCGGGTCTAGGTTTGCAGCTTGATGCCCACGGAAACGGTAAGCATTGATAAGTTGCAGTACTTTTACTTGTTTTGCATCGACATCGGGATCACTAACTTGGACATTGTAATGCTTTGTTTCTTGCGCGAGTCGACGGAAGTAATCACGGACACGTGAATGCGGTTGTTCAACCACTTCTGATGCTTGCGTAGGCAACTCATCAAATACACGTTTCCACTCCTCACTTACCAGATCAGGATCGCTAAGATACAGTTCGTAGAGTTCTTCTACATAAGTTGCATTGGCGCCAGCCAAGTGTGAAGACTCGAGCCATGCCTTCATCACGCCGTTCTGCATATTTTCCCTTAACCAGTAGTTTCACATTCGCTGCGGTCTATGCCGAGCTATAAACGCTGGCTCAACATGAGCCAGCAATTTTATTGTTTATTAAACCGAACGATTTACCAACATTGACTTGATATGGCCAATTGCTTTCGTCGGATTAAGTCCCTTAGGACAAACACTTACACAGTTCATGATGCCATGGCAACGAAAAACACTAAATGCGTCGTCAAGATTAGATAAACGTTCATCTGTAGCGGTATCACGGCTATCAATTAGCCAACGATACGCCGCAAGAAGACCCGCTGGTCCGATGAATTTATCAGGGTTCCACCAAAACGACGGGCATGAAGTGGTACAACATGCACACATGATACATTCATACAGACCATCTAAATGAGCACGTTCATCTGGACTTTGTAGGTTTTCGCGCGCTGGTGGTACGTTACCATCAGACACCAAGAATGGTTTCACTTTTTCATAGTTGTCATAGAATTGAGTCATATCGACAATCAAGTCACGAACCACTGGAAGACCCGGTAAAGGTCTAATCACGATAGTATCTTGTGTCATCAATGCAGACAACGATGTGATACACGCTAAGCCATTCTTACCGTTCATATTCAAACCATCTGAACCACACACACCTTCACGGCATGAACGACGGAATGAAATACTCGCATCTTGCTCTTTCAGTAAAATAAGCGCATCCAACAACATCATGTCAGAGCCTTCTTCTACTTCTAAAGTATAATCCTTCATGTACGGCTTTTGATCGACGTCCGGATTATATCGGTACAAAGAGAATTTCAATTTCATAATAGTGTCCTCTCCTTAGTACGTACGAGCTTTCGGTGGGAATGCTTCACGGTGAACCGGTTCCATATTCACATTACGCTTAGACATAGACTCTGTCTCAGGGTTGTAAACGGAGTGGCATAGCCAATTTGCATCGTCACGCTCAGGGAAGTCAAAGCGAGCATGAGCGCCACGACTTTCAGTTCGGTAGTTCGCAGCAACGGCAGTTGCAAATGCGGTTTCCATTAAGTTTTCTAACTCTAAACATTCGATACGTTGAGTGTTGAATTCTGTCGACTTATCAGAAAGGTGGGCATTTTTCAGACGTTCACGGATAACTTTAAGCTCTTCCAAGCCTTTCGCCATTGCATCGCCTTCACGGAATACCGAAAAATTATTCTGCATACACTGTTGTAGGTCTTTACGAATTTGAGCTGGGTCTTCGCCATCGGTACTATTTTCCCAACGGTTATAACGCTCAAGAGATTTCTCAATATCCGCTTCAGTCGCAGGTTTAGCTTCCGCTTGTTTATCGAGTGTTTCACCCAAATGAAGACCAGTCGCACGTCCAAATACAACCAAATCAAGCAGTGAGTTGCCACCTAAGCGGTTCGCGCCATGCACCGATACTGATGCAATTTCACCACATGCGAATAAGCCTTGGATTTCGACATCCGCACCCGATTCGTCTTGCTTAATTGCCTGACCAGAAACTTGAGTCGGAACGCCGCCCATCATGTAGTGACACGTTGGGATAACTGGAATCGGCTCTTTCACTGGATCAACGTGAGCAAACGTACGAGAGAGCTCACAAACACCAGGAAGACGCGACTCAAGCGTATCTTTGCCTAAGTGATCCAGTTTCAGCTTAATGTGTGGACCCCAAGGACCATCACAACCGCGTCCTTCACGGATCTCGATCATCATTGAACGAGCAACCACATCACGACCCGCTAAGTCTTTCGCATTCGGAGCATAACGCTCCATGAAACGTTCGCCATCTTTATTCAGAAGGTAACCACCTTCACCACGACAGCCTTCCGTAACAAGAACGCCTGCGCCAGCAATACCCGTTGGGTGGAACTGCCACATTTCGATGTCTTGCATTGGTACGCCTGCACGAATCGCCATACCAACACCATCGCCCGTATTGATATGGGCGTTAGTTGTTGAAGCGTAAATACGGCCAGCACCACCAGTCGCTAGGATCGTTGCTTTAGATTTAAAGTAACAAACTTCGCCAGTTTCCATGCATAACGCCGTTGTTCCAAGAATGGCACCATCTTCATTTTTAACAAGATCAAGTGCATACCACTCAGAAAACACTGTCGTTTTATGCTTAATGTTTTGCTGGTAAAGCGTATGCAGCAATGCGTGACCCGTACGGTCTGCCGCTGCTGCAGTACGAGCGGCTTGCTCGCCACCAAAATTCTTAGATTGGCCACCAAACGGACGTTGGTAAATAGTGCCATTATCAAAGCGAGAGAATGGAAGCCCCATTTTCTCTAGTTCAATAACGGACTCAGGACCATTTTTACACATGTACTCAATCGCATCTTGGTCTCCAATATAATCAGAGCCCTTTACCGTATCGTACATATGTTGTTCCCAGTGATCTTCATGCGCATTACCAAGAGCAACGGTAATACCGCCTTGTGCAGATACAGTATGAGAACGAGTAGGAAAAACTTTTGAAAGCAATGCACAAGATAGGCCTTGCTCTGAAATTTGTAGCGCGGCACGCATGCCAGCACCACCAGCGCCAATTACTACGGCATCAAACTCACGAACAGGAATAGTCACTTACGCACCCCACAAAATAAATAGGCCAGAGAAAAAGTATCCAAGCAATACGGCAACAATACCAAGCTGTAAACCGCCACGCAGTTTTGTGCACTTGATATAATCCGTAAGAACCTGCCATAGACCGATCCATGCATGAATCAGTACAGACAGAAGCGCAAGCATGGTGAAGACTTTAGTAAAAGTACCACCAAAGAATTGCGTCCAAGATACGTAAGAGATATCACCTGAGAAAGCACAGAAGCTCACTAGGTAAATAGTGTAAAGCGTCATAATAATTGCAGATGCACGAATTAATAGGAAATCATGCACGCCATTACGGCCAAACGATGAAACGTTGCTTACCATACTAAAACCCCCGCAAGTAATGACAATACAGCTGTCGCACCAAAGGCTACCTTCGCACTCATTGCGCCAGATTCGAGCTCTTCAAAATGTCCAAGATCCATAAGAAGATGACGAATACCACCAGCAATATGATAAGCCAAAGCAGTTAGGATGCCCCAAAGAATAAATTTCACGAAAAAGCCATCGACAATGTCGCTTGCTTCCATGAAACCAACAGGGGAAGAGAGGGAAATAGATAGCAACCAAAGCAGGATACCAATCGCCACAAACATAATCACACCAGAAACACGGTGCAAGATTGATGCAATTGCAGTAATTGGGAATTGGATGGTCTGTAAATCTAAATTAACAGGTCTTGATTTTCTTTCTTTCACAGGCTTGCTCACTCAGCTCCATTGAGCATTTATAGTTATATACAAATTTTGGTGGCAAACCCACAAAAGTTAACATTTACTTAACATCAATCCGCCTTTAACGCCGAGTTAAATGTAACAAAAATGTTAACAACAAGACTAAAAATCCAACCTCACAATTCATTTCAGCCTTGAATTTATAAGGATTTCACCAAAATTTTCAGCATCACTATACGACTGGCAACATCTTAATACAATTGATGTAACAAATTATGCTACGTAGAACAGATTTTTAACGATTTTAATATGAAAAATCATAACAAGTGCACACAAAAAAATAGAAAAATTGACTTTAGGACCTAAGAGCAGTAAAAAATTGTCACATAAACATCCTGGACGGATTAAATAATAAACAAAGGAGATTGTTATGGCGGATAAGAAAGCTACCCTTCACGTTGAAGGTAAAGCGCCAATTGAATTGCCAATCATGGAGGGTGCATTAGGTACTCCCGTTATTGACGTTCGTACTCTAGGTTCAAATGGTTTCTTTACTTTTGACCCTGGTTTTCTTGCCACTGCGTCTTGTGAATCATCAATCACATTCATCGATGGTGATAAAGGCATTCTTTTACACCGCGGCTACCCGATTGATCAATTAGCCAATAATTCAGACTATCTAGAAGTTTGTTATATTCTACTTTATGGCGAAGCCCCTACTCGTGAACAATATGATGAATTTAAACGTATTGTTACACGTCACACCATGGTTCATGAGCAAATTGCTAGTTTCTTCCACGGCTTCCGTCGTGATGCTCACCCAATGGCAGTAATGTGTGGTGTGGTTGGAGCACTTGCGGCTTTCTATCACGATTCACTTGATATCAACAATGATACACACCGAGAAATAGCGGCATACCGTCTTATTTCTAAAATGCCGACACTGGCAGCAATGTGTTACAAATATTCAATAGGTCAACCGTTTATCTACCCACGCAATGACCTAGGCTATGCGGAAAACTTCTTACACATGATGTTTGCTAATCCATGTGAAGACTATGATGTGAATCCAATTGTCGCTCGTGCGATGGACAAAATTTTCACTCTGCATGCCGACCACGAACAAAATGCCTCAACGTCTACCGTTCGTTTAGCAGGTTCATCTGGTGCTAACCCATTTGCTTGTATCGCGGCAGGTATTGCTTCTCTATGGGGACCAGCTCACGGTGGTGCTAACGAAGCATGTCTACGTATGCTAGAAGAGATTGGTTCAGTTGATAACATCGAAGAGTATGTTGCACGAGCAAAAGACAAAGATGACCCATTCCGCTTAATGGGCTTTGGTCACCGTGTCTACAAAAACTATGATCCACGCGCAACAGTAATGCGCGAAGCTTGTCATGAAGTATTGAAAGAGTTGGATATTAAAGATCCACTACTTGATGTGGCAATGGAACTTGAACGTATTGCTCTATCTGATGAGTACTTTGTTTCGAAGAAACTTTACCCGAATGTCGATTTCTACTCAGGTATCATTCTGAAAGCGATTGGTATCCCAGTATCAATGTTCACTGTAATCTTTGCTCTGTCTCGTACAGTGGGTTGGATAGCACACTGGAATGAAATGCATGCCGACCCAACTAACCGTATTGGTCGTCCTCGCCAGCTTTATACTGGTGAAGAGCAACGTGATTTCAAACCATTGCATGAACGTGAATAGCTTTTCTAAGTTCTAAGTTCTAAGTTCTAACAACGCATAAAGGCTTGATCAATTGATCAAGCCTTTTCATTTTTGTTTGTATGTGTAGCTGCTGAAATGACTTTAAACTGGATTATTGATATCAATAAATGTCACATCAAGATCGTGTTCTGCCGCTAACCACTCACCCAATGCTTTAATACCATAACGCTCCGTTGCATGATGACCAGCAGAGAAGTAATGAATATCTTGTTCACGGGCAGTGTAAGTCGTGCGTTCAGACACTTCACCGGACATAAAAGCATCTAACCCATGCTGTGCAGCCAACTCGATATAATCTTGCCCGCCACCACTACACCAACCAATAGTCTCAATCAGCTTATCTTGATTTTCTGGTGCAATATGAAGAGGGGTACGATCAAGAACTTGGTCCATTTTTTCCGCTAATTCACTGCCTGTCATGGCTTGCTTAAAACGGCCAAACATCGCTACAGACTGCGGGTGACCTTCTAGTCCACCTTCCACATCAATATCAAGTAAACGAGCCAACTCCGCATTGTTACCGAGCTCTGGGTGGATATCTAGCGGCAGGTGATAAGCATAAAGATTAATATCGCTTTTGATGAGGGTGCGAATTCGCTTGCCTTTCATCCCACGAATAGGTTCCGCTTCACCTTTCCAAAAATAGCCGTGATGGACGATCAGCGCATCGGCATTTAACTCGACCGCTTTGTCGATGAGAGCTTGCGAAGCCGTCACGCCCGTAACCACTCGTTTGATCTCTGTTGCACCTTCAACCTGCATTCCATTAGGGCTGTAATCTTTAATAAGCTGAGGTGACAATTTTTCGTTTAAAATCTTTTCCAGCTGAATATTGTTCATTGCTTTGTCCATGTTTCTATTTATCGTAAGATTTTATACTCAAGTTACTCTACTATCCACGCTACAATGTTGAAAGGTCGCTATCTTCTAAGGAAAGAGATGAATTCGTTACAGCGTTTTTACCAATGGATAATCAACACCCCTGCTCTTTTTCAGTTACAAGCACCGTTTGAAGATTTTTCCAAACTATCGATTCCGCCTTTGGCTGACGATAAGCATTATTGCGGAAATCCTCGGCTCGGTTTTCTCTATCAATATCTCTGCACTCACGCTCTACAGCAATCACAACATTACGACCTTTCTTTAGAAGAGGTACAGATCAACGCACCTAGCGGACAAACACTTGGGGCGATCGATTTGATATTGGAAACTCCACACCAAGAGTATGAGCATTGGGAGATCGCGATTAAATTCTACCTTTTGCACCAAGGCACTTGGTTTGGCCCTAATGCCCATGATCAACTGGATAAAAAGCTATCCCGAATGTTGAATCACCAGCTGAAAATGAGCCAATCTGATCCTTTTATCCAGCAATACCCCCAATATGAGAACCGATCTGAACATCTTCTAATGCAAGGTCGGCTTTATGTAAATCCATTTGATCACGAACCGATTCCAGGACATTGCCTTGGTTACACACTCAACACGAGCCAAATATCAGGATTTTGGTGCTACCAGCATCAATGGGATCGTATTGGTCAGCCGCTTTATCACCTACCAAAAGAGTGTTGGGCTGCTGGAATTGATGTGTTTGGTCTGCCGGTTGAACGGCCAGAAGATCGCTTTATTCATGGACAGACTAAAGAGGGAGAATTTTGGTTTGTTGTACCAGACGACTGGCCAAACAATGTGTAAATGGCACGACTATCTTACAAAAAGCCACAATGAATTACTCAATGATGCTCGAGAAGTTAACCGCTTCTGAATAGAAGAACCCAGTGAGTACTGGGTTCCTAGATAGACTAAAGAGTTCGATATTTACTATTAATAGCTCTTAGTTCATACCGCACAGCTTCATCATTTCGCTTTAAAGACCTGCGGCTGCAAAGACCTGATTTACAATCTCTTGAGCTTCGGCTTCAATGGCTTTTAGATGCTCTTCACCTTTAAAGCTTTCGCAGTAAATTTTGTAGATGTCTTCCGTTCCTGATGGTCGCGCCGCGAACCAACCATTTTCAGTCGTCACTTTAAGACCACCAATGGCTGCACCGTTACCCGGAGCGTGAGTCAATCGAGCAGTAATCGCGTCACCCGCCAGTGTTTCTGCAGATACCATCTCAGGAGAGAGTTTCTTAAGTACGTCTTTTTGCGCACCATTAGCCACAGCTTGGATACGGTTGTACTTAGACTCACCATGTTTTGCTGCAAGCTCTTCGTAGTACTGTTGTGGGTTCTTACCCGTTACCGCGGTAATTTCAGCCGCAAGCAGACAAAGAATGATGCCATCTTTATCAGTAGACCAAGGCGTACCATCTTTACGTAAGAAAGAGGCTCCAGCACTCTCTTCACCACCGAAGCCAAACTTACCTTCGTATAAGCCATCAACAAACCATTTGAAGCCAACTGGAACTTCGCAAAGTTCACGGCCTAAATCCGCAACCACGCGGTCAATCAATGCACTTGATACTAGAGTTTTACCAACAGCAACTTCTTTACCCCACCCTTCGCGGTGACGGTATAGGTAATCAATACAAACCGCTAGGAAATGGTTAGGATTCATCAAACCTTTAGAAGTCACAATGCCATGACGGTCGTAATCTGGGTCATTACCAAAAGCAAGATCGTAGTCATCTTTAAGCGCTAACAAACCTGCCATTGCATATGGCGATGAGCAGTCCATACGAACAACGCCATCTTTATCAAGTGACATAAATTGGAATGAAGGATCAATCGCTTCACTTACCAATGTAAGATCTAGGTTGTACGCTTGGCCGATTTGACGCCAGTAATCAATACCAGAACCGCCAAGTGGGTCAACGCCTAGTTTCAAACCTGATTTTTGAATCGCATCCATATCAACAACATTCACTAAATCGTCGATATATGGTTTTACCAAATCTAGCTCAACAAATAGCTCTGATGCTTTTGCATCCGCTAGAGGCATACGTTTAACGCCTTGTAAGCCTTCAGTAATCAAAGCATTTGCGCGATCTTCAATCGCCTGTGTGAGTTCGCCTTCAGCAGGGCCACCGTGAACAGGGTTATATTTGATCCCGCCATCTTGAGGTGGATTATGCGATGGCGTAATAACGATACCGTCCGCTTTATCATCGTGCGTTAAGTTATAAGTTAAAATCGCATGTGATACGCCAGGCGTTGGCGTATAGCCATTATCCGCTTGAGTGATAACTTTCACACCATTGGCAATCAGTACTTCTACAACCGTTGAAAACGCAGGTTCAGACAATGCATGCGTATCTTTACCAACAAATAGAGGGCCCGTTGTGCCTTTCTCTGCACGTACTTCAGCTACGGCTTGGGCAATCGCTAAAATGTGGTTCTCATTGAATGTTGATTTGTCTGCTGTGCCACGGTGGCCAGAGGTACCGAATAACACTTTATGATCAGAGTGACCAGGGATAGGTTGAAGTAAGAAGTAATTTGCAACTAAAGCCGGAATATTATGTAAATCTTCTTGCTGAGCTTTCTGCCCAGCACGAGGGTGCATAGCCATTTATTGACATCCTTTTAATATAAAAACCAAAAAATAAAAAAACCTCATAATATCGACTCTTAGCGTGACATTATGAGGTTTAAATCAGACTTTTTAAATTGAAGCTGATACTTTTTCGATTAAGTCAGCCTGATAATTCATCCTGCTCATCAGCTGTTCTACCATCTGCCTTTTACGGCTAGTGTTATTATTGGTAATAACCCAGAAAGGCGAATTAGGGATTGCCTTTGGCTTGGTCGTATTACCATTTGCCAGTAATGTTGCTTCGTTGTCTGCAAAATAGACTCGTTTACGCCCTTTCACCTGAGTCGCTTCTGAAAAGCTCTCTGGGTTAATCGTGTGCAGAGTCGACAGTACTAACATAAATCGATCAATTGCCTTTTTCAGTGAGGCAAATTCATCTGAAATAAGTAAAGAGCGCATCTCTTTAACGCTGTCGATGTGGTTTACTTTACCCGCATCCTTACTTACAACAATACCCTGTGGCTTATCAGCTACGGGCTGTGGTTTCACAGCTTGCCCATCAACATTCAATAAACGGCGTAAAATATCCGACGCACTTTCACCGATATGTTGGGTTTGGCCAGCAATAAAACGGTATAGATCCTCATCAACCTCAATTGTTTTCATTCGCTTTTCACAATCTCAATGTTTAAACTCTGATGGATTATAGCGAGATCTTTACCGATACTCTACGTTAAACCCATCATGAATAAGATAAAATGTCAGCACTTCTTAACTACAAACTCGAAGGCCAAGGTCAAACGGTCGTTTTGATCCACGGATTATTTGGAAATTTGGACAACTTAGGCCTGCTTTCACGAGACCTTAAGGAAGATCATCAAGTACTTAGCATTGATCTTCGTAATCACGGCCTCTCTTTTCACTCCGATGTTCACAATTACCAGGTAATGGCTGAAGATATTATCTCGCTGCTTGATCACTTAGATCTCGCGTCGGTAATCTTAATCGGACACTCGATGGGGGGGAAAGTCGCAATGAAAGTCACTGATCTCGCGCCACACCTTGTGATGAAACAGATCATTTTGGACATGGCTCCTGTCGCCTATCATCAACGTAAGCACGACAATGTCTTCGCTGGTCTGACTGCCGTATCAGCCGCGAATCTCTCGTCACGATCTGAGGTGATGACAACATTGGCTGAACATATTGAAATCGATGGTGTCAGGCAGTTTTTGTCTAAGTCCATAATAAAAGTCGAAAACACAATGCGTTGGCGCTTTAATGTAGATTCGATCATGAACAACTACTTATCGATTTTAGATTGGGAACCAATAACTAAATCAATGACACCTACCCTATTCGTTAAAGGGGGAGACTCTGACTATTTGACCGCCGATCACCAGGCCGATGTTCAATCACAGTTTTCGAATGCGAAGGCTCATGTCATTGCGAATACAGGGCATTGGTTACATGCTGAAAAACCAGTTGAAGTACTAAGAGCAATCCGCAAATTCTTATAGTTCTGCTGCGATTAATAAATACAAATTAATGAGAAGCAGACGGTGACACCATGATTAACTTTGTGTCACAACAGTGGTATAGTGCGCGCAAGTAAAATTGGCATAAAAGGACACTCATGCTTTACGACTACATGAATCAATTGGAATCTTTTGGATTGGATCTATTGTTTGCTGGTATCTTTTTCTTAATAGGTATGGCGATCAAAGATGTCTTGAAACAAGGTAATGTTCCAGTTTTCGGGCGTCGAATTGTATGGATGGTTCTATTTCTTGGTTGTGCTGGATTTGTTGCTAAAGGGCTCATTCAGCTTAGCTGGGAAGGAACTGGATTAGGCTAATCCTTCACGTAACTTTGTGTTAAAACAGACAAATATTAAAGGTAACGATTCTATGGCAAGTGTAGGTCTCTTCTTTGGTAGCGATACAGGTAATACCGAAGCTATTGCAAAGACGATCCAAAAGCAACTGAGCAAAAAGCTCGTTCACGTTCAAGACATTGCAAAAAGCAGCAAAGAAGATATTGATAACTTTGATCTGCTATTGCTTGGCATTCCAACGTGGTACTACGGTGAAGCACAATGTGATTGGGACGATTTCTTCCCAGAACTAGAAGCGATTGATTTCTCAACTAAGCTTGTTGCTATTTTCGGCTGTGGTGATCAAGAAGATTACGCTGAGTACTTCTGTGACGCGATGGGCACTATCCGCGATATCGTTGAAGCTAAAGGCGGTACTATCATTGGTTACACACCAACTGAAGGCTACGAATTTGAAGCATCAAAAGCACTAGTTGATGGCGATGAAAATAGCTTCGTTGGTCTATGTATTGATGAAGATCGTCAACCAGAACTCACGGATGAGCGTGTTTCTAAATGGGTTCAACAGATCCATGAAGAGATGTGCCTAGCTGAATTAGAAGACTAATCTAACCCAGCAATCCAAAATTTAAGAGCCTCCGCCACTGGAGGCTTTTTTATTGTTCTAATAACTCTTCTTCTCTAAATTGCGGCTTCTTACGCACATAGAGTTTTCTTTGTACTTCCGCGACAACATTCCCTTTCTTATCCTTAATATGGATAATAAATTCAGGAAAACACTTATCCCCATCAACCGTTGAGTGGTAAATATCATCTAATTGATTTTGTGAGATCTCAAAGTCGGCATAAAGGTCTGATTGCCCAGGCTTCATAAAGTTAATGCTTGCCTCTTTATCCCATACATAATATCGCTCGCCTAAAATACCCATTAACATCAAAGAGTAAACAGGATCTGTTAATGAGAAAATGCTGCCTCCATATTGGGTTCTATTGGCATTTTTGTTCCACCAGCGTAACTTTAACTTCATGTTCACGGTTCTAAAATCGCCACTGATTCGCTCAATGTGAATACCCGCTCCCCAAAATGGAGGCCATATATTCAGTGCAAATTTAACCACCCCTGGTTTATATATCTTTGCTAAATTCTTATTCATAACTTCCTGTCCGAACGTTCCCTATGTTATCAAATTGTAACTGGTCAGATGTCCACTATAAGTGACAATTCACAACTTTACAAAAGTAAACTAGTAACCCTTTGAAGTTCGTGGTTTATTGTTATCTCTGAGTAACCTATAATACTTGTAATAATGACTTCTGTTAATTGCTGCAAATCACCACAGGAAAGTATATGTCGGACAATAACCAAGCGCTAAAGGATGCTGGGCTTAAAGTTACCCTTCCAAGGCTCAAAATTTTAGAAGTATTACAGCAACCAGAATGCCAACATATCAGTGCTGAAGAACTCTATAAAAAGCTGATAGACCTAGGTGAAGAAATTGGTCTTGCTACTGTTTATCGCGTTCTTAACCAGTTTGATGATGCAGGAATTGTGACTCGTCATCACTTTGAAGGTGGTAAATCGGTTTTTGAACTTTCAACACAGCACCATCATGACCATCTTGTGTGTCTTGACTGTGGTGAAGTTATCGAATTTTCGGACGATATCATTGAACAACGCCAAAGTGAGATTGCTGAGAAATACAACGTTCGCCTAACAAACCATAGCTTATATCTATACGGCAAATGTGGTGATGGGACATGTAAAGATAACCCAGATGCGCATAAAGCGAAGTAGATTCATATAAACATCTAAATACCAGTAACTTAGCTGGTATTTTTTTACTTACAGCACAAGCGTAATCAATCTTTTAGATTCAATAGGTTGAACAGAAACTAAAAAGCCAGTGACTCACATCACTGGCTTTTTTATTTAACCCGTTATCTCACTATACAGAGATTAACCGTCAATTTTCGCCCACGTATCACGCAAACCAACAGTTCGGTTAAAGACTAGAGCATCTGCAGTTGAATCTTTTGAATCAACACAGAAGTAGCCTGTACGCTCAAACTGAATACCCGATTCAGCTTTAGCCGTTTCAAGACTTGGCTCGACAAAACCTTGCAGTACGACTAATGACTCAGGGTTTAACGTATCTGAGAAGTTTTCCGCTGCTGCTGGGTTAGGTACCGTAAACAAACGATCGTACAAGCGAATTTCAGCAGGTAGGCCTTTGTCAGCCGATACCCAGTGAATAACACCTTTTACTTTACGGCCGTCTGCTGGGTTCTTACCTAGAGTTTCATTATCGTATGAACAGAAAATCGTAGTGATATTACCTGCATCATCTTTCTCGATACGTTCAGCTTTAATCACATAAGCGCCACGTAGACGAACTTCTTTACCAAGCACTAAACGCTTGTATTTCTTGTTCGCTTCTTCGCGGAAGTCATCACGCTCAATCCAAATCTCACGCGTGAATGGTACCTCACGAGAGCCCATTTCAGGCTTGTTTGGATGATTTGAAACGTTCAGAACTTCGACACTATCCGCATTAAAGTCTTCGATAACCACTTTAATAGGATCAAGAACAGCCATGGCGCGAGGTGCGTTTTCATTCAGATCATCACGAATGCAAGATTCTAATGAACCAAATTCAATCATGTTCTCTTGCTTCGTTACACCGATACGTTTACAGAATTCACGAATAGACGCCGATGTAAAGCCACGACGGCGCAAGCCCGAAATCGTAGGCATGCGTGGGTCATCCCAGCCATTGACTAGATTCTCTGTAACCAGTTGGCTCAGTTTACGTTTAGACATCACCGTGTATTCTAAATTTAGGCGACTAAATTCATACTGACGTGGTTGGCAATCAATCGTAATGTTCTCTAATACCCAATCGTACAAACGACGGTTATCTTGGAATTCAAGAGTACAGATAGAGTGAGTGATCCCTTCTAACGCATCAGAAATGCAGTGAGTAAAATCGTACATTGGGTAAATGCACCATTTATCACCGGTTTGATGGTGATGCGCAAAACGTACACGATAAATAACTGGATCACGCATAACCATAAATGGCGATGCCATATCAATTTTTGCGCGTAAGCACACCTTACCTTCTTCAAAGCCACCATCGCGCATTTTTTCAAATAACGCTAAGTTTTCTTCAGGTGAGCGTTCACGGTACGGGCTGTGTTTACCTGGCTCAGTTAGCGTGCCACGATATTCACGGATCTGCTCTGGACTTAGCTCGTCAACATACGCTAAGCCTTTATTAATCAATTCAACTGCATAAGCGTATAACTGATCGAAATAGTTTGATGAATAACAGATATCACCAGCCCACTCGAAGCCTAACCAACTTACGTCATTTTTAATAGACTCAACGTATTCAACGTCTTCTTTTTCAGGGTTAGTATCATCAAAACGCAGATTACACTGCCCCTGGTAGTCCTGAGCAATACCAAAATTTAAACAGATAGATTTCGCGTGACCAATATGCAAGTAGCCGTTTGGTTCTGGCGGAAAACGARTATGAACACTCGAGTGTTTACCATCAGCTAAATCTTTATCAATGATTTGGCGAATAAAATTCGATGGACGAGCCTCAGCTTCACTCATCTATAGCACCTCTATGGTTTAGTATTGTCAGAATATATAGCCGTCAATCATCCACAATTATAAGCTTAGACACAACTACTACCGTGCGTTTAATCTTAAATAAAACTGACATCGAACAATAAGTAAGTGATTCATTCTTTGAAAAACAAAAAATGCCTCCCAAAGGAGGCATTAAAGTCAATTTTTAGCTCTGTGATAACTAAGGCAGTTTCACATCAGATAGGTCTTCACCAGCACCAATCGCTTTCATTTCGCCAGCGACGATTTCAGCTAGTGGGCCAAGAATCACTTGAAGGTTGTTTTCACCTAGTTTAACCACACCTTTCGCACCAAGCTTTTTAAGTACTGCTTCATCAGCGATAGAACGATCTTTTAGTGTAAGACGTAGGCGAGTAATACAAGCATCAATTGATGTTAGGTTTTCGTGACCACCTAAAGCTTTCAAGTATTGACGTGCAATGTCACCTTTAGGAGCATCACCAGAAGGCGCGGCTGCTTCATCATCATCTTCACGACCTGGCGACTTCAAATTGAATGCGCGGATTGCGAAGCTGAAAGTAAAGAAGTATAGAGCACCAAATGCTAGACCAATAAATAGTAGTGTTACTGGTTTAGTTGCAAGACCCCAGTTCAAGACAAAGTCAATCAGACCTGCAGAGAAACCGAAGCCATGTAGTGTTCCGAACATGTTCGCAACCACTAGAGACAGACCAGTAAATACAGCGTGCATTGCGTATAGAGCAGGAGCTAGGAATACGAACATAAACTCTAGAGGTTCTGTAATACCCGTTAGGAATGAACAGAATGCAACAGAGAACAGAGCACCACCAACTTGGCTGCGTTTTTCAGCTGGAGCCGCTAGGTACATTGCAAGAGCAGCACCTGGTAGACCAAACATCATTACAGGGAAGAAACCGTTCATGAATACGCCAGCGCCTTTATCACCACCGAAGTAACGGTGTAGGTCGCCAGATTTCAGAGTTTCAGTCACTTCTTTTACTACTGTAGTAATTTCAGGAGTAACAGAGTTAGCGAATGTGAATGTATGTTCCTGACCAACAACAAGTGTTTTAGCAATCGCAGGGTCAACACAAAGTTGTGTAATACCAGCAAATGCGCCTTGACCTGCAACTACGATCTCTTGACATGTGCCCATACCGAACCAGAAGTAAGAGTTCAATACATGGTGTAAGCCAACAGGAATCAATGCACGGTTAAGAGTACCGTAAACAAATTGACCAACAGCGCCAGACGTTGATACCGCGTGAGCTAAAGCATCAAGACCAGATTGAACGCCAGGCCATACCACACCAGAAACCGCACCCGCAACTAGAGCAAACAAACCTGCCATGATTGGAACAAGACGTTTACCAGAGAAGAATGCTAACCATTCAGGTAGGCGAGTCGCGTGGAAAGCGTTATAAGAGTGACCAGCAATGATACCTGCGAAGATACCACCAAAGAATGACATGTTAACACTGGCATCAATTGTTGTAGCAGTAGCGGTCAACACAAAGTAAGCCACAGCACCAGCAAGACCTGCAGCACCGTTACCATCTTTAGAAAGACCAATAGCAATACCTAAACCGAAAAGTAGAGGTAGCTGGCTAAAGATTGCATTACCAGCAGAAGCCATAAATGCAATATCAAGTAAATCTGGTTGACCTAGTCTTAAAAGAAGCGCCGCAATTGGAAGCGTTGCGATTGGCAGCATTAATGCTTTACCTAGCTTCTGTGCATATCCAAGAATATTCACTGTTAGTTCCCCCTATAGGAATTTAGAATTTGTCAGAGAAACTTTTTTCAGCCCCTCAATTTAGTCCTTTTCAGTTTAGGCTATTAATTTTGCTCCGCAAATTAAAAGCTCTTCATTTGTGATCATAATCACCAGATCTGGTCAAAAATCGAGGTTTTTGCTAGCGAGATCATAAAACTTATTTTACAATTAAAAAAATGAGCAATTAGCGATATTGTTTAAGGATTAGAGATTCATATTCATAAGAAAAATATGACGTAATATTCAAATTATTGAATGCAATCTTTATGACAACGTCCAGATAAAAATAAATTAAATAATTATTTTTCATAAACTTAGCAACAATGCACTTTCAAAATATCATTTTATGAAAGATAATCCGTTATCTAATTGATGTTCGCAAACTAAGTATCAGATAAAGAGGTATACTTAGTTTTAGCTGCTAGATAACTCACCACACTCCCAAGAAATAAGGATTAGCTAACCATGTATGCGCTAAGTAATTGTAAAATATATACGGGTCGTGACATTTTAATCGATAAAGCTTTAATCATTGAAAACGCAATGATTAAAGCAATCTGCCCGATATCAGAGTTACCTACAACCATTAAAAATGTAGACCTCAACGGCGCAAACCTTAGCCCTGGTTTCATTGATCTTCAGCTTAATGGCTGTGGTGGTGTCATGTTGAATGACGAAATTAGTGCAGACACGATGCAGATTATGCATAAAGCAAATCTAAAATCAGGCTGTACCAGCTTTTTACCCACGCTAATTACCTCGTCAGACGAAGACATGAAAGCGGTTATTAACGCCGCTCGCGAATACCATAATACCTATCAAAATCAATCTCTTGGGTTGCACCTAGAGGGTCCTTATCTAAATGTAATGAAAAAAGGCATCCATAGTGTAGAACACATTCGTCAATCTGATAGTGAAATGATTGATCTGATCTGTGCAAACAACGATTTGATTGCCAAAGTTACGCTTGCGCCTGAGTTGAATGATCCTGAACATATTGAGCGTTTGCACAATGCAGGAATTGTCGTGTCGATCGGCCATACCAATGCAACTTATACTGAAGCAAGAAAAGGCTTTGAAGCAGGTATCACATTCGCCACTCATTTATTTAATGCCATGACTCCAATGGTTGGACGCGAACCTGGCGTTGTTGGCGCAATCTATGATACTCCGGATGTGTACGCGGGCGTTATCGCTGATGGCTTCCACGTTGACTATGCCAATATTCGTATCGCGCATAAAATTAAGGGTGAAAAGCTTGTATTAGTGACCGATGCCACAGCTCCAGCAGGCGCTAACATGGATTACTTTATTTTTGTCGGTAAGAAAGTATATTACCGTGATGGTAAGTGTGTTGATGAAAACGGCACACTAGGCGGCTCAGCATTGACTATGATCGAAGCTGTACAAAATACAGTTGAGCACGCTGGTATCGCATTGGACGAAGCTCTAAGAATGGCGACGCTTTACCCTGCCCAAGCAATTGGTGTAGATAATAAGCTAGGCCGAATCAAAAAAGGTATGGTTGCTAACCTTGCTATTTTTGATAATGACTTCAAAGTTCAAGCGACTGTAGTTAACGGACAATACGAGCAAAATTAAACATGAATGGCGGACAAATAGGTAACGTAGATTTAGTTAAACAACTAAACAGTGCAGCGGTATATCGTTTGATTGACCAACAAGGGCCAATCTCTCGAATCCAAGTCGCAGATGTAAGTCAACTTGCACCTGCTAGTGTTACAAAAATTACCCGCCAACTTCTTGAGCGTGGCTTAATTAAAGAAGTCGCGCAGCAAGCTTCTACTGGTGGCCGAAGAGCGATATCTCTGACAACAGAAGTAGAACCTTTTCATTCAATTGCTGTGCGTTTGGGTCGTGACTACATTCAATTCAGTTTGTACAACCTTGGTGGTGTCGAACTTGCTTTCGATCAACAAGAGTTAGTATATCGAGATCAGTCTGAATTAATGAAAGGTCTTTTGGTTCACCTTGATGCTTTCATCAAACAACATCAATCAAGTATTGATCAACTTATTGCAATAGGCGTAACACTTCCTGGCCTTGTAAACCCGACAACGGGCGTTGTGGAATACATGCCAAATACGGATATCGATAATTTAGCACTTGGAAAAATGCTCACCGAAGCGTTTAAAGTTGAGTGTTTTGTTGGTAATGACGTTCGTGGTATGGCATTAGCAGAACACTACTTTGGCGCAAGCCAAGATAGCCAAGACTCCATTCTTGTCAGTGTCCACCGCGGAACCGGTGCTGGTATCATCGTTAACGGCCAAGTCTTTTTAGGATTTAATCGTAACGTTGGTGAAATTGGTCATATACAGATCGATCCCCTTGGTGAGCAGTGTCAGTGCGGTAACTTTGGCTGCTTAGAGACCGTAGCGGCTAACCCTGCCATTATTGATCGAGTCAAAAAATTAATTGCTCAAGGGTATGAATCATCATTAGCTTCTCTTTCTGTTATCACTATTGATGATGTATGCAGCCATGCTATTGCGGGTGATGAACTTGCAAAACAGAGCTTGGTTCGAGTTGGAAATCAACTTGGCAAAGCAATTGCGATGACAATCAACTTGTTCAATCCACAAAAAGTGATTATTGCGGGTGATATTACTAAAGCTCAAGACATCTTATTCCCTGCGATACGACGAAATGTAGAGAACCAATCTCTAACAACATTCCACAGTGGATTACCTATCGTCGCTTCTGAAATCGATAAACAACCCACTAAAGGAGCATTTGCTATGATCAAACGAGCAATGCTAAATGGGGTTCTGTTACAAAAATTACTCGAAGATTAAGTGAATATCCTTTAGTAATGCCTCGGGCCGTGTTTGAATAAACACGGCCCGTTTTTTAGCTAGGAATAAAAATTATAAAACTATGGAACTAATTTTAATCACAACGGCATTTATCGCCGGATTTTTTGCTCTCAAATGCAACCTCCCCCCTTTAGTTGGTTTTCTGCTTGCAGGGTTTGGTCTGCATGCTTTTGGAATTCAAACCAGTGATACCATAATCACTCTTGCTGATTTAGGTGTGACATTACTGCTTTTCACCATTGGCCTTAAACTTGACGTAAAAACACTCTTATCCAAAGAAATATGGGCAGGAGCCAGTGTACATAACCTTCTCTCTACCGCCATTTTCAGTGCGTTATTATTCGGTTTCAAAATACTTGGCATTTCATCTTTAGCCGCTATGTCGCTTGAGCAAATCGTACTGCTTGGTTTCGCACTCTCTTTTTCTAGTACTGTTTTTGCAGTTAAGTCTCTGCAAGAAAAAGGGGAAATGAATGCCACCTACGGCACGATTGCCATTGGTATTTTGGTTATGCAAGATATCTTCGCTGTGGTCTTCCTAACCGCATCAACAGGAAAGCTACCTGAATGGTACGCTATCGCGCTTTTCCTCTTACCTTTTCTTCGCCCTATTTTCTTTAAAATTATTGACTGGGTCGGACACGGTGAAATGCTCGTTTTATGCGGTGTCTTTTTTGCATTAGTGGTTGGTGCGGGGTTATTTCAAGTTGTAGGTATGAAGCCCGATCTTGGTGCTCTGATTTTAGGCATGCTGTTAGCTGGGCATAAAAAAGCATCAGAGCTGTCTAAGTCACTATTTAATCTCAAAGAATTATTTCTTGTCTGCTTTTTCTTAAATATTGGCCTCTCAGTAAAACCCACCATTGAAGGTGGGATGATGGCTCTACTCTTTATACTTCTACTGCCAATTAAAGGGGTCTTATATTTTTGGGTGCTCAACCATTTTAAATTTCGAGTTCGTACGTCACTTCTCGCGTCTTTGTCTCTATTCAACTACAGTGAATTTGGCCTTATCGTCAGTGGATTAGCATTTAAAATGGGCTGGATGTCTGGAGAAATACTGGTTGCTATCGCGATTGCCGTCTCTATCTCTTTCATACTAGCAGCACCACTCAACCGTAAGGGCCATCGACTGTATCAGCGTTCAGGTAAGTGGCTAAAAGAACATGCGGCAGAGAAACTCAACAACCGAGATCAATTGATCAACCCTGGCCATGCTCAAATCTTGATTTTGGGAATGGGTCGAATTGGTACTGGTGCTTACGATGAGTTACGTACTCGATATGGAAAAATAAGTCTTGGGGTCGAAGTACGAGAAGATGCAGCACACCAACATCGAACTCAGGGACGAAATGTCATTTCAGGAGATGCAACCGATCCCGATTTTTGGGAACGCATACTCGACACCGCAAATGTCAAACTCGTACTACTTGCAATGCCTCATCACCAAGGGAACCAAATTGCCCTAGAGCAGCTACAGTTACGCAACTATCAAGGTCAAATTGCCGCCATTGCTGAATACACTGACCAACTTGACAGTTTAGTCGAGAATGGTGTTGATGCCGCATTTAACATATACAGTGAAGCTGGTTCAGGTTTTGCTCGTCATGTATGTAAGCAGTTAAAACCAAATTTTAACAAGCCTTAACCCTTACCCAATAGGCTCTAAAGTTCTACCTTTAGAGCCTTATCGCTCAAAAAATACACCACAACTAGATAAAATCAACCAAAATACGCTTTTGGTTAAATCATTTCTAATCATTGAAGCTATTTGATATTTAATTAAAGCAATACGGTTGCTTTTTTTAATCAAAATGGCAAATTAAAGTCAATCGCACCGAATTATATTAAAAGGAAGTTGTATGTGTTCAGTATTTGGCATTCTAGACATTAAAAGTGATGTTGCATCACTTCGCCCTATTGCTTTAGAGATGTCGAAAAAGCTTCGTCATCGCGGACCTGATTGGTCTGGTATCTATGCATCAGACAATGCAATTCTAGCTCACGAACGTTTGGCTATTGTTGGCTTAAACAGTGGCGCTCAACCGCTTTATAGTCAGGATAAAAAACACATCCTGGCGGTCAATGGCGAAATATACAACCATCAAGAAATTCGAGCTCGCTATGAAGGACAATATGAATTTCAGACCGACTCTGACTGTGAAGTGATCTTAGCGCTATACGAAGATATGGGTGCCGATCTTCTTGAAGAGCTAAACGGTATTTTCGCTTTTGTTTTATACGATGAAGAGAAAGATCAGTATCTTATCGGTCGTGACCATATCGGTATTATCCCGCTTTATCAGGGTTATGATGAGCACGGCAACTACTACGTTGCTTCAGAAATGAAAGCTCTCGTACCCGTATGTAAAACAGTAAGTGAATTCCCTCCGGGTTGCTTCTACGGCTCTAACGATGCTGAACCTCAACGTTACTACACTCGTGACTGGAATGAATATGCTGCGGTACAAGGCAACTCAACCAGTATGGAAGAGTTAACTCAAGCTCTTGAAGATGCCGTTAAACGCCAACTAATGACTGACGTTCCTTATGGTGTTCTTCTTTCTGGCGGATTAGACTCATCAATTACCTCTGCGGTAGCAAAACGCTATGCTGCTTTACGTATTGAAGATGACGAACAGTCAGAAGCATGGTGGCCTCAGCTACACTCTTTTGCTGTCGGCTTAGAAGGCGCTCCAGATCTTAAAGCAGCACGAGAAGTGGCAGACCAAATTGGTACTGTCCACCACGAAATGACATACACAATCCAAGAAGGGTTAGATGCCATTCGTGATGTGATCTATCACATTGAGACCTACGATGTGACAACAATTCGTGCATCAACACCTATGTACCTCCTAGCTCGTAAGATTAAAGCTATGGGTATAAAGATGGTGCTGTCTGGCGAAGGGGCCGATGAAATCTTTGGTGGTTACTTGTACTTCCATAAAGCACCGAACGCTCAAGAATTCCATGAAGAAACCGTACGTAAATTGCTTGCTCTTAATATGTTTGACTGTGCTCGTGCAAATAAATCATTAGCAGCATGGGGTGTAGAGGGACGTGTACCTTTCTTAGACAAAGAGTTTATTGATGTTGCTATGCGTTTAAACCCTGAAGATAAGATGTGCGGCAACGGAAAAATGGAAAAGCACATTTTACGTAAGTGTTTTGAAGATTACTTGCCACACAACATCGCATGGCGCCAAAAAGAGCAGTTCTCTGATGGTGTGGGCTATGAGTGGATTGATACGTTGAAAGCAACCGCCGATGCTAAAGTAACAGATAAGCAGATGGAAACGGCTGCATTCCGCTTCCCATACAACACTCCAACAACTAAAGAGGGTTATGCTTATCGTGAAATTTTTGAAGAGCTATTCCCACTAGAATCTGCAGCGGAATGTGTCCCTGGCGGCCCTTCAGTTGCTTGTTCTTCTGCAAAAGCAATTGAATGGGATGAGTCATTCAAAAACTGTGTTGACCCTTCAGGTCGAGCTGTACAAGCCGTTCACAACGATGCTTATGAAGCGTAGTACAGCTTGAGGTGAATTAATTCATCAATCACTGGATCGAAAAAAGGCACTTTTTAGTGCCTTTTTTAATGGGAGAACCCCTGTGATATTGCATAAAATTCTAACCACTAGCGGTAGCGTTCAATCATTAAAGATCAAAATCCAGATCTTTATTATCAATGCTCACAGGTATGACTTTACTGATCATTTTGACCAGCATAATAGAACGAGCTTCGCCGTCTGATTCTTGGAAAATCGCTTTAATTCCAGAGAATTGTCCGCTTTTCACTGCTATTTCTTGGCCCTTCTCTGGAAGGCTTTCATCAGAAATATCACTGGTATTTTTTTCTATTTGTTTCAATTCAAATATTAAGTCGCCTTGAATCTCTTTTGGAACGGCTCCGAACCGAATAAAATCAATCACACCGCGGGTTGACCTGACAGTGGTAAATGTTGGTCCTACTTCAAAGTCAAAACGTATAAAGACATACGATGGAAAAAGAGGTTCTTTTACAGTTTGTCGCTTACCTCTCAACATTTTTTCTACTGTGACTTCAGGGTAAAAACACTCCACCCCCTGATTCTCTAAATGTTGCTTTGCTCGGCTTTGATCACCGCGCTTACAATAGAGTAAATACCAACGTTTCATAATTTTTCTAGCCATATTTTTTTCCACATCCTAGCATAAGTTTACGTCATACCAATATGCTCGGAGTTAGGACAACCAAATTATCGTCATAAATTGCTATTTTTTCGAGCGCCTTTGCTGTTATTTTTCTCAAGACAAAAATGAGAAATAAGTTTTCACCTCATTAATCAACCACCGCTTCCTCTACTTAGTTTATTATTTTCAAACAGTTAGCACTAACTATTCATATCACCTATACATTTCAACTATTGCAGTTATTAATTCCAATATGTATACCTAACCACACATTAAATTCTTTAATAACTAAAATAAGTAAAACTTATGCCAAACCAACACAACATTTTCGGTCACCCTAGAGGTTTGTTCCTTCTTTTTGGTACAGAACTATGGGAACGATTCTCTTACTACGCAATGCGTGCCATCTTAGTTCTTTTTCTTACTGATACCACGATTAATGGTGGTATGGGATGGTCAACTAAAGACGCTTTAGATTTATATGGCATCTATACTGGTCTGGTTTACATCACACCACTCATCGGTGGCTACATTGCAGATAACTACTTAGGTCAGCGTAAATCTGTACTGCTAGGTGGTTTATTGATGGCCATTGGTCAGTTCACTCTAGCTTTACCAACTCACGCTATCGGTTTAGGTATTGAACAAGCATTCTATTTAGGTCTCGCACTTCTGATTGCTGGTAACGGTATGTTCAAACCTAACATTTCAACGATGGTGGGTGACCTATACAACGAAGGTGATCACCGCCGTGATGGTGCATTCACCATTTTCTATATGGGTATCAATATCGGTGCATTACTTGCGGGTATTGTTTCTGGTTCTGTAACGGGCTCATATGGTTGGAAAGCGGGTTTCCTTGTTGCTGGTATTGGTATGGTCATTAGTTTAATCATGCAAATGACACTGGCTAAATCATGGCTAGGCGATATTGGTACCGTTCCAGCAGCAGTACGTGACCGAGATATGAAGAACTCTCAAAACAAAGCGCCATTAACACCACAAGAGATCGACCGCTTGAAAGTTGTTTTGGTTATGGGTCTATTTGTTATTGTATTCTGGGCAGGCTTCGAACAAGCCGGTGGCCTGATGAATATCTACACTCAACAATATACTGATCGTATGATTGGTGGTTTTGAAGTCCCTACCGCTTGGTTCCAATCTCTTAACCCATTCTTCATTATCGGTCTAGCGCCTGTTCTTGCCGCTTTTTGGGTAAAACTTGGTAAGCGTGAACCAAACTCACCAGTTAAATTTGCCTTAGCTCTGTTCTTCCTTGCTTTAGGTTTCTTATGCATGGTTGGTGCGGTAATGGAACAAGGCGGTGACACAACCGTTAAGACATCAATGCTTTGGCTTGTGGGTGCGTTCTTCTTCCATACGTTAGGTGAATTATGCTTATCACCAATTGGACTGTCGCTTGTGACTAAACTTGCTCCGCTACGTCTAGCATCACTGATGATGGGTGCATGGTTTGGCTTCAACGCAATCGCAAACTATGTTGCGGGTCTAATCGGTTCACACGTAGGCGAATTTGGCCCTATGGCTATCTTTGGCGGCATTGCGGTTACTGCAACTATTTGTGGTGTCGTATTATTGATGTGTGCAAATACGTTAGTTCGTTGGATGCATGGCGCGGAAGTATCAGCGTCAAGTGCTGAAATTATTGAAGAGCAACAAGCTCAATTAGTTTAGTTCATTCAGTAACACATATACAAAGGGCTGCATTAATTGCAGCCCTTTTTCTTTAAAATCAATACGTAAATCCATCAACCAAGCAAATTCATTAAAGCGACTGCCGATAAAACGCTGTTCATTTAAGTATAATAGATATGCTAATTGGCAACCAGATCTGCCATCATTTCGATATGGTCATCTGCATCATTCAAACATTCAATGTAGTTGAACTCTGAACCACCAGCCTCAACAAATATCTCTTTGCACTGTTCTGATATCTCTTCCAATGTTTCAAGACAATCAACAGAAAACGCTGGGGCCATGATATCTAGCTTCTTAATCCCTTTAGCAGGCAACATCTCTAATGTTTTATCCGTATAGGGTGTCAACCACTCCTCTCGACCGAATCGAGATTGATAAGTCATACCAATCTTGTCTTCTGATAATTCGAGCTCTTGTGCTAGCAATCGAGTTGTCTCTTCACAATGCTGAGGATATATATCCCCCTGATCCGCTAATCGTTTTGGGATCCCGTGATATGAGCACAGAAGGTAGTCTCCTCGCCCACTTTTCTCCCACTGCTGCCTAACTTGCTGGGCCAGCGCTTTAATGTATAACGGGTGCTGATAGTAATCTCGAATCAAGCGATAACTTGGTATGACAGGCATCTGCTTAAACGCTTTCGTCAGCCCATCCGAAACCGCTGCGGTCGTTGTGCCTGAATACTGTGGGTATAAAGGAAGAACAATAATATCCTCTACACCTTGAGCCATTAATGCTTCAATGCCATTTTTCAAGCTTGGCGATCCATAAGTCATTCCAAGCTCAACCGGTAAATTCGTTTGAACTCGTAACTTTTCGACTTGCCTTTTGGAGTACACCATCAACGGCGAGCCTTCATCCATCCATACGCTTTCGTACAACTTCGCAACTTTAGGCGCTCGAATAGGTAAAATGACACCATGCAATATTGGGCACCATAACCAACGCGACAAACTGACAACACGGTGATCATGTAAGAATTCACTTAAGAAACGTTTTATTGCCGGTGCTGTTGGCTCATCAGGCGTACCTAAGTTAACCAGAAGAACACCTTGTTTTTTATTATCCATAAATATCTTAATTAACTTATACCCTTCTACAGCGTTTATGATGCAGATAAGTATGATGATTCATTCAGAGTGTTTTCGCGTAAATCGCATGAAACGGCTCAACAAAAAAAGGCGACCAATAATGGTCGCCTTTAATATAACAAAATCTAAAACTGACGTTTAGCCAATTATGCTAGTGCTTTCTCAATATCTGCACTAACTTCAGCAACTTGCTTAGTACCGTCAAATTTAAGGTACTTAGTATTGCCTGCTTCAGCTTCTTTGCTGTAGTAAGAGATTAATGGTGCTGTTTGCTCATGGTAGATACCTAGACGAGCAAGAACGGTTTCAGCTTTATCGTCATCACGAACAACAAGGTCTTCACCCGTTTCATCATCTTTACCTTCCACTTTTGGCGGGTTGTAAACAACATGGTAAGTACGACCTGAAGCTAGGTGAGCACGACGACCCGCCATGCGCTCAACAATCACGCTGTCAGCAACATCGAATTCAACAACGTAATCAACGGCGATGCCCATCTCTTTTAGACCATCAGCTTGAGGGATAGTACGAGGGAAACCATCAAGTAGGAAACCTTTCTCACAATCAGCCTGAGCAATACGCTCTTTGATAAGACCAAGAATAAGATCATCAGAAACCAATTGACCAGCATCAATCACTGATTTTGCTTTCTTACCTAGCTCTGTACCCGCTTTGATCGCAGCTCGTAGCATGTCACCAGTAGAAATTTGTGGGATACCATATTTTTCCATGATGAATTGAGCTTGTGTACCTTTACCAGCTCCTGGAGCACCTAGAAGGATGATGCGCATGTTTAATCCTCTTTAAAAATTATGATTTATACCGAAGCTCACAATAAGTCGGGTGATGAAACAATACGACTCTCCACGACACTGCATAAAGCAGCCACAATCGTTGAGCCATACATTCACCAATACTTAAATAACCAACGATAAGTTTCGGTATAACGTTTATTAAAAGTGAGCGCGCAAAATACACGCCTTGAACCAGAGATTCAAGCTCAGCATTCTAACACAAAAATTATCCATAAGTTGTGCCTAAGACTAAAGAATACGAGCTGGCGTTAATTCGCAACTGATAAAGTCACGTTAGCGTCATTTTGCCGATTTTAGTGACTTTTAATTTAAAAAAGCCCGCCGAAGCGAGCTTTTTAATTTTTTACTACTTAAACTTTAGTCAAAAGCTGGTTGATAGCACCTAAGAACTGAGAAGAGTCCTCAATAGAGCCACGTTCAGCAAGCATAGCCTGACCAAGCAGAACTTCTACCCAACGACCGAACTCTTGTTCATCCGCTTCATCAGCCATACGTTTCACAAGCTCATGCTCTGGGTTAATCTCAAAAATGTACTTAACTTCTGGAGCAGCTTGACCTGCTGCTTCCAGTAGTTTCGCCATTTGAGTCCCCATATCATAGTCATCAGTAACGACTACGGCTGGTGTTGTTGCTAGCTTAAAGGTAGTGCGAACTTCCTTAACACGAGAGCCTAGGTAGCTTTGTGTGCGCTCAACAACAGACTTAAATTCTTCCTGTGTCTCTTTTTGCTTCTCTTTTTCAGCTTCATCTTCAAACTGACCAAGATCCAGACCCGCTTTAGTGATCGATTGGAACTGTTTACCATCAAACTCGGTTAGGTAATTCATTAGCCATTCGTCGATTCGATCGAACATCAATACAACTTCGATGCCTTTCGCTTTGAACTGCTCTAAGTGTGGGCTGTTTTTAGCCGCTGCGTAGCTATCTGCTGTCAGGAAATAGATCTTATCTTGTCCCTCTTTCATACGCTCTACATACGATTGCAGGCCAACCGTCTGTTCTGAAGAATCGACATGAGTTGAAGCGAAGCGCAACAGAGCGGCAACCTTTTCTTTATTTACCATATCTTCAGCAGGGCCTTCTTTTAGCACCATGCCAAACTCTTTCCAGAAAGAAAGGTACTTTTCATCGTCTTTCTTTGCCATACGCTCAAGCAGAGTAAGCACTCGCTTAGTACATGCACTGCGTAGTGACTGAGTTACTTTATTGTCTTGTAGAATTTCACGCGAAACATTAAGCGGTAGATCGTTTGAATCAATTAAGCCACGGACGAAACGTAGGTAAGAAGGCATGAACTGCGCCGCATCATCCATAATGAATACGCGTTGAACATAAAGTTTTAGGCCACTCTTATGTTCACGGTTCATCATATCAAACGGAGCTTTTGCAGGAATATAGAGCAAGCTCGTATAATCGTTTTTACCTTCAACTCGGTTATGGCTCCAAGTTAATGGGTCAGCAAAGTCATGCGATACGTGCTTATAAAACTCTTGATACTCTTCTTCTGAAATGTCTGACTTATTACGAGTCCACAGAGCTTGTGCTTTGTTGATCTGTTCCCACTCGGTCTCATCCGTCTCTTTTCCTTCTTCATCTTTTACTTTCGTTAAGATAGAAACCGGAATACCAATATGATCCGAATATTTACCAATCACTTCACGTAAGCGCCATTCAGATAAGAACTCCTTACCTTCGTCACGCATATGTAAAATGATATCCGTACCACGAGACTCTTTTGTGGTGGTTTCAATGGTGTAATCACCTTCACCTTCTGAGTGCCACTGTACCGCTTCATCGGCTGCTAAACCGGCAGCTCGAGTACGAACCGTTACCGCATCAGCTACGATGAATGCCGAATAGAAACCAACACCAAACTGACCGATTAATTGTGAGTCTTTACTTTGATCATCCGATAATTTTGAAAAGAAGTCCGCAGTACCTGATTTAGCGATCGTGCCCAGATGCTCAATAACATCATCACGGCTCATACCGATGCCGTTATCAGAAATGGTTAAGGTATTGGTTTCACTACTAAATGACAGTTTAACACCAAGATCAGCTTCGCCTTGATACAAGCTCGAATCAGAGAGCGCTTGAAAACGTAATTTATCTGAGGCATCTGAAGCATTTGAAATCAATTCACGTAGGAATATTTCTTTATTTGAATACAGTGAATGAATCATTAGGTGAAGTAACTGCTTTACTTCTGACTGAAAACCACGGGTTTCTTTATTGTTCGTTACTGTTTCGCTCATCTTCGCTCCATAGCATCTATACTGTGAGATCGCGGCTTACTGTAAATGCGATTTCGTCTATCTTGTTATTTAACATGAGGATGACAAATGTAAATTCAAGGTCAAAAATCATAAAAACAGTGTTYTTTTATTTTATTTTAACTATGATTATTTCGAAAAAATATCAAAGAACATAAATTCAGCCTGCAAGATTGACAATTAATCGATGATTGGCCGAATAAAATCCCCTGAAAGTCATCTAATAAAGAAGAATTCAATGAGTAATATCGGTACTAAGTTCATACTTGCGAAGCGCTTTGTTTTTGATCCAAATAGTAATTCTCTTATGGATCAAGCAGAGGAATGCGAAACGGTTAGACTAGGTAGCAATGAGAGTCGTATCCTATTATTGCTATGCGAGAAACCCAATGAAGTCATCACTCGTAATCAACTCCATGAGTTTGTTTGGCGAGATCAAGGATTTGAAGTTGATGATTCAAGCCTAACTCAGGCGATATCAACACTACGCAAGATGCTTAAAGATTCTACAAAATCCCCTGCCTTCGTTAAGACTGTGCCTAAGCGAGGCTATCAACTCATTGCCAACGTAGAACGTTCCGCTCCATTAGCGTCAAGTGATACCGTTTTACCTATACCAAATGAAACGACAGTTGAAGAAAGCAGCACAAATGTAGAATCAGAACCACCAGCACCTATCGTTGAAGTGGAAGTACAACAATCAAACCTTGGCGCAGTAACACAAGAAACCGCCTCATTTGATTCAAAGTTACTCAGTTGGCTACCAAAGATTCTCGTGAGTATTGCCATTCTACTTCCTTTATTGGTTTTACTATTCACAAATCCAGCAGAGTCGCAATTCCGCCAACTTGCGGTGGTGGATAATATCCCGATTAAAACACCATTGAACCATCCTGATATTTCTAAATGGGTGCCTTCAATAAAAACATGTATTGAAAGCTACAATGAACGTCACCGTGATGAACTAATGCCTAGCGAAGTCATTGCTACGGGTGGAGAAAACAATCGGTTAGTGTTGAATTACATTCATCCTGTGGAGTTTTCTGGTGAGAATGTCACCTTACGAATTTTCACTGAACTCTCAAATCTAAATAAAGTCTGTAAGTAAGGTAAGATGATGAAATTAAAATTGGCTTATCTCGCGTTAGCCCTCTCCTCTGTATTAAGTGCATGGATGTATTGGGGAAGCGACATCAAAGTTGAACAGGTGCTTACGTCTAAAGAGTGGCAATCTAGAATGGTCTCACTGATCACCAATAATGATAAAGAGAGTGCTATTGGGCCGCTAAGTAAAGTTGAGGTGATATCAAACGTAAAGTATTTGCCAAATGGTTCATACATCCGCGTCTCTCGAATGGAGCTGTTCGGTAATGAGAAAGAGAGCCAAAACACCATCAACATTTCAGAAACTGGCGAATGGGATATTAGTGATAACTATTTATTAATCTCTCCAACTGAGTTTAAAGATGTATCTTCTGCTCAAAGTAAAGAGTTCACTCCCGAGCAATTAACACTAATTACTCAGGTATTTAAGTTAGACTCTCAGCAAAGCCGCCGGATTGATATCGTAAACCAAAAGACACTGCTCTTAACCAGCTTAAACCATGGTTCCACGGTGTTATTTACAAACTAATACAAAAAAGGGAAGCATTATCGCTTCCCTTTTTATTAGATGGTCACTTCTTTGATTACCGATTGGTCAAAGCCAATAACTTGCAATCTATTATTACGGAGTAGTCCAAAGCTTGCAGAGTAACCATTACGTGGAATAGTCACAGAGCCTGGGTTGAAGATCACTACACCATTTTGCTCTTCTGCTACCGGAATATGGGTATGACCATGAGCCAAAATATCACCGTCACGTAAAGCTGGTCGCTTATCAGAATTATAAGTGTGACCGTGTGTCAAAAATAGACGTTGACCACTTTCTAGCAATACCCACGAGTAATCCATCATCATTGGAAATGACAACAACATCTGATCCACTTCACTATCACAGTTGCCTCTAACAGCAATGATCTGATCCGCATACTGATTAAGAAGCTGTGCAACCTCAGGGGGATTATACCCTTCAGGAATCGCGTTTCTCGGGCCGTGATTTAAAATGTCACCTAACAAAATTAGATGCTTAGCTCCTGATTTCACATATTGCGAAATCATCTGTTCAGTTGCAGGCAGTGAGCCGTGTAAATCTGAAGCGAAAAAAAGATTCAAGACAAGCGTCTCCTTATTTTAAGTTGACGCTATTGTACGCATTCCTCTTTTAGTCGTCATCTTTCGCCATGCCATTTATCACGATATTGTTGTAGCTCACCATTCCAATAATCTTTCCATCTTCGATGACTGGCGCACGGCTGATACCAAAACGTTCAAATAACCGAGCGCAATATTTAACGTTCATACTAGGATCAACGGCTAACGCTGGTTTTGTCATGATTTCATAAATATTAGTACGTTTAGATGAACGATTTTGCGCGAGCACTTTCTTCGCAATATCATTCATTAAAACAATACCGTACTCATCGTCATCATGACGCTTATTCACGATAAGCGCTTTAACCTTATGCTGCTTAGCCAGTTTGATACCTTCATATACCGTCGTTAGCCCATCAACAATGACATAGGTATTGGCCATTACGTCTCTAATGCGTATTTTTTCATGGCTGATCATATTTCTTCCTCAACAACTTTTGTTAATGTCTCAACTTGATGGGCAACCCCGACCGCATCTTCGATATCAATCTGTATCGCTATTCCCTGCCCTGACTCTTGGTCGAACTCCCCGACCTCACTGATTCTTTCCAAGATATGACGCGAAAGGTGTTCCTCAACAACAAATAACAACACGTCTTTTTGCACTTCAAGAGTTAAACCAAAGAATGTGCGTTTTTTATTCACACCTTGGCCCCTAGCGTTGTTGATCACCGTCGCTCCCGTTGCACCGGCATCTCGAGCAGCATCAAGAACCACATCGGTCTTGCTATCCTCTACAAAAGCCAAAATGAGTTTAAAGCGCATTTTCTTTCTCCTCTGACGAGCCTTTTTGGTTTAACCATTGAGTAATTTGGGCATACGCCATAACTGAAATAATAGGAAATAAACTGGCAAAGGCGATCAGACCAAAGCCATCAATCATCGGGTTTCGTCCCGGAACGGTAGAAGCTAGCCCGAGCCCTAAAGCCGTAACTAAGGGTACGGTTACCGTTGACGTTGTCACTCCTCCAGAATCATATGCCAAAGGCACTATTAATTTAGGAGCATAAAAGGTTTGAATCACCACCACGATATAACCTGCGATGATGTAATAGTGAATCGGGTCTCCGACTACAATTCGATAACTGCCCAAAGATATTCCAATCGCAACCCCTAGAGCTACCGCAATTCTTAACCCATTAACGCTGATACTTCCCCCTGACACTTGATTGGCTTTTATCGCAACGGCAATAAGCGATGGTTCTGCGATTGTGGTGCTAAAACCAATAAAGAAGGCAAAAAGGTAAACCCAATAGTAATCAATCCAAGCGAGTGACTGACCTACACTCACTTTAAAATCATATAAAAACTCTGGAGCGGTTAACTGCTGAGCCATGGTTTCGCCAAGTGGAAACAGCGCAAGTTCTAGCCCCATTAAAAAAAGAGAAAGACCTAAAATGACATAGAAAAAACCCAATATTACTTTAGGTAAATTACTTATGGGTTTACGTAATACCGCGACTTGGAAACCAAATATAATGGTCACAATCGGGACAACATCTAAAACAGTCCCAGTGAAAGTGTCAATAAAATCGGAAAATGAAATCATGCCACCACCATTCCATAGACCATAACGAACATCATAGGCAACAAGGAGGCAAAGGCGATCAAACCAAAGCCGTCAATCATTGGGTTGCGTCCTTTGATCGAAGACGCTAACCCTACCCCTAAAGCCGTCACCAATGGCACAGTTATAGTAGACGTGGTCACCCCTCCTGAATCGTAAGCGATCCCGATAATATTTTCAGGCGCAAATCCAGTAAGGATCACCACACCGATATAGCCAGCAATGATCATATAATGAATTGGCCACCCTTTTAAAATTCTCAATACCCCAAGAACAATGGCTATCCCAACAGAAAATGCGACCGTCAAACGCAGTCCATCCGCATAATCACTCATGGCCGCTTCAGTATGAATGATCATACCGCCTTCAGCTGCCACCTCTGCCGCTTCATCTGCGACTGCCGTTAACGCAGGTTCTGCTATCGTGGTGCCAAACCCTAAGCAAAAGGCAAAACAAATGAGCCAGAATACGCTCCCTTTGCGGGCAAAGGCTTGCGCCATCGATTCCCCGATTGGAAATAACCCCATCTCCAATCCAAAAATAAAAAAGGTTAAACCAAGGACCACCAACAACAATCCAACAAGGATAGAAATTAAATTAGGGAGTGGCTCTTGTAAAACAACCAACTGAAAAAAAGCGATAACAAGCACGATAGGGAGTAAATCTCTAAAGCTCCCCAGCATGGCTTTAAATAGCGAAAGTATTGCTGCCATAGATCTCCTAATTCATCGTTGTGAATCGGCTATTTCAGAAAATAACCACGGTTTATCGATACGATATTGCCTCAAGTCACTCATTAACCTATGAAACTGTCATACCTATGAAACCATCATGGCAAATAGTCGTCTATATAGGTGTGACAAAGGTTAGGCACTTAATACATTTAGCTACTCAATTGTTAAAAATGTGAACCGCTCGCACAAGCAGCTGAATATAATTGAGTTTTTCCACTGTTTATTTCACACCAGCTCACTTCAACCTGAGCTTATTACGGCTTAACTGTCTATAATTGGTACACAGCGGAGGGAATATGAAGATACTATTGACAGGTGGAACGGGTTTTATTGGAAAGGAACTCATTAAATGCTTTAGAACGGAGCAAATTGTATTACTGACGAGAAACCCGCAAAACGCACAGCAAAATTTACAACACGCGAATACTGGAAATATCACTTACATCAACACATTAGATAAATTTAGCGATCTTAATGATGTTGATGTTGTCATTAATCTGGCAGGTGAAGCGATTGCAGAAAAACGATGGAACGCCAAGCAAAAAGAAACCATCTGCAATAGCCGTTGGAAACTCACTGAAAAAATCGTCGAACTCATTCATGCGAGCACTGAACCTCCTAGCGTATTTATTAGCGGTTCTGCCGTAGGATATTATGGTGATCAACAAGATCACCCTTTCGACGAAAGTCTTCATGTCCATCAAGTTGGTTTTCCGCATCAAGTCTGCTCCCACTGGGAACAAATCGCGAAGCGTTCTCAATCTGAGCTCACACGAGTATGCCTCCTTCGAACTGGGATTGTGCTAGGTAAAGATGGGGGAGCCTTGGACAAAATGTTACTGCCTTACAAGCTAGGGCTCGGTGGGCCAATAGGCAAAGGCAAGCAATATATGCCTTGGATTCATATGTTAGACATGGTTAGAGCCATTGTTTATTTAGTAGAAACGCCACATGCTAGTGGTGAATTCAATGTTTGTGCGCCTCATCCCGTCACCAATAAAACTTTCAGCCGCTCTTTAGCTAAAGCACTAAAAAGACCTCATTTACTTTTCACTCCTAAATGGATATTGAAATTAATGATGGGAGAATCCTCATGCTTGCTTTTTGATAGTATTCGAGCCAAGCCTAAAAAATTAACCGAGCTGGGGTTCATTTTTGCTTACTCTAGAATAGAGCCTGCTCTTAAAAATTTACTGCAAAACCAAAATTAAATTCATACAAGACCATTAATGAGAGTCACAATGTCAAAGGCTATATTGATTACAGGATGTTCAACGGGGATTGGTTACACTTGTGCTCATGCGCTACATCAACAAGGTTATCAAGTCATCGCATCATGCCGAAACCAGGATGATGTTGTAAAACTTCAGCAGGAAGGTCTCACTTGCATCCAGTTAGACTTAAGTTGCACTGATAGCATCCGTTCTGGCGCGACAGAGGCCCTACGCTTGTGTGATGGAGATCTTTATGCACTGTTTAATAATGGTGCTTATGGACAGCCAGGAGCGTTAGAAGATCTACCAACCGATGGATTAAGAACGCAGTTTGAAACCAATTTTTTTGGCTGGCATGAACTCGTACTTCAACTTCTCCCGTCAATGAGAAAGCAAGGAACAGGGCGTATTATTCAAAATAGCTCCGTTCTCGGTTTTGCCGCCATGAAATATCGAGGGGCATACAACGCATCCAAATTTGCAATTGAAGGTTGGACTGACACTCTACGCCTTGAGCTATATCAATCAGGAGTTCATATCTCTCTTATCGAACCCGGACCAATCGAAACTCAGTTTCGTGCAAATGCGCTTATTGCATTTAAAAAGTGGATAAACATTGAAGACAGTGTCCATAGCACCTACTACCAACAACAAGTTTCACGTCTAGCCAACGATGAATCGAATAATGCGTTTGTACTCCCAGCGGAAGCTTGCATCGCACCAGTACTGCATGCATTAGAGTCCAAGTCACCCAAATTACGCTATAGGATCACGACCCCAACGAAAGTGTTTGCCTTTCTAAAACGCATTCTACCCGCGAAATGGTTAGATCCTATCTTACGCAAAGCCGCTTAGAACTTATGATTATTAGAACTTATGACTAAAGGCTTTGGCTTAGGGCTGGGCGGAAGACCTAGCTATTAGTATTCATCACTGAATCAAAATAAAGTGGCGATCGATTAAACATTGTCACTTACTCGTAACAATCACCTGTCATTATAAAAATGAGCATATCCCGATTGCAATTAGCGTGTTACGACAGGTAAATACATGACCCTAAACCAACTCAATTTGATAGGTGTTGGTGTTGCATTAACACTATTTTTATTGTTTTGAGCACCACCCCTTATCATTCGTATCAAGCATCGAAAACGCCCACTAATTTTTATTAAGTTTGGGCGTTTTTCGATTCAGCTCTTGAAGTTAAAGAGAAGAACCCATATTTAATAACTAATCTGAACTCGAGATAATTACCAAGGATTTCCGGAATGCAGTCACCTCATGTTGTAGAATTCAATGAAAGTAACTTTCGTCAAATACTAGAAGGTTCGTCACAAGCTCCTGTACTCATCCATTTTTGGGCTCCGTCTCATCCAGAAAGCACTCAAATTATCCCTGAGCTACAAAGCCTTACTCAACAATATAATGGAGCCTTCACTCTGGCACTGCTCAATTGCGAGCAAGAACAAACTATTGCTGGCCAATTTGGTGTACAAGCCCTACCCACTATTGCCTTATTCGTTAACGGCCAACCTGTTGATGGCCTTGGTGGACCTCAAACCATCGAATCTATCGTCGCAATGCTAGACAAACATTTGCCGAATCAAGATGAGATGAAATTACGTCACGCATTAGAAAAAATGCAATCTGGCGAGCATGCGGAAGCATTAGTGGCTTTACGTGAGCTACCGGAATCCATAACCACTAAGGGTGAAGTAAAACTCGCCATTGCAGACTGTTTGCTCGAAATGGGTCAGTTCTCTGATGCTGAAATTCAATTGAAAACTATCCCTCTTGAATATCAAGACAACTATTATAAGAGCATGATTGCGAAGCTAGAACTGCACCAACAAGCCGCAGATAGTCCTGAAATCCAATCTCTAGAATTACAATTTCAACAAGATACAAGTAATACACAATTAGCTCATGACTTGGCATTGCAATATCACCAAGTAAGCCGTGATGAAGAAGCATTAGAGCTATTATGGTCATTCATACGTTCGGATTTAAATGTTCAAGATGGTGATCTCAAAAAAGCATTCATGGATATTCTTAGCGCACTAGGACAAGGTAACGCGATTTCTGGAAAATACAGAAGACAGCTTTATTCTCTACTATATTAATCATTAGTTTCGCCAATAATCGTCATATGAGTAGCGACGAATAAAGCAAAACACCTCATGTAAACAAAGAGCTCAGCTAGAGCTCTTTTTTATGCGATGAATACAAGTTCCAACTGAGTTCTCATTTATAAATTTGCCCCCAAAGCAAAAGTGATCAACAATAAATTAATTGCATATCAAACACTTTCTCATTTTAAAAAGGAATTACCATGGCTATTGATGCTTTAATCACTATAGGTGGTTTTATTATTGTTGCAGTTGTTTTTATTTTCGCAGGAATTAAAGCGGTACCCCAAGGAAGCAACTGGACTGTTGAACGCTTCGGACGCTATACCCAAACGTTAAAACCAGGGTTGAACCTTATCATCCCTTTCGTTGATAAAGTCGGCAACCGTATCAGCATGATGGAGCGCGTATTAGACATACCAGCTCAAGAAGTCATTTCGAAAGATAATGCAAATGTTGTCATTGATGCCGTTTGTTTTGTTCAAGTTATCGATGCACCAAAAGCTGCATACGAAGTTAACGATTTGGAGCATGCAATTCGTAACCTAACCTTGACCAACATTCGTACAGTTTTAGGCTCTATGGAGCTTGATGAAATGCTCAGCCAACGTGACATGATCAACACAAAACTACTGACCATTGTCGATGCTGCGACTAACCCTTGGGGCGTTAAAGTTACCCGTATCGAAATCAAAGATGTACAGCCACCAGCCGATCTTACCGCTGCAATGAACGCTCAGATGAAAGCGGAACGAAACAAACGTGCAGATGTCTTAGAAGCAGAAGGTATTCGTCAGGCTGAGATTCTCAAAGCAGAAGGCCACAAGCAATCCGAAATTCTGCGTGCTGAAGGGGAAAAACAAGCTGCAATTTTACAAGCAGAAGCTCGTGAACGTGCAGCCGAAGCCGAAGCAAAAGCAACAGAAATGGTTTCTCAAGCGATAGCACAAGGTGATATGCAAGCGGTTAATTACTTTATCGCGCAAGGTTATACCGATGCGCTTAAGAGTATCGGCCAAGCTGAAAATGGTAAAATTATTATGCTACCACTTGAAGCGACAGGTCTGATGGGCTCAGTTGCTGGAATAGCTGAAATGTTTAAAGCGCAACCTGAAGATAAATAAGGCAATTTTTAATGGTTGAATTATTGGAACAGATGAATCATTGGCACTGGCTTGCTTTTGGTTTGCTACTTTTAGCGGCTGAGCTGCTGGGTACTGCTGGCTATTTTTTATGGCTTGGTATTTCAGCCATTCTCGTGGGGCTTATTTTCTCGATCCTGCCGGTGAGCTGGCAATTGCAGTGGGTTAGCTTTGGTGTCTTTTCACTGATCACAACATGGTTATGGTGGAGAAGACAATTTAAACAAGATAAAAAATCTGATCAACAGCGCGAACTCAATCAACGAGAAAAGCAATTAATCGGAATGACGACCCGTCTGGAGGAAGATGTGCAAGCGGGAGATTGCCGCATTAAGCTTGGTGATACCACCTGGTCAGCGAGATGCGATCAAGATATCTCTAAAGGCACTCAAATAAGAGTCATCGATGTGGATGGAATCATATTATTTATTGAACCAATATAATTAATACCTAACAGTAATGGTGGTATTTATATCACCATTACTGTAATTTCGAGTACTGATTTAATATCCAATTGATTACCAAAGGAAATAGTTACTAATTATCTAACACAAAGTAAGCTTTTATTTCATAAACTTAGCTCTGCCACTCAATCTTCCCTCACTAACCTCATAGATTTAACTTGTTTAATCCATATTTATTTATACTTTTTTTAATAAATAAATTTTGATTATATTAATTTTTTTTGACCTTTTACGAATAATGCATCTATTATTTTCACGTACATACATTTAAATAATTATAATCAATAAGTGAGGATCTAATGAAACATGCTTTTTTAATTACGTTATTATCACTATTTATTATCCCATCAACGAGTAATGCGAGTCAAAATGGAGGAAAATCCTTTGGTAGCGCTATGAAATGTACATTTAATTCAGGGGCCGTTGAAATGCTCCCAAGAGAACTCTGTAAAGTTTATGGCGGAAAAACAAATTAACATCACACAAGAGGCTAGAGATCAGTAGATAAAAATACGATCTCTAGCTCATTCATTTTGTCTGACTAAATCTTCAAGAATAGGGCATGCATGATCATTGTTGCCTGGACATTTGTTGATCCAGAGCTCTAATTGCGACTTGATAATCATCAATTCATTTAGTTTGCTGTTTACTTCATCAAGTTTAGTTAGTGCTTTTTCTTTAACTTCAGCACTTGTCGCTTCAGGGTTATTCGCTAGCTGAACTAAACCTTTACACTCTTCTAAAGTGAAGCCTACTCTTCTTGAGCGAGCAACAACCATAAGTTGTTCTGCGTGCTTTTTAGTATAAACACGGTATCCATTGTCTGATCTCAATGGAGGAGAAATCAATCCTTTGTCTTCGTATAAACGCACTGATTTAGATGACAACCCTGTAATTTTTGCAACTTCACTTATATTCATCTTTTATACCTAAATTAGCGTTTATAAAAATCAGCTCCGATAAATGCATCCCAACCACGCTGCCACTCAACCTTTATCATGACGGCTTGCTCATGATCCTCACACTGTCCATTATAGCGTATACCACTGATACCCTTTGCAAAAGCATTATACGGATTGCAATATTCTAAGAGCCCCTTTTGATAACCTAATGAATATGGTGTGATTTGAAAAGGTACTTTCGCTTTTATTCTATCCAGTATATCAGATTCAACACCATAGCCACTCCGCCCTAGCCTTTCACCTTGACTAAACCAAAACTCATCATCCGTCTGTACATTTTTTGCACATGCAGTCATGGTCATTATAAAACAAGTACAAAGTATAAGTTTCTTCATAAAAAGCCTCTTATATAAAAAAGCTGAGCATACAATGCTCAGCTTTTTCTCATTACTATTTAAGTTATTTTACATTAAATGGGATTGCTAAAATCAACTTAAAGTCTGTTTCATCTTGGAACAAGTTAGCATAGCCATTCCAGCTTGGAGCGTCAGTATCGTTAAAGTACTGAGTGTAATGGAAGGCAACAGTTGCATCTTTAAGAGCGCCAGCTTGAATTGCATAGTTTGCAAATGCACTGTAAGAGTACTCAGTAAGGTCATCATAGCCATCTACTGAAGAACCACCGCCATATGCTCCACTAACACCAGCGCTGAAACCAGTGCCACCTATATCAGCGAAATCACGACTAACTGAACCAAATACAGCTAACTCTTCATGGTGGTTGAAATCAGAACGGTTGTTCCACCAGATATCGTACGCACCATTTGAACCGCCATAGCCAGCTGTTGGGCGATACGCAAACCAGTTACCATCTTCTTCAGCCATTGTGTATGTCGCTTCTGCTCGGTACGAATATGGACCAGAAGAGTAGCTAGATAGGAAGGCTAATTGATACCCAGTATCACCATCATCATATTGATTATCATCGTTGACATAATACAGTTGAGGTGACCAGTAGATTCCACCTTCAGTTGTCCCTTTCACTTTAAAGTGTGCCGTTGTACGTTCATCTAACTTAGAAAAAGCACCGTCTAAAGCAATACCATTATCTAATTTATAGCGAGCACCAACAGAAAATAAGATTTCGTCATCACCATCAACACCAATGAATGCATCAGTTTCTTTATACCATGGAGCTTTATATTCATCAGCAATAACGAAGCCAAGATCTAGAGCACCAAATGTACCGCCAATTTCACCACCACGGTATGTACCTGGAGCAAATGACCAGTTAACACCCAAGCCACTTGCTACTGACGGTTGGAAGTAACCAAGTTTAGCTTTAATATTTTCACCAAACTTAAACTTAGCCGCTGCAGTTGCGAATGAAACGCCACCTTTTTCTAGTTGACCCCAACAGCCCGAAGAATTTGGTCCATCACAATCTAGGAAGTTCATTTCATGACCAGCACCCACAGAATCATTCCACATATCCCATGTACTGTAGATAACAAAATCAGCACCTACTACATCATTCACATAACCAGAATTAAAACCAAGGTTCACAAAAATACTACCGTGGTTTAGGTTCGTTTCTTTCTTAGTATCATTACCATCTGCATCAGTACCTGCACGGTCACGAGCGCGCATCCAGAAATTTAGATTACCGCTAATTGTTGACTCAGAGAAAAACTCCGACACTTCACCCGTATACTCAGGACCTACTGGGTCATTTGCAAACGCTGGAGCTGCTGCAAGAGCCCCTACCATTGCCGCCGTAATAGCAGATACTTTAAAAAATTTGTCCATGGAAAAACTCCTAAAAAATGGATATAGCTGTATTTTTATTTTTCTCACCTTAAGTTGGCCGCCGAAGGGAGAAGTGATTTCCTATTAAAAACCTAATTATTCCTAATCACGGTTTTTGTGTTTCCTGCATACACCGTGTGTACCCATGGCTATAAGACTAACTTCGCAGCAAAAAACATCAATCAGAACTTAATTTTTATCTAAAAAAATATGACCGATAACTAACTTTCATCAACTTAGTGATCTTGATCTTGTTTTTTCATACACAGAACCAAAAAGAAACCAAACCAAATAAAAACAACAACTTAACAACAGAGAAGAGTGCAAAAAATTGAAGTGCCTCGCATAAAGATAAGGAAAGAACTGCTTTTTATACATAAGAGATCACTCTCACAAACAAAAAAGTGTGGTTCGTATATGAACTTTTTTAAAAATGTAAAATAAATATATTTCCTAGCAGTAACAGACAAAAAAAGGCGTTGGTAAAAACCAACGCCTTTTAGAAATTTTTAGCTATTTATGAACTAGGACATTAAAGAAATGAGGTCTTGCTCGGATTTGATTTCCACGCCTAAATCTTGTGCCTTGGCTAATTTTGAACCTGCATTTTCGCCAGCAAATAGAATATCGGTTTTCTTAGAGACACTACCTGTCACCTTAGCCCCTAAAGCCTGCAATGCAGATTTCGCTTCACTCCGACCTAATTGAGAGAGACTTCCTGTGAGCACCACGGTTTTTCCAGCTAATGGCTGAGGAGTATCTTCACTTGCAGCCACTACATCATCCCAAACCACACCATTCTCAATAAGTTTATTAACAACGTTCATATTAGTTTCTTGAGAGAAAAAAGTAACAATATGTCGCGCAACAATATCGCCAATATCGGAAACTTTAACTAATGCTTCATGATCTGCGGCGATAACGGCTTCTAAAGAACAAAAATGCTGTGCCAAATTTGCAGCGGTCGCTTCACCCACTTCTCTAATACCTAACGAATAAAGAAATCTAGGCAGGGTTGTTTGTTTTGATTTTTCCAGTGCCGCTACAACATTTTGTGCCGACTTAGGCCCCATACGATCTAAAACGGTCAATACACCTGCACTTAACTTAAACAAGTCCGCAGGCGTATCCACCATCTCACGCTCAACGAGCTGCTCGATAACTTTTACACCTAGCCCATCAACATCCAGAGCCTTACGAGAAACAAAATGCTTTATGGCCTCTGAACGCTGCGCCTGACACACAAGTCCTCCCGTACAGCGCGCGACTGCCTCTCCCTCAATGCGTTCGATCTGAGAGTCACAGACGGGGCAAGTTTGTGGGAAAACGATGTCTGTTGCGTTTTCAGGGCGACGTTCCAACACAGCTGATACAATTTGCGGTATGACATCACCAGCGCGGCGAATAATGACACTATCGCCAATTTTCACGCCTAATCTTTCAATTTCATCAGCATTATGCAACGTCGCGTTACTGACAGTTACGCCACCGACGAATATTGGTTCCAGTTTGGCTACTGGCGTTATTGCCCCCGTTCGCCCAACTTGAAATTCAACATCATTTAACAAGGTGATCTCTTCTTGCGCTGGAAATTTATAAGCAATGGCCCAGCGGGGTGCTCGTGCAACGAAACCTAATTGGATTTGAGCATCAATATCATCGACTTTAATGACCACGCCATCGATCTCGTAAGAAAGCGCATCACGGCGTTGCATTATCTCTTGGTAATACGCCTTCACGTCATCAAGAGATGTTAATTGACGCGTTTCAGGGCACATAGGCAGCCCCCACGCTTTCAGTTGCACAAATCTATCGTAATGGCTGTTCTTTAGCTCAATGCCTTCCACTACACCCACACTGTACGCATAAAAACTTAAAGGCCGTTTTGCGGTAATTCTAGAATCTAGTTGACGTAAGCTCCCTGCCGCGGCATTTCTTGGGTTAACAAAAACTTTATCGCCTTTTTTCAGCGCTAGTTCATTAAGTTTCTCAAAACCCGCTTTGGGCATAAAAACTTCACCACGCACTTCAATACGCTGTGGCCACCCTTCACCTTGGAGTTTTAGAGGAATAGCGCTGATGGTACGTACATTTTCAGTGATATTCTCACCCGTACTACCATCACCACGCGTTGCAGCTTGAACTAAGATGCCATTCTCATAAAGAAGACTCACCGCTAAACCATCCAGCTTTGGTTCACAACAGAAAAGATCGAGGTTCGCTAATAGAGCACGATCTTTCATTCGCTTATAAAAACTGTCTAACTCTTGATCATCAAATGCATTATCTAGCGACAACATTGGAATTTCATGGCTAACCTGAGTAAACCCGTCTAACGGTTTACCTCCAACGCGCTGACTAGGAGAGTCAATAGTGATCAAATCGGGGTGTAACTCCTCCAACTCTAGTAACTCACGCATTAAACGATCATATTCAGCATCGGGAATTACCGGGTTATCTTCTACATAGTACAAAATGGCGTGGTGATGTAAGGTTTCACGAAGTTGATCTAATTTAATTTGAATATCATTCATTTGTTCTGAGCTTAATAGGGGCATGAGTTTCTCTACTTACTTTCCTAAAACATATTGCAATAAAAAAGGCCCCTCAAAGGAGCCTTCATTTCTCACTGCATTAATGTTTAATCAGTATTAATACGGTTTATTTGGCACTTTGCGCGGCTTTAAATTCTTGTATTTGACGGCGACAAGCTGCAATTCTATCTGGCGTGATCAGATTACGAGCTTCGTCTAATACGTTACCTGACATGTCATCAGCAATCTGCTGAGCCGTTTTCAACATTAACTTGAAATTCTGTTCTGCATCGCCATAGCAAGGCAGCGTCATGAAGAACGAAATCCCTTTTGTAGAAAAATCAGCAGGATCGCTATGTTCTAAAGTCCCAGGTTGCATCATATTCGCAACGCTAAATAGCACTTTTCCAGTTCCAGACAAATCTGAATGTCGATGGAAAATCGCCATTTCACCATAAATCAATCCATTTTGCTGCATGCTATCAAATAGTTTAGTGCCTACAAATGGTTCTTCACCTGAGCAATGCACATTCAGCACAATCACTTGCATTTCAGGTTCAGGTTGCTCTTTAATAGCCTCTGAATTTTGATTATCCGAAAGTGAGCTTTGCGAAAGTGCAGAGTTATCATCATCTTCAATCGCAGAAAAAGAGTCGACTCTATCAAATCCACTAAGCTCTTCTTCATTTACGATAACGTCATCGTTCCCTTGTTCATCTGCCGTAAAAGGAACGAATTCTTCTGCTTTCGATTCTTTAGAAACGCTCAATTCAAGTTCATCTTGAGTATGATCAATCAAGGGATCGACAAATTCAGGTTCATCATTATGACCAAAATCAGGTTCTTTTCTCACTTTACGAATGATTTCAAAATCATCCTCAGGAGCAAATGAGCGAACAGGCGCCTCTTCTTTCTCATCAGAATCGTCTAAATCTAGTTTACCGAGTGGCTTATTCCCAAACTTAGATTTCCCTTCTTTCTTACTAGTCCAAAGACCATGAAACAATAATGCGGCGATCGCTAGCGCGCCAACAATTATGAGTACGAATCGCAATTCCTGCATTGTTTACTCTCTGCTTCTTAGTGATAGCATTTAAATGGTGTTATTTTAATCATCTTAATAAAAACACTCTAAATCAACGTCACTAAGGTGGGTTAAATCGGCTTATACCGCTACTCTATCAAATCTCTATGCTATTTTAGAACAACTTAATGTGAGAAGTTCCCCACATGCTGAGATTTTCATCATGCTTTTCTTCTAAATTTGGTTAAGTACAATACAAAAAGTCATTTACGGTAAAATATAAAACATTATGAACTCAGAGAACAAACAAAGATCAGGTTTTGGCTATTTCTTTTATGGATTAGAGTTAGCCCTAACACCGGGCATTCGCCAATATGTATTACTTCCACTTCTCGCAAATATCGTACTAGTCGGCGGGGCGTTGTTTTTCCTATTTTCAAACCTTGATGCTTGGATAACCAACTGGATGGGGCAACTTCCTGAATTTCTTTCATGGTTAAGTTATCTTTTGTGGCCGCTTCTTGTATTGACTATTCTGGCTACTTTCTCTTACTTCTTCAGTACGCTAGCCAATTTTATAGCGGCTCCATTTAATGGTCTATTAGCTGAAAAAGTAGAGATGAAGCTATCTGGTCAGAAAGTCAATGATGATGGCCTGATGGACGTGCTAAAAGATACGCCGCGCATCCTTGCTCGCGAATGGCGCAAATTACGTTATGTCTTACCAAAAGCTATTGGACTCTTTTTAATATTGCTCATTCCCGCTCTTGGCCAAACAGTAGGTCCTATATTGTGGTTTTTATTCACGGCTTGGATGTTAGCGATTCAATACTGTGATTATCCTTTCGATAACCATAAAATCGATTTCTCGACCATGAGAAACAATTTGAAACAAAAACAGGCGAAAGCTTATAGCTTTGGTGCTTTAGTGTCAGTGTTCACCACCATACCTGTGCTGAATCTATTTGTTATGCCAATTGCCGTTTGTGGTGCGACAGCTCTTTGGGTTGCCGAATATAAAGATTTCCACAAATAAACCACTGAATTCCTGAAAAATGAGGAGAACTCTCTCGTGGTTCTCCCATTAATCTACCAACCTCCCATAAGATATAACTTTTTAATCCTTCTCCATTTTTTTGTTCTAACATAAGCTCTCAGTACGACTCCAAACGCTACCCAACAATTGGCGACCATCTTAGATACCCAGTTGTTTAGAACATACATGAAGGAACATCATAATGAGCAAAATTTACGAAGATAACAGCCTAACTATTGGTAACACTCCCCTTGTGCGTTTAAACAAAGTAAGTAAAGGCAAAGTACTCGCTAAAATCGAAGCACGTAATCCAAGCTTCAGTGTGAAATGCCGTATCGGTGCCAATATGATTTGGGAAGCTGAAAAAGCGGGTACTTTAAAGCAGGGAATTGAACTCGTAGAACCAACAAGTGGAAATACTGGTATTGCTTTAGCTTTTGTTGCGGCAGCTCGTGGCTATAAGTTAACTCTGACAATGCCTGAATCAATGAGTTTAGAGCGTCGTAAACTTCTCAAGGCTCTTGGGGCTAACTTAGTTCTTACTGAAGCACCAAAAGGCATGAAAGGCGCTATCGCAAAAGCAGAAGAGATTGTGGCAAGCGACCCAAGTAAGTTCTTACTGTTACAACAATTCAACAACCCAGCTAACCCGCAGATTCACGAAAAAACGACAGGCCCTGAAATTTGGGACGCGACTGATGGCGAGATTGATGTATTCGTTTCTGGTGTGGGTACAGGTGGTACATTAACGGGAACAAGTCGTTACATTAAAGGTGAAAAAGGCAAAGCCATTGTCTCTGTCGCTGTAGAACCAGCGGAATCTCCAGTGATCGCCCAAGCTCTCGCAGGGCAAGAAATCACACCTGCGCCACATAAGATTCAAGGTATTGGTGCCGGATTTATTCCTGGAAACCTCGATTTAGAGTTAATTGACCGTGTAGAAGCCGTCACTTCAGATGAAGCGATTGAGATGGCTCAACGCCTAATGGAAGAGGAAGGAATTCTTGCGGGAATCTCTTCTGGAGCAGCGGTTGTTGCGGCCAACAGATTAGCTGAACTACCTGAATTTGAAGGGAAAACTATTGTAACCATCTTACCAAGCTCTGGTGAGCGTTACCTCAGTACAGCTCTGTTTTCAGGTGTTTTTACCGAGAAAGAGAACCAACAATAATATGTGGTCAAATCAATTTTTAATTTAAAAAAGCCCCTTTATGGGGCTTTTTTGTTGATCCTGACTCCACCTTTGGTAATATCAGCCCTGTATTATTTTAAGCTTCAAAATAAAAGAAGCAAAATACACATTTTCATTGATCGCAGGTTTGGTTTAATCAAATTGGCGATTGAAAAAAATTAAACTAGTATCAGTTCTAATACGATTGAGAAACTTCTTCCCTAGCCGGAACAGGTTAAAACGGTTAAGCTGAAATGGTTAATAATCATACAAAAATAAATTAATTGGGGTATATCACATGTACGAGAAGCAAGTAGAAATTACAGCAGAAAATGGTCTTCACACACGTCCTGCTGCACAGTTTGTTAAAGAAGCTAAAGCATTTGACGCAGACATCACTGTAACTTCTAACGGCAAAAGCGCTAGCGCGAAAAGCCTTTTCAAACTGCAAACTCTTGGCCTAGTAAAAGGCACTGTAGTGACTATTTCAGCAGAAGGCCCACAAGCTCAACCTGCAGTTGATCACCTAGTTGCTCTTATGGACCAACTACACTAATAATTGATTTATATTTAAAAGCCATTTTGCTATTGCGAAGTGGCTTTATTAAATATAACCGATCATTGGCGCTATAATTAACGTTAGCAAATAGCACTCATTCTCCCGTTTACAGTTGACCAACTTAAGGTAAAGCTATGATTTCAGGCATCCTAGCATCTCCAGGTATTGCTTTTGGTAAAGCACTACTACTTCAAGAAGATGAAATTGTCCTAAATACTCACTCTATCTCTGACGATCAAGTAGAAGCAGAAGTTCAACGCTTTTTTGATGCTCGTAACAAATCTTCTCAACAATTAGAAATCGTTAGACAAAAAGCACTTGAAACATTTGGCGAAGAAAAAGAAGCAATCTTTGAAGGCCACATCATGTTGCTGGAAGATGAAGAGCTAGAAGAAGAAATTTTAGCCCTTATCAAAAAAGACAAGATGCATGCAGACAACGCGATCCATACCGTGATCGAAGAACAAGCTGTCGCTCTTGAATCTCTTGATGACGAATACCTAAAAGAACGTGCAACAGATATCCGTGATATCGGTACACGCTTTGTTAAAAATGCACTAGGAATCAACATTGTATCTATCAGTGATATCAATGAAGAAGTGATCCTAGTCGCTTACGATCTAACACCGTCAGAAACTGCACAAATCAACCTAGATTACGTTCTTGGTTTCGCTTGTGACATCGGTGGTCGTACTTCTCATACTTCAATCATGGCTCGTTCACTTGAACTTCCAGCTATCGTTGGTACTAACGATATTACGAAGCAAATCAAGAATGGCGACATGCTTGTGCTAGATGCGATGAACAATAAAATCATCGTAAACCCATCAGACGCTGAATTAGCAGAAGCTCAAAAAATCAAAGCCGATTTTGAAGCAGAAGCAGCTGAACTAGCTAAACTTAAAGATTTACCAGCAATCACTCTTGATGATCATCAAGTAGAAGTTTGCGGTAACATCGGTACAGTAAAAGATTGCGATGGCATCATCCGTAACGGTGGTGAAGGCGTTGGTCTGTACCGTACAGAATTCTTATTCATGGATCGCGATGCCCTTCCTACTGAGGAAGAGCAGTACGTTGCTTATAAAGAAGTAGCGGAAGCAATGCATGGTGAATCAGTGATTATCCGTACTATGGATATCGGTGGTGATAAAGATCTACCTTATATGGATCTTCCACAAGAAATGAACCCGTTCCTAGGCTGGCGCGCTGTTCGTATCAGTCTAGATCGTCGTGAAATTTTACGTGACCAACTACGTGGCATCCTGCGTGCTTCTGCACACGGAAAACTACGTATCATGTTCCCAATGATTATCTCTGTTGAAGAAATCCGTGAACTGAAAAAAGCGATTGAAGAATATAAAGTTGAACTTCGAGCTGAAGGTTTGGCCTTCGATGAAGAGATCGAAATTGGCGTTATGGTTGAAACTCCAGCAGCAGCTGCGATTGCTCATCACCTAGCGAAAGAAGTTAGTTTCTTCTCTATTGGCACAAATGACTTAACTCAATATACTCTTGCAGTAGACCGTGGTAACGAGATGATTTCTCATCTTTACAACCCACTTTCTCCAGCTGTTTTAACGGTTATTAAACAAGTTATTGATGCATCTCATAAAGAAGGTAAATGGACTGGTATGTGTGGCGAGCTTGCTGGCGACGAACGTGCTACTCTACTTCTACTTGGTATGGGTCTAGATGAGTTCAGTATGAGCGGAATATCTATCCCTAAAGTGAAGAAAGTTATCCGTAACTCAAACTTCTCTGAAGTAAAAGCGATGGCTGAAGAAGCACTTTCTCTGCCTACAGCGGCAGAAATTCAAGCTTGCGTTGAAAAATTTATCGCAGAAAAGACAAACAACTAATATAATTGGTTGATTCAAAAATATTCTTTAGGAGCAAGACATGGGTCTGTTTGACAAACTTAAGAAACTAGTATCTGACGATAGCGCTGACGCGGGTGCAATCGAAATTATCGCACCTCTATCTGGTGAGATCGTAAACATTGAAGATGTGCCAGACGTAGTTTTCGCTGAAAAAATCGTTGGTGACGGTATCGCGATCAAACCTACTGGCGACAAAATGGTAGCTCCAGTAAACGGTACTATCGGTAAAATCTTCGAAACTAACCACGCATTCTCTATTGAGTCTGATGATGGCGTTGAGCTTTTTGTTCACTTCGGTATCGATACTGTTGAACTAAAAGGCGAAGGCTTCAAGCGTATCGCTGAAGAAGGCCAATCAGTTAAAGCTGGTGACACGGTTATCGAATTTGATCTTGCGCTTCTTGAAGAGAAAGCAAAATCAACATTGACTCCAGTTGTTATCTCTAACATGGACGAAATCAAAGAGTTGAACAAACTTGCTGGTTCTGTTGTTGTTGGTGAAACACCAGTACTGCGCGTAACTAAGTAATTAGCTACCCTAAAACGTAAAAATGCTGCCTAATGGCAGCATTTTTTTTATTCCAGTAAAACCAATCTAGTCAACTAAGGAAATAAACTAAGATAATAAGCCTAATGCTGCACTAGGGATCTGTTTAGCTTGAACCAATAACGTCGATGTCGCTTGCTGTAAGGCTTGAGATTTAAACTGATTAACAGATTCTCTGGCAAAGTCGGCATCTTTAATTCGGCTTTTAGACGCGGTCATGTTCTGATTTATGCTATGCAGGTTATCAATGGTGACTTCAACTCGATTTTGAAAACTACCAATTTCACTGCGGTGTGAATCGACATATTTCATCGCCGTATCGACAAGTGATACGCCCAACTGTGACTGCCCTAGCGAACTTAAGTCTAAATCATCAAGCGTGAGTAAATCACCGCCTTCAAAATCAAGCTGTTCATTCAAACTACCCGAAATATCAAAACCCTTGGGAGCACTCAACGTCCCCATAAACAATTGAAGCTTCCTATCTTCGGTAACAGATGCGTCCACAATATCTTGTTGAGAATTAATGTAAGTCGCGACCTCATTAATACTATCACCGGCCTTCAGTCTAATCTGTTGATTTTGTTTCTCCCCACTCACATCGTCATACTTCACATTCAATGAGAGATTGCTTTTAGGAACTTGCCAAGTTTCATCAACACTTTCATTTGCAATGTAATAATGCCCTCCCGTCTCTGGAAGGTTGGTACTCATATTTTTTAAATGAAGTGATATAGAGTCAGCATTTGGGCTAATGTTGAAGCTCTGGGAACCAAATGAGCCATTAAACAGATTTTTACCTGCAAAAGTGGTCGTTTGAGCAATTCTGTTTAGTTCATCTTTTAATGCACTGGCCTCATGCTGGATCCCATCACGATCATCTTGAGAGTTTGAACCGTTGGATGATTGTAGCGATAATGATCGTAACCGCTGCAGCATGTCACTGCTTTCTTGAAGCGCACTCTCTGCCGTTTGAGCAACCGAGTAGGCATTAGCGGCATTGCTCAACGAAACATCAATACCCCGAGTTTGTGTGCTTAAGGTATTTGATATTTGCATTCCTGCGGCATCGTCACTTGCAGAGTTTATCCGATAGCCTGAATTCAATTTTCGCTGCGTGTCAGATGTTTCAGAAGCAGCGTCGCTAAAATACCGCTGAGTGATCATCGCAGATGTATTAGTATTGAGTGAAATCATCTAACCGATACCTTTCTCCTGTACACCTGTAGTTAACCCACTAGAAATACCAACGTTATTACCTATGTCGTGTCAATCCAGACACCCCATAGGTAATAAGAGTTGCTATGAATAAATCCAGATAAGCAAAAAGCCAAGTAACATTACTTGGCTTCTATTTTATCGTTAAGCTTTAACCTAACATTTAGCCTAGCAAGCTTAATGCTGAGTTAGGCGCTTGCTTCGCTTGTGCAAGAATTGAGCTCGATGCTTGACCAAGAATTTGTGTCTTCGTCATTTGCGTCGTTTCTTTCGCGAAATCAGTATCTTTGATGCGGCTCTTAGAAGCATTAACATTTTCGTTGATGTTGTCTAAGTTGTTGATTGCATGTTCGAAACGGTTTTGGAAAGCACCCAGTTCTGCACGGTGGCTATCGACATATTTAAGTGCTGCATCAATAACCGCTACTGATTCTTGTGAACCGCCAACCGTTCTTACATCAATAGTATCAACCGTTTCTTTACGACCCGCTTGCATGTCTAGCTCACCAGCAAGACCGCCAGAGAATTCAACGTCGCCCGATACTTTGTTGCTACCCGCAAAC